>JAYUOT010000193.1:0-3043 GCA_043760705.1 Betaproteobacteria bacterium
AGCGGAAGTTTCCGAAAATCATCCAGCGATTGCAGGTAGCCACTCGCCCGCACCATGTATTCGGCTTCCCCCAATTCCACCACGGACCCACCGGCCTCCTGATTGCCCTTCTGAACGGCCTCAATCACTTTACCGTGGGGGATACCGTAGGCCGCCAGCTTTTCGGGTTGCAGCACAATCTGGTATTGGCGCACCATGCCCCCCACGCTCGCGACCTCCGCCACGTTGGGCACGGTCTTGAGTTCGTACTTGAGGAACCAGTCTTGCAGGGCACGTAGCTGCGAAGCGTCTTGCGTGCCGCCACGATCCACCAAGGCATACTGATAAATCCATCCCACGCCACTGGCATCGGGTCCCAGCGTCGCTTTGGCGGTAGGAGGCAGACGGGATTGAACTTGATTCAAGTATTCCAACACGCGCGAACGTGCCCAGTACAGATCCGTGCCATCTTCAAACAAAACATACACAAAAGAATCACCAAAGAACGAGTAACCGCGCACGGTCTTGGCACCCGGCACCGACAGCATGGTGGTTGTGAGCGGATAGGTGATTTGATTTTCGACAAGGCGCGGGGCTTGGCCCGGATAGGTCGTGCGGATGATGACTTGCACATCGGAGAGATCCGGCAAAGCATCGAGCGGTGTTCGAAGTACGCTATACACGCCCCAAGCGCTGACCATCAAGGTGGTGAGCAACACAAGAAAGCGGTTCGCGATCGACCAGTGGATGAGTCGGGCAATCATGGTTTGGGCCTATCGTTCAAACGCGCCTCAACGCCCTTTAAACTGGCTTCGGAATCAATGAGAAACTGCGATGACACCACAACCCGCTGACCCGCTTGCAGACCAAGCTTGATCTCTGTCTGCCCCTCACTTTCAACGCCTAGCTCAACCTCCACTGGACGAAACTTGCCCTTGTCCTCGGCCAGCATGACCAGCACGCGTTTGCCCGTTTGAATCACCGCTTCGCTGGGAATCAGTAGCGATTTCTCCGTCCGCAGGTCCAAGAACTTCATGTTGACAAACATGCCGGGTACCAAAAGACCCCCGGGGTTGGGCAATTCCACACGGGCTTTGAGCGTACGCGTCGCGGCGTTGACCTCCGGCAACAGCGCCTGCACGGTGCCGCGCAGCGCTGTGCCAGGATAAGCCGCACTACTCGCTTGAACCTTGGTACCGGGTCGAACCGTTGCGGCCTGACTTTCAGGTAGCTGAGCCTCGGCCCAGACACTGCCCAGGCCATTGATACGAAACAAGGTGGCGCCGAGGGTTACTGTCATGCCTTCGCGAGCCAATAGCTCAACCAGCACGCCACCAATCGGAGCAATGACCGCAACACGAGCTTGGGCTTTGCCACTCGTCTCAACGACGCGAACCTGTTCGTCGCTCATACCGACTTGGCGCATGCGTTGACGCGCTGCATCGATCAAGGGTGCGAGGTCGGCACCCTGCATGCGACGCACTGCTAAAAACTCCTCTTGAGCCGCTATCCAGTCGGGCACGTAGAGTTCGGCAAGGATCTGACCTTTACTGACCCTGTCCAAGGTTGCGCGAACATGAAGCCGCTCGACAAAGCCCGTGGCACGGGCCTGCACAAACGCCTGATCGCGTTCATTGAAAGCGATGTTGCCGACCGCTGAGACCTGCGGCGACAGGCTACCCATGAGAACCTCGGCCGTCCGAACTCCGAGGTTTTGCTGAATGCGTGAACTGACCGTGACGTTGCTGCCATCGTCGCCACCATCTCCAGCGGAATAGACCGGCACCAGCATCATGTCCATAAAGGGCGATTTAGCGGGCTTGTCAAACTTATTTCCCGGCACCATGGGGTCGTGGTAGTACAGCACTTTGCGGCCGGTGATTGGATCAATATCGCCCGCTTTGATCCCTTTTGCAATGTGACGTCGGGTGGCGTCTTCGCCTTCGGCGATGCTTTGAGGAAGGCCGCCCGGTTGAGCCGAACTGTTGCTGGAAGCCGTTGGTTTTGAAGCATCGCTCAGCATGGTCATGCCGCGCTGCATGCCCATTTGATAAATTGCGAAACCAGAACCCGCGGTGAGACCGGCAAGGACTAACCCGATCAGTAATTTCTTGTACTTCATGGCTGCTCTCCAGCGGAGTTCGTGTCGATCAGGTAAAAAAGTTGTGCCCACAGACGAGCCGTCTCCATTTCCAACCGCAGGCGCTCCATGCGGACATCGATCTCGGCGCGCCTAGCCTCCAACACGGCACTTAACGTGCCCGTGCTGCTGCCCCCACGATAGGCAGTGATCGCGGCCTGAGTGCGCTGAGCAGTGATGGGTACGATGGATTCGTCGAAGCCTTTGAGTCTGGCGCGATTGCTCTGCCATTCCTGCAACTGGGCACGTCCTTCAACTACATAGCCAAGCACGGCGTCTTCACGTTCGGCCCGAAGTTGCAGCACGTAAGCTTGTTTGGCCGCGAGTTCGCGGTCTTGTCGATTTTTTTGATCCCACTGCAAGGGCAAGGAAACATTGATCGACACCATGTTTGAATACGCCGGGCCGCGAAGGCTGAACATCACTTCGGCGCTCCAGTCTGCTTGTTTATTGGCTTGAGCCAACGCCACCTCGGCCAGCGCTATCTCTTCCTGCCGAGCCAACACCGCCACCTGCGGGTGTTTAAGCATCAGAGCCTCCAGACCATTGTCTTGCCAAGGTAATTCCTCAAGCCTTGGTCGACCCGCTAGATTTTTCTCCGTTGCCCCACCCACCCACCGAGCTAACCGTGACTTTGCGGTGACCACTTGACGTTCGGACGCAAGCACTCGGTCTTCCATCTGAGACGCGGCAAGGCGTGCGGCAAAGACATCCGCCTGGGAGCCGCGGCCACCTCGATACGCAGCATCAGAAGCCTCGATTTGTAGCTTGGATTCACTGCGCTGTTGCACGAGTAGTTCGACCATTTGCTCCTGATAGGAACGGTCTAACCACGCGATTGCGGTGCTGCGCCTGATACCGATCAAGGTGAGCGTACGGTTGGTTTCCGCCGCTTCAGCGTCTTTCTCAAAGCGCACGGCCTTG
>JAYUOT010000194.1:0-15326 GCA_043760705.1 Betaproteobacteria bacterium
GCTGGCAGTGTATTTGCCGATCTTCCTACCACTAGACTTCGCGAATACCTACAGATATTAAGTGTACTTAGGAAGTGTGTTGTGTTAATGTTTGACTAAATAGTGTTGGACATAGTTTGTTCTAAGGGCCGCTCTATCGCTCTATGAAAGGTACGATGACTTTCGCTCAAATCGTCAAGGGGCAATCACTGTCCGGTTACTCTTGTCGCCGTCGCAAACAGCCTTCGAAGGCTGCATTTCCCGGCAACGTTAAGTCGAGTCCCCACGCCCTTGAACAATGCACCGCGCCTTCCGCATTGCGCGCGCAGACGCCCTTAGCGCAACGATGCATGGGTAATTCGCCGGGCACTCCTTGCAAAAAAAATGTTGTAGCTGTCATCTCCACTCACTCTGTCGCGTTAAAGGTAATATAAGAGCTAACCTTCGATGGCGCCCTGCCGCCGCCAAGACGGACTGCTGCCTAGCTCCCGCTTTGTTCGAGAATTTGATTTGACCATCGGCAACAGGATTGTTGCCGCTTGGAAACAGCTTGCCGACCGATCATCGTAAAGTCACTCGCGTTCGTCAGTATCAGGCTCGACCTCGGCTCTCGGACGTGGGAGCGTAGCGATAACCGACCGGTTTCTGTTGAGCAAGTTTTGTTGGGGGATTTACTATGAGTTTCTTTGATTCTTATCGTAAGGCTTACGCCAAGGGGCGCGACGAAGAGCTTTCGCTGCTTGATTATTTGCAGCTTTGCAAAACCGAGCCGCTGGCTTACGCAAGCGCTGCTGAACGCATGTTGGCCGCGATCGGTGAGCCGGAAATTGTCGATACGCGCACCGATGTTCGCCTGTCGCGCTTGTTCTCCAATCGAACCATTCGGCGCTACCCCGCGTTTCTCGAGTTTTACGGGATGGAAGATGCGATCTCTCAGATCGTCGCTTACTTCAAGCACGCAGCCCAAGGCCTGGAAGAACGAAAACAGGTTCTGTACCTGCTAGGCCCGGTCGGCGGAGGCAAGTCCTCTATCGCGGAGCGTCTAAAGCTACTCATGGAGGCCTTCCCGATCTATGCTCTCAAAGGCTCGCCAGTCAACGAATCGCCGTTAGGGCTTTTCAACGCGGAACGCGACGGCGCGGCGCTTGAGACCGAATATGGCATTCCTACCCGTTACCTGAACACGATCATGAGTCCCTGGGCGGTCAAGCGCCTGAAAGAGTTTGAGGGCGACATCACCCAGTTCAAGGTGGTGCGTATTCAACCGTCGGTGCTCAAGCAGGTCGCGATCTCCAAGACTGAACCAGGCGACGAAAATAATCAGGATATCTCGACCTTGGTCGGAAAAGTAGACATCCGCAAGCTCGAATCACTTTCGCAAGACGATCCCGATGCCTATAGCTATTCGGGGGGTCTTTGTCTTTCCAATCAGGGCTTGCTTGAATTCGTCGAGATGTTCAAAGCGCCCATCAAAATGTTGCATCCCTTGCTCACGGCGACCCAGGAAGGCAACTTCAAAGGTACGGAGGGGTTTTCGGCGATTCCGTTTCAGGGCTTGATCCTTGCGCACTCCAATGAGAGTGAGTGGACAGCTTTTCGCAACAACCGCAACAACGAGGCCTTCCTTGATCGAGTCTATATCGTCAAGGTACCCTATTGCCTTCAAGTTTCCGAGGAAGTACGCATCTATCGCAAGCTGTTGAAGCATAGTTCACTTTCACTGGCGCCTTGCGCGCCCGGCACGCTGGAAATGATGGCGCAGTTCGCGATTCTGACGCGCGTAAAGGACCCGGAGAATTCAAATATTTACTCCAAAATGCGGGTTTACGACGGCGAGAACTTGAAAGACGTTGAACCCAATGCCAAAACATACCAAGAATATCGCGACTATGCCGGCATCGATGAAGGCATGACCGGCATTTCAACCAGGTTTTCATACAAAGTACTGTCCTCAGTGTTTAATTACGATCAAACTGAGATTGCCGCCAACCCGGTTCATCTGATGTATGTGCTCGAGCAACGCTTATTGCGAGAGCAATTGCCGGAGGAGAATCAACGGCGCTACGTCGAATTCATCAAAGCGTACTTGGCGCCGCGCTACGCAGAATTCATTGGTAAGGAAATTCAAACGGCCTATCTAGAGTCCTACTCGGAATATGGTCAGAACATTTTTGACCGCTATGTGACCTATGCCGATTACTGGATTCAGGATGAAGATTATCGTGACCAGGAAACCGGTGAGAGTTTTGATCGCGCGCAACTCAATGCCGAACTCGAGAAGATCGAAAAGCCTGCGGGGATCGCGAATCCCAAGGACTTCCGAAACGAAATTGTGAATTTCGTGTTGCGGGCTCGAGCCAATCATGGCGGTAAGAACCCGGGCTGGACCAGCTACGAAAAATTGCGCGAAGTAATCGAGAAAAAAATGTTCTCGAACACCGAGGAATTGTTGCCCGTGATTTCCTTTAATGCGAAAGCATCGGTCGAAGATAAGCGCAAGCATGAAAGTTTTGTAGCCAGAATGGTCGACAAAGGGTATACAGAGAAGCAAGTCCGACTGTTGTGTGAGTGGTATTTACGAGTTCGCAAGTCCCAATAAACTAGCGAGGTGCCATGTCAGTAGTCATCGACCGACGCCTGAATGACCGCAACAAGAGTGCGGTCAATCGCGAACGTTTTATGCGCCGCTACAAGGCTCACATTCAACGGGCCGTGGGTGATATGGTGGCTGAGCGCTCGATTAAAGAGATGGAGCGTGGTGGAACCGTCAAAATTCCCACGAAAGATATCACTGAGCCGGCTTTTCGTCACGGCAAAGGCGGCGATCACGAAACAATCCATCCGGGAAATCGCAAGTTCCAAAAAGGCGATCAGATGGAAAGACCCAAAGGCGGCCAGGGTCAAGGTGATGGTGAGGAGGGTGGTGATGGCGAGGGCGAGGACAGTTTTAGTTTCGCCTTGTCTCGAGAAGAATTTATGGCAATTTTTTTCGACGATCTTGCGCTTCCAAATCTGATCCGTACCAGTGTTGGAGACATTGCTGAGTACAAGCTTCAGCGCGCAGGCTATACCCATTCGGGTGCGCCGACGAACATGTCGATCCCGCGCTCCTTGCGTCAAGCCTTGGGTCGACGCGTCGCGCTCACCGGGAGTCTGAAACGAAGACTGTCCGAATTGGAAGTTCGCGAACCCGAAGCATCAAGCGCCGTTGAGGAGGAGAAGCTTGCATTGGAGACGCTAGAGCTCAGGAAAAGGATAAAACGAGTGCCTTTTCTTGACGACATCGATTTGCGTTATCGTCATCGGGTGAAGGTTGCTGTGCCTCGTAGCCAGGCAGTCATGTTCTGCCTGATGGATGTGTCTGGTTCAATGGATGAAAACAAGAAGGATCTCGCCAAGCGATTTTTCACGCTTCTGTACATGTTCTTGAGTCGCAAGTATGAAAAAGTAGCGGTGGTCTTCGTGCGTCACACCGATGACGCCGAGGAGGTTGATGAGGAGCGTTTCTTCCATGATCCCAAATCCGGCGGAACGGTCGTGCTATCGGCCTTGCATTTAATGGGAAAGATCATGGCTGAGCGCTTCCCCCATGAGCAGTGGAATATTTATGGCGCTCAGGCTTCTGATGGCGATGCTTTTGGGGCCGATCCGGAAAAGAGTCGAACTTACCTAGAGGACGAACTGATGCCGAAGCTGCGGCATTTTGCATACGTTGAAATTGATACTGCCCACTCTCGTTTGTCGACATTGGCGGCCGCCTATAGCCGTATCACGAGCACTCATTTCGACATGGCAGAAGTTCAAGAGCGGTCCGACATCTACCCGGTGTTTCGAAAACTATTTAGCAAGAAGGCAGGCTAGGTTATGTTGTCGCCCTCCACTCAGACCCTGTCGCATGGCGGTGAATGGACCTTCGACTTGATCAATGCTTATGATCGAGCCATTGGGGATATCGCCTGTAATGAGTTTAAACTCGACTGCTACCCGAACCAGATCGAGGTGATCAGCGCGGAACAAATGCTCGATGCTTATGCCTCGGTAGGCTTACCAATCGGCTACCCGCACTGGAGTTACGGGAAAGAATTCATCCGAAACGAACACGACTATCGCAAGGGAGCGCGTGGTCTCGCCTACGAAATCGTCATTAACTCAGACCCTTGTATTGCTTATTTGATGGAAGGCAATTCCATGCCCCTTCAGGGCTTGGTGATCGCTCATGCTTGTTATGGTCACAACTCCTTTTTCAAGGGTAATTATTTATTCCGGCAATGGACGAGTGCTGACGCCATCATTGACTACATGGTTTTTGCGCGCAAGTACGTGATGGATTGCGAAAGTCGGTATGGCCATGATGCGGTAGAGGAAGTGATCGATGCCTGTCATGCCTTAAGCGATTTCGGTGTGAGTCGTTATCGGCATCCGAAACCCCTGTCCGTGGCGGCAGAGGCTGCACGTCAACGGGATCGTGAGGATTATGCCTATAAGAAATATGATGAGATATGGAGCACCTTGCCTCCTAAAAAAAACCTTCGGGAGGCTCACGATCAAGCCAGGTTCCCACCCGATCCCGAGGAAAACCTTCTTTATTTTGTAGAGAAATACTCACCTAAGCTCGCTCCTTGGCAACGCGAGATCGCGCGCATCGTGCGCAAGATGGCGCAATATTTTTATCCGCAGGGTCAAACCAAGGTCATGAACGAAGGCTGGGCTACGTTCTGGCATTACACCTTGCTCAATCGGCTCTATGACAAGGGCAAGGTTGATGACGGTTTTATGCTTGAGGTTCTGACCTCGCATACCAATGTCATTACCCAGCGTGGCTTCGATGAGCGCGGTTATGGGGGACTCAATCCGTACGCCCTAGGCTTCATGATGATGAGCGACATTCGTCGCATCTGCGAGAACCCCAGTGCGGAAGATCGCCAGTGGTTTCCAGATATTGCAGGGGGCGACTGGCTCAAAGTTCTGGACTTTGCCATGCGCAACTACAAGGACGAATCCTTTATAGGACAGTTTTTGTCGCCTCGTGTGATTCGCGACTTTCATCTGTTTGGTGTGGCCGATCATGTGGAAAACAATTATCTACAAATCGACAGCATTCATAACGATGAAGGCTACCGAAGGGTGCGCAAGCTGCTCGCCCAGCAATACAATCGCGATAATCAGCTACCTGACATTCAAGTGGTTAACTATGAACGCGATGGTGATCGTAGCTTGACCTTGCGTCACCAACTGCACCGTGGCCGGCCCCTGAGTGAACAGCGTACCGCTGTGATGAACCATCTCTCCAAATTGTGGGGTTTCAAAGTTCGCATGGAGACTGTGAACGAACAAGGTTTGGTCGAGCACCTTGAAGAGGTTTCATGAATTCCTGTCAAAATCGTATGATTGGCCTCTGAGATGATTGCTGCGGTGCGCAGCATTGATTCTTAATTATATCTATGAAGGCTCCTAGGCGCGGCGAGTTTGCGCAAGTACTGCCTGAAAGCGGATTTTTTTGGAGAGGAACACGATGGAAATGAATCAATTGGGCATGGTGAAGCGCAATATCGTGCGTGCTGATAAAGCAGCGGTTGAAAAGTTGTCGCGCTTCGGTGTCGCGACCATCCATGAAGCGATGGGTCGAGTTGGTCTGATGAAAACTTACATGCGGCCCATTTATACGGGTGCCAAGTGTTGCGGTCCTGCGGTGACAGTGCTACTGCATCCCGGTGACAACTACATGATGCATGTCGTGGCTGAACAGATTCAAGCGGGTGATGTGGTCGTTGCGGCGTGCAGTACTGATAACGAAGACGGTTTTTTCGGCGATTTGTTGGCGACCAGTTTTAAAGCAAGAGGCGCTACGGGCCTCATTATCGACGGAGGAGTGCGTGATGTGACTGAGCTGACCGAGATGAATTTCCCGGTCTTTAGTCGTGCCATCAGTGCGAAGGGGACGGTCAAGGGCACTCTTGGGTCAGTCAATTTCCCCGTGGTCTGTGCTGGCGCGCTCGTGAATCCTGGTGACGTTGTGATGGCTGATATGGATGGCGTCGTGGTGGTGCCCGCCGCCATCGCCATGCAAGTAGCTAACGCGGCAGAAGCTCGCGAAAGCAATGAGACCGAAAAGCGCAAGAAGCTCGCCGCGGGCGTGTTGGGCCTGGATATGTACAACATGCGTGAGCCCTTGGCGAAAGCCGGGCTTAAGTATGTGGATTAGTGGGCTCTGATCAACTCCATAATGGCATCGGCGAACACCTTAGGCACCTCCTGCGGCATATTGTGACCCACCCCGGGCACCAAGCGGTGTGATCGCCGTCCTGTAAAGAGATGCCCGTGCTGCGCGGCTGGAGCGGGTGGCCGCACTCCGTCATCAGCGCCGTCGAAGGTGAGGGTCGGCACGGTAATGCCGGGCTGTAGGCTCAGGCGACGCTCAATCTCGGCGTAGGCCGGGTCTCCAGCAGCCAGGGCGAAACGATGACGGTAGGACTGGATCACTACATCGACGAAATCCGGGTTATCGAAGGCGGAGGCGCTGCGCTCAAAGGTCGTCGCGTCGAAGCCCCAGGTGGGCGACCAAAGCTTCCACAACAACTGACACAGCGCGCGCCGATCTTTTGCCAAACCCGCGCGACCCCGCTCACTATGAAAATAGTATTGGTACCAAAGGCTGTGCTCGTTCGCAGGCGTGTCAGGATTCATCGCTCGGGCGATGTTCTGAATGTTATAGCTATTGAAGGACAGTAGGCCCGTACAACGTTCAGGCCATAGAGCTGCGACCACACAGGCGGCGCGCCCCCCCCAATCATATCCGGCGAGCACGGCCTTGGGCACCTTCAGCGCGTCCATTAAGGCCAGTAGATCCGCACCTAAAGCTGCTTGCTCTCCTGATCTTGGCGTGGCGTCGCTCAGGAATCGGGTCGGACCAAACCCTCGCAGGTAGGGAACAAAGACGTGGCAACCCTGCTTGACAAGTATTGGGACCACTTCGGCGTAAGCGTGGATGTCATAAGGAAAGCCGTGCATGAGGAATACCGGTGTGCCCTCTTTGGGGCCCGCCTCAAAGAGAGCGATGTTTAATACACCTGCCTTGATAAAACGTAGAGGTTCGAGCGTTTTCAATTCGTGGATCGTCCGTATTGGAGTGGCTAATTAATGTCCGGAATGGCCCTTGGGCTTCTTCACTTGAACTTCAATCTGTTTTGTGGGCATGCGTTCGCTCGGCATGGTTTGTCCACCCTCGGCGGCAAAGCGAGCCGGATCAGGCAGTGAGCCAGTCCATTCGAACGCCACTTCACCCTTCGGATGCGGATACCAACCCGGGTCTTTGTAGTCGCCCGGCTTTTGATCTTTGCGCACTTTCACCATGCTGAACATACCCCCCATTTCGACCGAACCAAACGGGCCTGCGCCGGTCATCATGGGGGCCGTGTTTTCGGGAATAGGCATTTCCATCTCAGCCATATCCGCCATGCCGCGCTCGCTCATCGCCATGTAGTCAGGAATAAGCTTGGTGATTTGCTTCGCAACTTGGCGGTGATCCACCCCGATCATCGTCGGAACATCATGCCCCATGGCATTCATGGTGTGATGACTCTTGTGGCAGTGAAAGGCCCAGTCGCCCTCCTCATCCGCCAGAAACTCAAACTGACGCATTTGACCTACGGCAATATCGGTGGTCACTTCGGGCCAGCGTGCCGCTTTGGGTACAGGCCCACCATCGGTGCCGGTGACGGTAAACTCGTGACCGTGCAAATGAATCGGATGGTTGGTCATCGTGAGGTTGCCGATACGCATGCGCACCTTGTCGTTCTTACGAACCACGAAGGGATCGATACCGGGAAATACACGACTGTTCCAGGTCCAGAGGTTGAAGTCGACCATGGTCATAATTTTCGGCGTGTAGGCGCCCGGATCGATATCGTAGGAATTCAGCAAGAAGCAAAAGTCACGATCAACCTCTTCAATAAGCGGATGCTTGTTCTTTGGATGGGTCACCCAAAAGCCCATCATGCCCATGGCCATTTGCGTCATTTCATCGGCATGCGGATGATACATAAACGTGCCAGGGCGCTTGGCGATAAATTCGTAGACGAAGGTTTTTCCGGGCTGGATAGACGGTTGGGTCAGTCCTGATACGCCGTCCATCCCATTGGGTAAGCGTTGCCCATGCCAATGCACGCTGGTGTGTTCGGGTAGTTTGTTGGTGACGAAGAATCGTACTCGGTCACCCTCAACCACCTCGATGGTGGGTCCGGGCGACTGGCCGTTGTAGCCCCATAAATGTGCTTTGAATCCAGGCGACATTTCTCGAACCACGGGCTCGGCGACGAGGTGGAATTCCTTCACACCATTGTTCATACGCCAGGGCAAGGTCCAGCCGTTCGGTGTCACCACAGGGTTATAGGGACGACCGGACGTGGGCACTAAGGGCGGCATGGTGTCTGCCTTGGTGTGTGTGACCGGCTCGGGTAGCGCAGCCAAGGCGACGCGGCTGACTGCTGCCGAGGCAACTGCGCCACCAGCGATGCCCGCGGTCCTAAAGAAGTCTCTTCTGGAGTTCATGGATCTATTCCTGAATGCTATAAAGGGTGGGGCGCTTAGTGCGCAGCGCCACCAGAGGCCATGCCGGGCGTAATCGGGCCGATCAGCATCATCGTGGGCTTGCCGATGATGGTGGCCTGCAAGGCGGCATCCGAAAGCCAGAATTGCCGTTGCGCGTTGATTGCTGCGATGACGCTACCGACCTGGTCGCGCGCATCGGCGAGCAGCTCAAAGACACCGATAATCATGCCGTTGTAGCGCAGCACATTTTCCTCCGCGATGAGCTTTCGCAGAGGCACAATTTCGTCGCGATAATGCCTGGCGATGTCGTAAGTCGTGCGATAACTGGAGTAGCTCTCGCGCAGATTCGGGGCCACAGCCCGCACAGTAGACTCAAGGTGATTCACGGCCGCGAGAAGTTGGGCGCTCATTGCATCGCGCTTCATGCCGCCCCAATCGAACACGGGTAAACTGACCTGGACTTCATAGCCTCGCCGATTGTCGCGCCCACCGCCTGCGTTATCAAAAACAGTATCTCGACGGATGGCCAGCTCAATGTCCGTGAAGCTCGTAATGAAGTTCAGGCCCTGGGCCTTGGCAATGGCGTCTAAAGAGCGCTTGGCGATGGCTACATCTAAACGCTCCTTGCTTGCGGAAGAGCCGACCTCTTGTGCATCGCGCGGTGCTGGGGGTAGCTCGGGTAGCCGGTCTGGAATTTTTAGAAGGGTGGACTGTTGTTCGGTCAGCCCGAGAAGTCTGACCAGGCCTTCGCGCGCAGCGGTCGCGCCGTGGCTGGCGAGAGCGAGTTGTGTGGCTGCATCCGCGTAGAAGGCCTGTTGCCGGGCGCGCTGTAGTTTGTTGAAGTTCCCAACCTGTTGCATTCGGCGTGCAAGCTCGGCACTGGCTTGCGCGATGCCACTGACCTGTTTGGCGTAGCTCAGAATTTGCTCTGCGGCAACGGCCTTCACCCAGGCTTGACGAATGTCGGTGACATGCTCAACCGCCTCCATGGTGAGCTGAAGCTGGATTTGCTCAACCCGCTGCTGCGCGACGCTCGTTCGACGCGGCAAGCTCGCCAGGTCCAACAGGCCGAAGGCCAGAAGGCGACCGATTTCAATTTCATTGATGAAACTAAAACGCTCGAAGGTCAATACCGGGTTGGCGATGCGGCCGCTTTGCGCAGCGGCGGTCGCGTTCACCCAGTTTTGCGCGATCAATGCCTGCAAGGCTGGGCTGTTCGCGATGGCGACTTCTACAGCCTCTTTTTGCCCCAGGGGCATTTGCAATAGCGTATTGGCACTTGCAGTCATGGCCTGGCGCTGCTCTTCGCTGATCGCGAGTTGCAATTTGCCTTGGGTAAACGTGGCGGCATCTTTGTTCGTGTGCTCTAAACTTTGATGAATATTCACGCTGGTACAGCCCACAAGGCTAAAGATTGCACTGACGATCAGCGGCGTTTTGAGCAGAGGCGACTTACTCAGTGATCTCATCATTTACCCCCGTGCCCCGCGTGCGGGTTGGCCGGTTTGGCATCCGGCGTTTGTACGGGCAATTGTACGGGCGCTTGTACGGATTCGGTTTCGTTGGCCTCCTTCAAATAGGCCCTCCAGCCGCCAATTCGACCGACTTCGTCATTGGCTCCTTTCCAGGAGGCGGTCTTTTCTTCGCGATAGGGCTTGTATTGGTCGAAGGTTGATTGAAAGCTCAACACGTTCTTGGGCGTGGATAGCAGAGGCATTGTCTTGGCGGTGACTTGTTTTTCTGGGGGTTTGGCCGTGGGCTGTCCCTGGGCCTTGGCAGCGTACACCGCAGTGAACGCGAGAGCCAAGACCAAGACATTGGGGAGAGCACGCACTCGAAGTGAGTTCTTCATTTGGAAATCCTCATTAGAGACGATAAACGGGCGATGGAAAACGAGTGATACAAGGACGGAATAGATATTCTTGAGGGGCTAGATCACCACATGCTCGGCCAAACGGACCATCGAAGGGCGAGCGAAACTCCCTAGAGCGTGAAAGCTCTAGGCAAGCAGAGAGCGCGGAGGTCGCTTAAGTCCCGCAAGCAAAGGGCTCGTGGGGGGTGTGGCTTGAAAAGGTTTCGATGCGCCACGCTCGGGCAATGCGGCTAGAACTTCCGGGGTCGAAAGGAGCACATTGAGGTTACAACAGAGGCTACAGGCACTACAGGTCTCAGGCTTTTTTACCTCTGAACCTTGATCTGACGAAGTGCCATGATCAATGGTGTGAGCCGCGTGGTCCGCATGATGGGCCATGCTTTTTCTCATCTCGTGACTTGAAATTTTCGTGTGGTGGCCCGATTTACAGAAAAGCATGGTTGACGCAGCGAACCCTTGAAAGGGAAGTGCTAGCAAAATCAAACAGGCTAGAAGTTGACGAAAAGCCGGGCTCATGGTGGTCAGTATATCGCTATGACTCGGTCTTGCGCAGCATTGAGGCGACTTGGGCGTACAGAATCGATGCTAGTCAACCGCTGGTATTGATATTTCTTTTTTGAAGACGACAGGAAGGACCACGATGAAACTTAGATTGAAACGGTTTTTAGGTGCGGCATTCGTCGCCCTGGGTATGGGATGGGCCCTGTCTCCGGTGATGTCCCAAACGGCAAACGACCCGGTCCAGGGTGAGATTCGCAAGGTCGACAAAGAGGCGAAAAAAATCACCATTAAGCATGGCGAGATCAAGAACCTCGATATGCCTCCAATGACCATGGTATTTCAGGTAAAGGACATTAGCTGGCTCGACAAAGTCAAGCCGGGCGATAAAATTCAGTTTCGCGCCGCCAAGGAAGGCAACGCTTATGTGGTGACTGAAATTCTCGCTCAGTAGCCCGCCGAGTCCACGGGCTACCTAAGGGATTCACATAAGGGATTCACATAAGGGATTCGCTGGCCCTTATTGCTTGGGGCCTTCACCGAGGCGACGACTGAGCGACACCACGTAGGGCGCCGCACGAGCCGCCAGCACGGGATCACTCGAGAGTTCAACTCCCTTGGGCAGCACCATCGGGTTATACGTGATGGTCAGGCAGGCGCCCGTGTCGTCCGAGGACACCGATTTGATCGTCATCCGACCCAGCGTAAGCTTCTTGCGATCATCGGGGAGTGCCACAAACGGCCTTCGCGCCAGAGCGGCGATAACCCTCGAACTTGCCGCCCGCTTGCTCGAAGGCGTCAACCAATTTATTAGGGTCAACTTGCGAAAGTGCAGGAGCACTCAGCGTGGCAGCAGCGCAGGTTAGGCCTGCCATCGTCAATAAGCGGGCCATCGGGGTCGCATAGATTGAAAGGGCAAAAACGCAAAGAGTGTTGCCGCACAGAACAAGGAACTGGTTATGACTACCATCAGCTCAAAGTTCAAGGGGTTCTCGGGTTAACTTCTCGGTGAGGTGCCGTGCGAGGTTCGAGCAGGGCCTGTCGCTGTTACCAGTTCTCAAAGGAATGATATGAATATTTCAACCATGACTTCAGTCTTAGCTGCGACCCTGGTTCTCAGTGCGTGCGAAAAACCAACGGTCGTCAACGTACCCCCGCCACCTGCTCCGGTGGTCGTCCCGGTTCCGGTGCCGGGGCCCGCGGGTCCGGCAGGCCCTTCGGGAGCGCCTGGAAGCACCGGTGAGACCGGCAGCACGGGTGCGCAAGGCAAGGCTGGTGACAACACAACGATTATCGTGAAGCCATCTGTGCCAGAAAAATAATCGCCGGTGGGTCGGCTCCGTTCTCTGAGGGTGGAGGCCTGACCGATTTTCGCCAGTCTCACTGGCGCGCCTTCTGCCGCCTAGATTGCCAAATGCCGCGCCTGAATTTCGGCATCGGCCGAGAGTTCAGCCATGGTTCCCTGAAAGCGAATGCTGCCACTTTCAATAATGTAGGCGCGATCAGCGACTTCCATTGCGAAGTGGAAGTTTTGCTCCGAGAGCAAAATCGCAACACCGGCAGCCTTGAGACCTCGAATGGCTGCGACCATTTGATCGACGATAACGGGAGCAACCCCTTCGGAGGGTTCGTCGAGCAGGATGCACAAGGGATTGCCCATCAGCGTGCGGGCGATCGAAAGCATTTGTTGCTCACCACCGGACATACGTCCTCCGGGCCGGTCTGGCATTTCGCGAAGATTGGGGAACAGTGCGCCGATCTTGGCAAAGTCCCAGGTAGGCGCGCCTGCGCGCTCAGGCTGGCGGCCCACTTCAAGATTTTCAATCACTGTGAGGTCGGTAAAAATTCGGCGATCTTCAGGCACATAACCCAGGCCGAGACGTGAAATTTGGTAGGGATGCAAATTCTCGATCTGATGCCTGGCGAATTTCACCGAGCCCGTTTTCGGACGCACTAAACCAATAATGGATTTGAGCGTCGTGCTCTTGCCGGCACCGTTGCGTCCCAGCAGCACAACGACTTCGCCTGCATTCACTTCAAGCGAGACATTGGCAAGAATATGCGCTTGTCCATAGTAGCTATTGATCGAGGTGACTGTGAGCATCAGTGTCTCGAACCCAGGTAGATGCGCTGCACTTGAGGGTCGGCGCGCACCGTTTGGGGGTCGCCGGCGGCAATCAGCTCACCCCGGTTGAGCACAATGATGCGGCTGGCATGGGCAAAGACCACGTCCATATCATGCTCAGTAAACAGCACGCCAATGTTGTCGCTATGAACAATGTCGGCGGCCAAGGCCATTAATTCAATACGCTCTTTAGGGGCCATGCCGGCAGTAGGTTCGTCCATGAGTAGGAGGCGTGGCTTGTTGGTCAAGGCCACGGCTAACTCCAGGCGTTTCAAGTCTCCGTAGGCGAGCACTGAACAAGGTCGCTCGGCCTGGGCCAGCATACCTACGCGTTCCAGCAACTGGTTGGCCTCAGCAACATACTGTTCCCGTGCGCGAACGAGTAGAGCCCCGAGCTTTCGGTAGTGCGAGAGCAGAGCGGTCTGCACGTTTTCGCGAACGGTCATGGAGCTAAACGTCGCGGTAATTTGAAAAGTTCGTCCGACTCCTCGTCGCCACACTTCTCGAGGTTTGAGGCCGAGGACGGATTGACCTTCAAAATGAATCGTACCTGCGTCTGGTTTAAGTTGACCATTGAGCATGTTAAAGCAGGTTGATTTGCCTGCGCCATTGGGCCCGATCAGCGCAAGCAGTTCGCCTGCCCGCACATCAAAGTCGACCGCAGAAACCGCCCGAACACCCCCAAAGGATTTACTCAGGCCACGTACTTCGAGCAAGGCTTCGCCGCTCATGCCACCTCTTTCACGAAGAGGCGTTTAATGGTGCCCGCCACACCCATCGGGAAGAGCAAGACGATCAAGATGATGGTCATGCCAAGTGCCGCCCGCCAATATTCGAACTCGCGCGCCACCACATCTTGCAACCATGTAAAGAGCGCTGCTCCGACGACTGGCCCGGCGAGCGTTTGAATGCCTCCGAGCAACACCATGACCAGGCCATCGATGGAGCGGCCTACGCCAATGGCTTCAGGCGAAATTGAACCTTTGGAGAAGGCAAACAACCCACCTGCCAGGCCACAAACTATCCCTGCGAAGACGAAAGCTTTCCACTGCACCTTGAACACATCAATGCCAATCGCATCGGCGCGCAGTGGCGAGTCGCGTCCGGCCCGCATGGCATATCCAAAAGGTGCTTGCAGCACTCGCCATAGCCATAGCACGCCGCCTAAAGTAAGCGCCAAGCTGAGGTAGTAATAGGCCCATTTTTCTGCAAGCCAGGCAGAGGGCCACAGACCAACGATGCCGTTACTACCCCCCGTCAATGAATCCCATTGAAAGGCAATTGACCAGACGATTTGGCCGAAGGCCAAGGTGAGCATGGCGAGATAAACCCCAGAGAGGCGCACGCAGAACCAGCCGAAGAGGATGGCCCCGAGACCGGCGACCACGGGCGCGGCCGCCAGCGCGCCTTCCATCGGCCAAGCCAGGTGCTTCACCAGGAGTCCCGCGCCGAATGCACCCAAACCAAAGTAGGCCGCGTGGCCAAAGGAATGCATGCCGCCTGGCCCCATAATGAAGTGCAGGCTGGTCACAAAAAGCACGGCGATCAAAATGTCGATACCCAACACCAAGCTGTATGGGAAGTTTTGCCCGGCCAAGGGAAGCAGAATCAAGACAGCCAAGACGACACTGCCGAAGATCTTGCTGCGCTTGTCGGCAGGGCGAATGGGGGCCTCGATCTCAGCGCTATTGCGAGGGGCGGCCACTTGTCGTCCAAGCAGACCCCAGGGCCGCCAAATCAGCACCGCGGCCATGACCAGAAACTCGACTACCAAGGTGAGTTTTGAGAAATTAAAGTCGATGCCGAAGATCGAAACCTGTCCGATGGCATAACACATCGCCTTGATCTCTGCGATCAACAAGGCCGCCAGAAACGCGCCCGGAATGCTGCCCATGCCTCCGACCACCACGACAACAAAGGCTTCGCCAATGGCGACGAGGTCGATCCCGAGATTGGCTGGCTCTCTAGGCACTTGTAGGGCGCCACCCAGACCCGCCAGGAAGGTTCCCAGCGCGAAAACAGTGGTGAAGAGCCATGCTTGATTGACGCCCAGCGCGCCGACCATGTCGCGGTCTTGGGTGGCGGCACGAATCAGAACGCCAAAGCGCGTGCGGTTGAGGATTAACCAAAGAATGCCCAGCACTGCCGGGCCAATGGCGATCAAAACTAAATCATATTGGGGGAACTGACGGCCCAGAATTTCAATCGACCCTTTGAGCCCAGGGGCTCGTGGCCCGAGCAGGTCTTCTGGTCCCCAGAGGGCTAAGGTCAGGTCTCTAAAAATCAAGACGACCGCGAAGGTTG
>JAYUOT010000195.1:0-3037 GCA_043760705.1 Betaproteobacteria bacterium
TTCGTGCCTATAACTCCAAGGGGCTAGGGATCATGCCAGAGGCCAAGCTGATTGATGAAGCGCAGGCTCTGCTGGATGAAGGCTTTTCAGCGGTCAAAATGAGACTCGGTCGATCCAGTGCCTTGGACGATGTGAAGGCGGTGCAGACCGTGCGTAAAGCCGTTGGCGATTCGGTTCACTTGATGGCCGACTTTAATCAGGCGCTGAGTGTGCACGAAGCCATTCGGCGTGGCCACATGCTCGATGGTGAGGGCTTGGTCTGGATTGAGGAGCCGGTTCGGCAAGATGACTATGCAGGTTGCGCGAAGGTTGCCAGAGCACTCAAAACTCCCATTCAGATTGGCGAGAATTTTGCGAGCGCACATGAGATGCAGGCCGCTCTCAAGGCGGGCGCCAGTGATTTGGTGATGCCCGATGCTCAGCGTATCGGTGGCGTCACGGGCTGGCTAAGAGCCGCTGCGCTGGCACACGCCGAGGGGATAGAAATGTCTACGCATTTATTTTCCGAGATCAGTGCGCATTTGATGACGGTGACACCGACGGCACACTGGCTCGAATATGTTGACTGGGCCAACCCGGTTCTTTTGCAAACTCTGAAAATTAAGGACGGTCATGTCCTGATCTCCGAGGGCCCCGGATCCGGAGTTGAATGGGATGAAGCTGCTGTCCAAAAGTATTTAGTGGCTTAAATTGTGAAGTCTTCTCCGGAGGTCTATTTTGGAGCGAACGGACGGTTGTCTCAAACCGTTAAGGCTCCAAGTTCGATAAATTTCGAACCCATCGCGCGCGCCACGCTTGATCGAAAAACGGACACCCGACCGCGGGTCTTTCCCATTGATGGCACTATTGCATCATTGCGGGTGCGAATTCAGGGCACCAGAGACGTTTCCTTATTCACCAATCTCATCGAGGAGAGACCCAGCCATGAGTACCCAAGCCGCTACAAAACCCGTCGCCAAGAAGGCTAGCGCCAAACCCGCTGCCAAAAAAGCGGCAGCTAAATCGAAAACTGTCGCGAAATCTGGAGCGAAATCCGGTTCTAAACCAGCCGGTAAATCGGCCGTCAAGGCCGCTAAGCCCAGTAAGCCAGTCGCTGCTTTCGGTTTGAACCCGACCGATGAACTGCATGATCTACGCATGTCGGAAAAAGTTCAACCCTTGTATGAGCATGTCAAGCGCTTCATCAAGGAAACTGTCGAGCCGATGAGCGTCAAATACTTCGCCTTGGATGAGAACCGCGTTGGCAAGGATCGCTGGAACTATGCACCCGGTCAGTTGGACCTTCTGAATGCTGCTAAAGACAAGGCTAAAAAGGAAGGTCTATGGAACTTCTTTTTGCCTGATGCTGATACTGGCGAGGGACTGTCCAATCTGGATTACGCCTATATCGCTGCCGAACTCGGCAAGAACCCTCTCGCGTCCGAGTCGATGAATTGTTCGGCCCCGGATACTGGCAATATGGAGGTCATTGAGCGCGTGGGTACTCCGGCCCAAAAAGAAAAATGGCTCAAGCCGCTTCTTAACGGTGAGATTCGCTCTGCCTACGCGATGACTGAAGTGCACCATGCTTCATCGGATGCAAAGAACGTGGCCACAACGGCTGTGCTCAAGGGTAACCAATGGGTCATCAATGGGGAAAAACACTATATCTCGGGCGCTGGTAGCCCGCGCTGCAAGATTCTGATCACGATGGTGCGTACCAGCCCGAACGCAGCGCCCCATAAGCAACAGTCGATGATTCTAGTTCCCAAAGACACACCCGGCGTCAAGATCGTGGGCGCCATGCACGTGTTCGGTGAGGATCATGCTCCCCACGGTCACATGCACATCATCTTTGATAACGTCAAAGTGCCTAAAGAAAACATGTTGCTGGGCGAAGGACGTGGTTTTGAGATTTCCCAGCTTCGGCTTGGCCCCGGCCGTATTCACCATTGCATGCGCTCGATCGGGCAGGCTGAAAAAGCCCTGAACTTATTGGTCGAGCGCGGTATTTCCCGTGAGGCTTTTGGCAAGAAATTGGTCTGGCTGGGCGGCAATATCGAAATCATCTCGCGGGCTCGTATCGAAATCGAATCCATGCGCATGATGGTCTTGAAAGCTGCTAAGGCTATGGACGTCCTGGGTAATCGCGAGGCGCGTATTTGGGTACATATGGTGAAGGCCCTGGTGCCCGAGCGGGTTTGCGTGATTATCGATCAAGCGATCCAGATGCATGGCGCGTTGGGTGTTTCACAGAAGACTCCTCTGGCCAAGATGTACGCCATGCAGCGTACTTTACGTCTGGCTGATGGCCCGGATGAAGTGCACCATCTAGTGGTCGGTCGAAATGAAGTACGCATGCATGAAGGCAATACAGATGACGCCAGCATGCCGGTAGTGTTTCGGAGTTAAAGTCTTGAAATAGCCCGCTCTGCCTCATTGAGTGAACGATTAATCGACTCTTTGAGTCCTGGAAGGTCAACACCGACCGTGCTCTTCTTGCCTTCCAGGTAGCGCGCATAGACGCCATGCACGATGGCGGCGGATTTCCAATGATTAAAGCCGATGTAGTAGTCGAGCCTGGATAGGTTGCGAGCGGTGCGCGCCGCATAACGCTGAGTAAGGTCTTGGCGTGTCGGGAATCCCGGCACCGCCGTTGGCTTGACACCACGGGGCGCGGGTGGGTCGCCAGGCTCGGCCCATTGGTTGAGCGCATAGGCCAGATCGGCGAGCGGATCACCCAGGGTCGAGATCTCCCAGTCGACGACGGCAGCGATGGAACCATCGGGGCCGACCAAGCAGTTATGCATGCCGTAATCGCCATGCACGATACGTGCCGGGCCTTGCTCTGGAATATTATTCAAAAAATACTGCTGCAGTGCATGTGCTCGCGGATCGTCAAGCTGGGCTCCTTGAATGGACGCGTTCCAGGAGCGATACCATGTTTTCAGCTGGCGGCCGATGTAGTTGTCCTTCTTGCCAAGATCGCTCAGGCCCACCGCATCAGGATCCACTGAATGGAGCTCGGCCAGGACATCAATAAACGAGTGCGCCATTC
>JAYUOT010000196.1:0-3035 GCA_043760705.1 Betaproteobacteria bacterium
CACTTGCATGGGTCCAGTAGAGGCCCAGCGGGCCCATATCGTGCGCACGGGCCTGAACAAAATTGGAGCTGCAGCGTAGGGGTTGGTCACCAAGGAAAACTGTCCCACTCCGGGGATAAGCGAAGCACCTGCTCAATCCCGTTCCAAACCCAAAGCATCCCAAAGAAATTGATAAGAAATCGCGCGCCGCGCCTGCTCTTGTGCTTGCTCCACTTCGCCCGCCTCGTACATTCGTAATAAGCCCCTCACTCGCTCCATCCCTGCAACTGTCTTCATTTCTTGGCGCGGAGTGCGCCCCTTAAACATCGGTATGGGTTCATCTGCCCAATTTCGGTAAGTACGAATAATGGATTCTTCAATCATCTTGGCAAGGATTTCCGGGTCCATACCCGGGGGGAGACCGGAGATCGCTGGCCTGCTGCCTGAGTGGCCTTGATTGTCTCTGAACTCGGCAAGCTTCTGGCGCGGATCTTCCTCCGTTTGATGATCGAAAGTGGCTGAGTGTCCGATCAAGGCATCAACCCATGCGCGCCCCTCATCGGCTTGTTTTTCAGTTTGATAGGCCACCGTTAGGAGCATCTCCGCGACTTCTGCACTGATCCGTGCCAGCGGTCTTGTGAGGCCATCCGGGCACAGCAAGTTTCTGTTCCAGCCATGCTCGGGGTCGCCCTCAACATCGCTTTGCGTAGCCAGCGCAGCAATGAGTGCGCTCCAATCGTTGACTCGGTAATGATCCGTGAGGAAGATCATTGGCTCACCCGAAAAGTGATCCATCAAGATGGGCATTTCCGGCTCGAAAAAGAATTGCTCTAACCAAGTATCGAAGATCGTACAGGAATTGTGATACGGCATGTCCTCCGGGTGAATTTTGCTGTCCTTTTGCTCCTCCACTAATCGCGCGACAACCTCGCGGCCCCCAAACGTCGAGAAAGGATAGACCGCTCCGGAAAGCTGATAACCGTCGGCAACCTGCATGAGGCGTGCCCCAATTTGCATGCCTACCTCCGCCGTGCGGCTTCCCGAGCGCTCGGCAATCTCCACGGGAGGCAGGTACGTTTCAACGGCGTCGCAGAGCGTCATGCCCACTCCGGGTGTTACGGAGGTCACATCGTAGACGCGAAGCGGACGCCGAGATAGTTGTTCAATCCAGTCGCGCTGTCCAGGAGTGAAGGCGGGGCCACTCCCCCCTAGAAGCAGTTGCGAGACCTCTTGATAGCGCCCTTTGACAAAGATTTCGCCTTCAGCGAGCACGACCTCGACAAGGTTCAAATCAAGCTGAGCCTGAGCCTCCGCCTCTAAACTTTCCAGCGCGAGGCCTGGGTCGTCAAGATCATCAAAGAGGCGGTCCATCGCGTCCGCCAAAAAAACCGCCTTCGACTGCTCAAACGCTTTGCGATGCGACTGGGTCAGCCAGTGAATTGATCGTACAACAGCACCCTCGTGCGCACCATTTTGTAGCGGCACATTGACTGCCGGATTCGCATGGCAGTACTTAAATTTTTTTCCACTCCCACAGGGGCAGGGGTCGTTACGTCCGATTTTATGGCTCATGCCGTAATGATACGCAAACGCCAGCGCAAATGAAAATCCCGGCCTGGTGCCCCGCACAGACGAGAGCCGATCTCTCGTCTTGTTGCAGGCGTTTCAATGGTCGTAGCTCAGCCACTTGACCCAAGCTGATTCAATGTGCGGGCTTCGATCCGATAGTTCAACGCAAAATGTCCGATCAACTGCCGGAGATAGCTTTCAACGACTTGCGATATCTTGGGCTCTCCATTCGAAACCCTGACAGTGAAGACGACAGTGAGCGTCGCGCCGCTTTCCTGTACGCTCACCAGCACTTGCCGGTCGAGGCCAATGCGCGCAAGTCGCTCGGTCAACGCGTACTGAGCGGCGAGTGCCTTCAATGCGGGCTTGTAAACTTTGTCAATCGCCGTCATCGGCAACACCGGCAGAATTTCGACACGTTTTGCGAAGGCCGGACGCTCGGGGATCAATTGCTGGGCAAACTCGCAAAGGGCTTCGGGGCTGACCGAGGACCCGGGTCTTACGGTGACATAGGCAACAGGAATTTCCCCTGCATACTCATCGGGTTCACCCACGGCCGCGGCCATAGCGACATCAGGATGGCGTTGCAGCGCGTCTTCAATCACTCGAGGGTCAATGTTATGGCTGCTGCGAATAATCAAGTCTTTCTGGCGGCCCGTCACAAACACCCGTCCTGCAAGATCAACGTGACCCATGTCCCCTGTGATGAGCCAACCATCTTGGGTAAATGTGCCTTCGTTGCGCGAGGCTTCCGTGTAGCCCCGACCAACATTCGGTCCCTTGACCCACAAGACACCTTTGCATTGGCCTAAGTGCTTTCCCATCGTCAGAGACCGCCTGCACTTGAGTAAATGGAAGGGCGAGTCCACAGGAGCCTGCGACACGCGGGCTCAACATGGGTTCAATTGAGATGACGCCTGCACATTCGGTCATTCCCAGAGTATTACGCACCGAAATTGAGAATTTTCTATCAAAGCCAGCGGCAACTTCCTCCGGTAGCGGCGAGCCGCCCGTGAGTAGGGCGCGCACACTCTGGAGTAGGCTCTTGTCCGCAGGTAAATTGAGAAGGGTTGTGATGACCGTGGGCACGGCGGCGAGCAGGGTGACCCAATGTTGCTTCACAACGTCCCAATAACGATCCACAAAATCCTTGTTGCGCATGCCAAGTTAAGCCGGCTACACGGTCTCCCCACCGGCCAGCAGGGTGGACAACCCAAACACAAACGACCCCGGCGACATGAAAAAGTGGAAAGGCATTGACCATCACGTCCTCTGGCGTGCATGCGTACATTTGCGCAGCCCAAAATGCCGCGTGTAATTGGTTCCCATGGGTGTGCTGGGCCAGCTTCGGTTTACCGGTGGTGCCACCCGTGTGAAAAAGCGCGGCCAGTTGATTCACGCCGACCTCGCGCTAAGTTTCCAACTGGTCGCCACGTTGCGTGGACAGTTCATCATCGAAGTCCAAAGCACCATGCCATACCGCAACA
>JAYUOT010000197.1:0-3035 GCA_043760705.1 Betaproteobacteria bacterium
CATCAGGGCGCACAAAGAAGTTACTGAACGTCCCGGAAACGGTCGATCCGGCGGGTGACAAATTGACGATCAACTGTGCAGTCGCTGAAACACCTTGTCTCGGATTCACCCCCACAGGGACCACGGTGGTGGCGGATCGCAAATACCAGCTGACTGCCGCCCCGTTCATCGTGGTTGAGGACGAAGCGTTGGCGGGAAACGTTGCGACGGCACTCCCGGGACTCGGACCTGCAAATGCGCCGAAGAAGAGTTCATTGGTTAATTTTGAACGCCCCCACAATCCAAACGATCCTAGGCGCAAGGTACCTCCTAGCTGGGAGATGCCAAAGTCAACGGTACTGGTGTTGTCGACCGCGGGAGCCGGCAAAAATCGATCAATGCCCACGCCGCCGGTAAGACCACCAATCGCATTCGGGTTCACCGTGACGTTGGCTGCACCGGGCACCAGCGCAATCGTGCCGCCCCAAGCCGCCGGAAAAGTCACGTCATACCTACTCACGTTCGGAAGTGGGCTCGTCGCCTCAGTAGTGGTGACCCCTTGGTTCTGAAAAACCGCCTCTGCAACCGTGCCACTCGAGAAGTCAGTAAAACAAAAACCAATCTCATAGCCCGGAGCTCCGCCCGATAAGGATGGGCACTTCCCGACCCGGCCCGTGGCGGGATCAACGACGGGGCCGACAGCAACGCCACCCGATGAACTTCCGCCACCGCCACAAGCCGCCGCAAGCAGTGCGGTAGCGAGGATCATGGCGGCCGTGGGTCCGGGCCCAACACGTGTTCGAGGATTAGACATATTTTCTCCAGTTCAGATAATCGGAATGGTAACCCAGCTTAATGGTCTGCGTAATGTTAAAAATCTCACAGAAGGCGGGCTTGCTCTTTTGCAAAACGTGAAATACTCGCGGCGGATGACTTAGGGCTTATCTGTTGACCCACACTAACAGTTTCACTTTACAACCTGGCGGAAAAACAGTGTCAACTCTTCCTACGGAGCCATCGTTTGATGTCGGCAAGCCAGGGTTGCCCACCCCAGGGGGCCGAATAAAAGCAAGCCGCACGCTGGGATTACTGCTTGCCGCAGGGCGCGGATCGCGATTTGATCCGAGCGGAGAGAAAAGTAAGCTCTTGCACACTTTAGAGGGAACGCCGATTGTGTGTCACGCCGCAGCGAGCCTTTTAGACGCTTGTGCAATTGTTCTTGCCGTGATTCGACCTCAAAGTCCTGAACTCAGGCGCCAGCTTGAGCTGGCGGGATGCCAGGTCATCGAATGTGCTGAGGCTCATTTGGGCATGGGGCACTCTCTCGCCTGGGGGCTGATGGAGGCCGAACGAAACTACCAACCAGACACTTTGGTGGTGATGCTGGCAGATATGCCCTATGTGAAATCGAGCTCCATTCAAACCCTCATCGGCTCAATTCATGGAGAAGTGCAGGCCGTTGCACCCGAATATATGGGTAGGCGGGGCAATCCATGGGTATTCGGCAAGCTGCATTTCCAAGCAATCAAGGGCTGTACTGGCGATCGCGGCGCGGCCGCCGTGCTCGACCCCAAACTAGTCCGCCTGATTGAAGTATCCGACCCAGGCGTTCTGCGCGACATCGATTCGCCGGGCGACATCGAAACCGCGGCGACTGCGGCGACTGCGCCAACGCCAACGCCAACGCCAACGCCAACGCCAACGCCAACGCCAACGTTAAGCAGTTTGCCAAAGCCCTAACCCACTTACTTTTTCCGCGCGAATCACGATGACACCTTCCTACGAAATTTCGGTCGCCAACGCCCGTACTCATTTTTTTCAAGTGCGTTTTGCTTTTCGCAAGACGGGTGATCAAACCCTGCTGAGGCTTCCGGCGTGGATTCCAGGCAGCTACATGATCCGTGACTTTAGTCGACACCTGCGTGGATTCGCGGTGCAGTGCAAAAACAAAGCCCTCGCGAAATCTTCGGGAGCGGGGGCGAGCAACGCCGTGCACATCATGCTCAAGGCTAGCGAATTAGACAAAGACACCTGGTCCATCGATACCTCGAAAGTCGCTACCCACGCATCCATCTTCGCCACCTACGAGGTCTACGCCTTCGACCGATCCGTGCGCACCGCCTACCTTGACCATGAGCGCGCATTCCTGAATGCTTCCTCGCTTTTAATGTACCTGGTCGGCGCTGAAGACCTTCCCTGCGAGATCACCGTCCTGCGTCCCTCGGGCATTGCCCGCGCTCAGCTCGCGACCGGCTTGGAACCTGTCAAAGTCGATCAAGCCGGGTTTGGACGTTACCTGGCACGTAACTATGATGAACTGATTGATTGCCCGATTGAGATGGCGGCCTTCACCGAGTTTTCTTTTCGCGCCGGGCATGCGCAACATCGTTTCGTCATCACCGGTGCGCAGCGGGCTGACCTGACTCGTCTGGCCAAGGACGTTACTGCCATTTGCAAAACACAATGTGCGTTCTTTGAACCGATCACCCAAAAGGCACCGTTTCGAAGTTATGTCTTCATGCTTAACGTTCAGGGCTCGGGCTATGGCGGACTGGAGCACCGCAACAGTACCGCACTGATTTGCTCGCGATCAGATCTTGATCCGGTCAGCGAGGGCTATCAGACTTTGTTAGGCTTAATTAGCCACGAGTACTTTCATGCCTGGAACGTGAAACGGATCAAGCCGCAGGCCTTTGCACCCTATCAATTGCGCGAGGAATCCTATACCCGCCTACTATGGGTTTTCGAGGGACTGACGTCTTACTATGACGATTTACTCGCGTTGAGGAGCGGGGCCTTCAGTTTGCAGGACTATCTACGCGCCCTAGGCAAAACCATCGCTCAAGTGCTCAACAACTCGGGGCGTGGTCATCAGAGTCTTGAATCCTCAAGCTTTTTCGCCTGGACCAAGTACTACAAGCAAGACGAAAATTCACCCAACAGCATTGTGAGCTACTACACCAAGGGGGCTTTGGTGGGGCTTTGTCTTGACCTCAGTATTCGCCTCAAGAGCAAGCATCGACACAGTCTCGATGATGTAATGCGGCACCTGTGGC
>JAYUOT010000198.1:0-15277 GCA_043760705.1 Betaproteobacteria bacterium
GCGACTTTGATTGTCTTGCTCATCTTGAACTCTCGTTTTCTCGTGGATGGGAGTAATCTCTGCGAGAGAAAAATCACTCGCGGCATGCGGTTTACTGGATATCTTCCAAGATCATATGGCCCACCGCTGTATTGGACGCCGGGACGTGATAGAAGCGATGCTTCAGCGTCGGAGCTTTGCCTCCACTAACATCGGCCATCGCTCCACGCGCGATGAGCCACATCACCAGCTCGATGCCCTCAGAGCCTGCATCGCGCACGTAGTCAATATGAGGAATAGCGGCCACGGCTTGCGGATGGCTCACCAGGTTATCGAGAAAAGCATTATCGAAGACCTTGTTGATCAAACCAGCTCGTGGCCCCTGCAACTGATGGCTCATCCCGCCCGTGCCCCAGATGTGCACATTGAGTGGCTCATCATACGATTCGACGGCCTTGCGAATGGCCTTGCCCAGCTGGAAACAACGGCGCCCCGAGGGAATCGGATACTGCACAACATTGACCGCGAAAGGAATCACCGGACAAGGCCATTCATATTTTTCCCTGGGTGGTTGGCCGCACATTAATGAGAGGGGCACGGTCAGGCCGTGGTCCACGTCCATGCGATTCACGATAGTCAAGTCAAAGTCGTCTTGAATGACGGACTGGGCGATGTGCGAGGCCAGACCAGGGTGGCCTTGGACGACAGGGACTGGCCTTGGTCCCCAGCCCTCATCGGCAGGTTCAAATTGCGCCGCCGTGCCAATCGCAAAGGTCGGGATCATGTCCAAACTAAACGCGGTGGCGTGATCATTAAAGACCAGGAAAATGACGTCAGGACGGTTGTCCTTCATCCACTGTTTGGAGTATTCATAGCCCTTGAAAACCGGCTGCCAATAAGGCTCATGCGTTTTACCCAGATCGAGCGCTGCGCCGATCGCGGGGACATGAGAGGTAAAAACAGAGGCGGTAATTTTTGCCATGGGAGCTCTTCACATGTATTTTTTTGTTTTCACGCTTTAATTGCGCTGGGAATCACTTTTTTGCCGGTGGAACCCTGTGGCTGGCGGTGCGCCTGCGCGTCACCGTCCTCGCCAATATAGCGATTGCCCTCGACTGAACGGCCGCCCGCGATCATCATGTTGCGGTATTCGTCTTCAGTCATGCCGGTCATGCTGCCCGCCATTTGCTGGAAGCTCTTGCCGTCGGTGGCCCCAATTTTGGCTAGAAAATAAATGTTGCCCCCAAGACGAATACACCCGTTCAGATCTCTCGCCAGCACCGATTGTTTTTGCTCTTCAGTCATGGGCCATTCATCGAGGTAGGCTCGTTCATTCGACTTGAAGCGCTCCCGGTTATCAGCCTTCATCAGTGACATACAAAACTGATTGAGATGAAAGCCCATACGCGATTGCTCGGCGTCGAATATGGTTGTCCCCGGAACGTCGAGGTAGGGTTTGTGAAGTGACATGATTAACCTTTAACCTCTTCGGGCCAGTAGAGTCGCATCGGATTATCTACCAAGAGCTTTTTCTGGAGCAAGGGGCTTGACGCAATCTGCGGGATGAAGTTTACAAGCAGTCCGTCGTCGGGCATGTGGTCTTTCAAATTGGGGTGGGGCCAATCCGTGCCCCATAACACGCGGTCTGGAAAGGTTTCTACGATGCGTTTTGCGAACGGGATGACGTCGCGGTAAGGGCTGGCTTCGCCGTTAAGTGCTTTCGGGCCCGTGACTGACAGGCGCTCCGGGCAACTCACCTTGCTCCAAACATTGTCGTGTTCGCGCATAAGCTTTACAAAGAGTTCGAACTCCGGGCCGTTTACCGGTTGGCTGACATCCGGTCGACCCATATGGTCGACCACCACATGGGTCGGCAAACCCGTGAAGAAGTCCCAAAGTTCGGGTAGGTCCACCGCCTCGAAATAAATCACCACATGCCAGCCCAAAGCCTTAATGCGATACGCGATCTCCATCAACTCGTCTTTCGGCGTGAAGTCGACCAGGCGCTTCACGAAATTAAAGCGTACGCCACGCACACCGGCCGCATGCATGTCGTGCAGCTCCTGGTCGGTGACACTGCGCTTCACGGTGGCCACCCCCCTGGCCATGCCCTGGGAATGCACCAGGGCATCGAGGAGGGCGCGATTGTCTGCTCCATGACAGGTGGCCTGCACAACCACATTACGAGCAAAGCCAAGATGGTCGCGCAGTGCGTAAAGCTGGGCCTTGGACGCATCGCAAGGCGTGTACTTTCGTTCTGGCGCGTAGGGAAATTCATCTCCCGGCCCGAACACGTGGCAGTGCGCATCGACACTTCCTGCGGGCAGCACGAATTGCGGTTTACTCGGGCCGCGGTACCAATCGAGCCAGCCTGGGGTTTTGGCAAATTGTATGGTCATTTCTTATTTTCCTTGTTTTTTGAGAGCGACATCCAAACGCGGAAAAACGCGGCGCGCGTTGGCTTCATAAATCTGGTGGCGGTCCGCGTCACTCAAAATTTTTGAGGCTTCAATGTAGCGCTTGGTATCGTCGTAATAGTGGCCGGTGTAGGGATCAATGCCCCGCACGGCGCCAATCATCTCCGAGGCGAAGAGGACGTTCTTCACGGGAATGACCGTGTTGAGTAAGTCGATTCCAGGTTGGTGATACACGCAAGTATCGAAGAAGATGTTGTTTAATAAATGTACATCCAGGGTGGGCTTCTTCATTTCTTGAGCCAGGCCGCGAAAACGCCCCCAATGATAGGGCACGGCTCCACCGCCATGGGGAATGAGAAACTTCAAGCTTGGAAAATCTTTGAACAGATCCGAGGTCAGGCATTGCATAAACGCTGTCGTGTCCGCGTTCAAATAATGGGCGCCGGTGGTATGAAAGCAGGCATTGCAACTGGTGCTGACATGAATCATGGCGGGGATGTCGTACTCCACCATTTTCTCGTAGATCGGGTACCAGTGTTTGTCGCTCAAGGGCGGCGATGTCCAGTGCCCGCCCGAAGGGTCGGGATTGAGGTTGATACCCACATTGCCATATTCCTTGACGCACTTCTCCAACTCAGCAATGCTAGTCCTGGGGTCGACTCCGGGAGATTGCGGCAGCATCGCAGCGGGAACGAAATGATCGGGGAAAAGCTGCGACACTCTGTAGCAAAGCTCGTTACAAATCGCAGCCCAAGTCGCAGAGACATTGAAGTCGCCAATATGATGGGCCATGAAACTCGCCCGCGGCGAAAAAATCGTGAGATCGCTACCACGCTCCTTCATCTTTGCCAATTGATTGAGCTCAATGGATTCACGCAGCTCGTCGTCGCTGATCTTGAGCTCGGAGGCCTTGGGCATCAGGCTGGGACTTTGGATACCTGCGATTTGGCGGTTGCGCCAATCTTCAAGCGCCTTGGGTGCGGTCGTGTAGTGACCGTGGCAGTCAATGATCATCAATTTTCCTTGGATGGGGTCGGCGAGCGAACCTGATGTCGCAAGACCTGAATTTTACTGATTGCAGGCCTCCTGCGGCTCAACGAAGCCCACAAGCTGATATCGTAAAAGTACATATCATATTTCCGGATATTCGCTCATATGAAATTCATCGCTTGAGGTGATCCTGGATTTTGATCTTGGACGGGTCTTGACGGACTCGCTTACTTGAGTAGGTCAAGTTCGGCCAAAATTTCTTGGCTGTGCTCCCCAAGCTCTGGTGCAGCCCTACGGAATCCGCCTGGACTGGCCGATAAGCGCGGCACAATGTTATGCATGGGAATGCTGCCCAGTGAGTGGTCTTCCACCTCCACAATAGCTTCCCGCCCTAAAGTATAAGGATGCGTGAGGACCTCAGCCATAGAGCAGACCGGGCCGACCGTCACGCCCGCAGCTTCAAACAGTGCGAGGTTCTCGGCGGTATCGCGCTCGGCAATGAAACCTCCAATAATTGTGTCCAATTCATTGCGATGGGTGACTCTCGCGTCATTGTTCGCGAAGCGAGCATCGGTCTTTAAGTCTGATCGACCGATCGTATCGAGGATCCTCATCGCCATCCCTTGCATGGAGCCGCTCATGGCCACATAGCCGCCATCTTTGCAGGCGTAGACGTTGCGCGGTGCGGTATGTGAGCTTTGATTGCCCGAGCGCATCGTGGCTCGGCCAGTCAGTTGGGTCTTGGCCGCCTCGGAGGCGATCACCGAGAGAATAGGTTCAAACAGGGAGAGATCAATCACCTGGCCGCGCCCTTCTTTCTCGGCGACGCGCAAGGCCGTGAGCACACCGGCCGCCCCGTACACACCGGCAATCATGTCTGCCAGGGCCAACGGGGGAAGCACGGGTGGCCGATCTTCATAACCATTCAGATGAGCAAAGCCCGACATTGCTTCCACCAAAGTGCCGAAACCGGGCTTATGTCGATAGGGGCCGGTTTGCCCCCATCCAGAGATGCGCACGATAACGAGTGCGGGGTTCGATTCCAGCAAGAGGCTGGGTGCGAGCCCCATTTTTTCCAGCCCACCGGGGACAAAGTTCTCCACCAAGATTTGTGAGTGACCAATCAGCTTTTTGAGTTGCTCCAAGCCTGCCTCGCTTTTGAAATCAAGCTCCAGGGAGCGTTTGTTGCGCCCATAAATCTTCCAATAAATGGGCTGCCCTGCCTCCTTCCAGTTCCGTAAATCGTCGCCTGTGCCAGGCTTTTCAACCTTGATGACGTCCGCTCCGAAGTCGGCTAAATAAGCAGTCAGCATATTGCCTGCAACGAGGCGAGAAAGGTCGACGACTCTCACGTCGGAAAGTGGGCCGGTCAGGGAGGGATCAAATTTCAACATGGCATAAGTCTTATGGTTGGCTGTCTCAAATTAGGGGGGCAAGGTTAACCTTGCTGTCGCCCCGCAAGGGACAATATCAGGCAGAACTGAAAACAGACGTGATTCATAAAAAAGTAAAGGGCAAGCAATGAAGATTGATTTAACTGGCAAACGAGCCTTAATTACCGGCGGCAGTCGTGGCATTGGCCTGGGAATCGCGCAGGCTTTTGCCGAAGCCGGTGCCGATGTAGCCATTTGCGCTCGTTCGCCAGAGCCTTTGCGAATAGCGGCCGCCCAACTGAATAAAACGGGTCGAAAAGTGAGTGCCTTGGTGTGCGATCTGGCGGATGCGAAAGCCATTCAATCTTGGGTCGCCGAGGCTGCCCTGGTTTTAGGCGGTATCGATATTTTAGTTAATAATGCCTCGGGTTTTGGGCGTACCGATGATGAAGCAGGTTGGGCCGCCAGTATTAACGTGGATCTTCTGGCGACCGTTCGCGCCGGTCATGCCGCCATGCCTTTCCTGGAGAAGCAGGGCGGCAGCATCATTCATATTTCGTCCATCTCCGGGTTGAAAGCAAGCGTGCGCACTCCGCCTTACGGAGCGGTGAAAGCGGCTTTGATCGAATATACGCAAACGCAGGCCTTGGGCTATGCGGCCAAAGGCATTCGGGTGAATTGCATCGCGCCTGGATCCATATATTTCGAAGGTGGCGTTTGGGATACGGCACAACAGCAAAATCCAAAACTTTACGAGCGCATTCTGGCCGGTATCCCCACCGGCCGGTTTGGGACACCAGAGGAAGTGGCCAACGTCGCTGCATTCCTGGCTTCTGACCTTGCATCTTGGGTAACCGGCCAGACGATTGCCGTTGACGGCGGTCAGGCCCTGGTCTAGTGTGGTGTTTGGAGAACATCTGACTCAATGATGTGCTGGCCAGGCCGATTCGCGATCACCGCATTGAGTAAAGCGAGGGCGATGTTTTCCGCCGGTACAGCGCGATACTTCCTGGGAATCACAGTCTCGAACGTCCTTGCAAAAAACAAGCCCAATTTTTCGCCGGGTCGGGAATCACTTCGTTCGGCATCAATCAAGGAGGGTCGAACGATGGTCACACTTTCATAACCCAAGGCTTGTATTCCTGCTTCGGCCTGTGCCTTGGTTTTTAGATAAAAATTTCCACGCATACTTGCTCCAAGGGACGAATTTAAGGCATAGCGCGTTGCACCTTTTGTTCGAGCGATTTCGCCTGCCAAAATAGGTAAGTCCCGATCAATTTTGGCGAAGGCTTCTTGCGAGCCCGCGTTTTTGATCGTGCTGCCCAGGGCGCAAATGACGGCGTCCACATGCCACCAAGCGGCCTCTGTGTCAAGGTGATCAAAATCGACGACCGGGTTTTCGAGCTTCGCGTATTTCGCCAAAGGCCTACGGGTCGGAGCAACGATTTGAGTGATTGCTTTTGACTTGAGCGCCGCTTGCAAAACCAAGCTGCCAACAGCACCCGTGGCACCGAGAATAAGCAGCTTCATGATGTCACTCTCCCAAAATATCGGTTAGTGCTCAACCCACCACCCCATGCCCGTCACAAAAAGGTAAGCAATAAGAGCGGAAATGACGACTGCCGGGACGGTGCCCGGTGTGCCGCCCAGTTGACTTACAAGCTGCATGACGATGAGTACCCCGCCCAGGATAAGAATACGTTGACGGAGTCGCCCGGCATGGAGGGTTCGGCTGCGAATCATCCAGGCGATACTGCCGACCACCAATGCGACTTCCAGGGTGAAGGCGGCGAAAGGCCAGTTCCAAAGGCCGAAACCCATCTTCGCGTCCTCACCCCATAGCGCAAGATCGGGTCTGTGAACGATCAGGTCAAAAAACCAATGTGACATCACGGTCGCAGAAAGCACGATGCCAAATGCCAAGCGTCGCATACCACCGTGCATTGAGACCATCCCGATGAGCAAAGCAATGAACCCCCAAATGAAAGTGGCACCCAGGCTATGGGTATAAGGCATCGAGCTTAGGACTAGTGGGTTCGATGAAAGGCTAGGGTCCAGGCTAACCTTCTCCAAACCACTCAGTACAAAAATGACCCAAAAGATATCCACGAGTTGAGCGGCAAGCAGTAAGCTCCAAAGTGGCAGACGCGGCTCAATCCGCTTAGCGACGAAGGCGGCGCCGAAGTGCCCAATAAACATTCCGTGTCCTCCAGTGCTAGTGTGGTGACTCACCCCGAACAAACCTGATCGAGAAGTATAGTGGGATTTTGTGTTGCTGGGCCGCAGACTTACTGCCAAAATAGCTTGGCAAGGCGCGTTTTGAGGTGTTCAAACGACAATCACGGCAAGGTGTTTTCTCATGATGAGCGATAAGCAACGCAATTTCCGGGAACGCTACAGAGCGCGTATCGAACCCTGGTACAACGGCTTGATTCATATCGTAGTGATGTACGGCGTGGGTCTTTCGATACTTTTTCTGTGTATACGACAGCTTCATGATGTCAGACTCGAATGGCTCGTCGTCCTCCCGGTGGCACTCGCGGGAAATTTGATTGAATGGTCCATGCACCGATTTGTGATGCATCGCCGTATTGATGTCTTCGCTTTGCGGGCGATCTACGAACGTCACACCCGCGAGCATCATCAGTACTTTACAGATTTCCATTCGGAAATCGACTCAGCCACTTCACTGAAGGAGTTTCGAATCGTATTCTTCCCCTGGCGGGTGCTGATCGTTTTAGGCTTGGCGGGAAGCTTGTTTGGATATTTAGGCGCGTTGGTTTGGAATGCCAACGCAGGTTATTTTGTGCTGATTACCATGATGGCGCATTACATGGTGTACGAAACCTTTCACTACTGCTGTCACGTGCCTGAAAATGACTTTGTAGCTCAAATGCCCCTTGTCAACACCATCCGGCGCCATCATAAAGCTCACCACAATCAGGGCATTATGATGCGAAGAAATATGAATCTGACCTTTCCGTTTTCGGATTGGCTTTTGAAATCCAGTGACTTAGACCGAGGCTTACTGGGACATTTATTGAATGGCTATAGCGAGAAGCATGTGCGTAGTGAGCTCAAACCGATTATCGAGCGCTTCAAGCAAGATGATCGTCGCAGTTCGCTCGACGGCCCGCTGCTGACCGACGAAGAACGGAGGCTACTCGCCTGAATCCAGTATGATCCAGCGAAATGAAACCCATCCAAGTAGAAATCAATCACGAGTTTATCCGCCTTTGCGATCTGTTGAAGGTTGCGGGGCTTGCCGATAGCGGTGCCCAAGGCAAGCATTTGGTCGCCGACGGCCTGGTCATCGTGGATGGCCAGGCAGAAAGCCGAAAAACGGCCAAGATCAGGCCTGGCCAGACGGTTCAGTGCCACAGCAAACACATCCAAGTCGTGGCGGCGAAACCGTCGTGAGTCAACACCTAGGCAGCGACGAGCTTGAGGCTCGCATTGCGGAGGTCGAGATCAAGCTGAGCTATTCCGAGGACTTGATTGAAACCCTGAATACGACGGTCTATCGGCAGCAACTTCGGCTCGAACAGTTGGTGCAAGAAATTCGTTCCATGCGTGAAGAAAAACGCAATGAAGAAGCCCGGGTGGTCCAGAGAAATATTCGGGACGACATTCCTCCCCACTATTAAGCTCGGACCTTGATTTGCTGGTTCACGGCGGCCGGACGACCGGGTCGTCAATGCTTGGCGAGGTGTGTCATCAGAAAGTTTTCAGCTTCACTCACGATAGGCCCTTGACAATCGCAGGAGCGCGCCATGCGCTCGCAGCACAAACGAGTAAAGCGCCAGAGCGAAATAACAATGTCAGGAGTGATAAAGTACGAAGCGATTTGGATGCTTTCCCGCGATCCAGGCAAGATAACCACAAGCTACTGGAGACAAAATGCGCCGTCACTTCCTCAAATCCATTACCGCCCTATCTGCGGCGGGAACCCTGCCGTTTAGCGCCTATGCCAACGTCAACATGAAAATGATGATTCCGGCCAATCCGGGGGGTGGTTGGGACGGTACCGGCCGCGCGCTCGGAAAAGCCTTGCTTGAATCTGGTGCCGTGTCGAACATTACTTTTGAAAACAAAGGTGGCGCAGCCGGCGTGATTGGTCTGGCTCAGTTCGTCAATTCGAGCAAGTCTGATCCCAATGCCTTGATGGTCATGGGTGCGGTCATGTTGGGCGGCATCATCACGGGCAAGCCCCCTGTGACCTTGAGTCAGCTGACCCCTATCGCTCGGCTCACGAGTGAGTACAACGTTTTTGTGGTTCCGGCCGCGTCGCCTTTGAAAACCATGAAGGATGTCGTTGCGCAATTCACGAAAGATCCTGGAAGTGTGAAGTGGGCCGGAGGCTCACGAGGGTCTACCGAGCATATTTCGGCGGCGATGTTGGCACGCCAGTTGGGCATTGATGCCAGCAAGGTCAACTATGTACCCTTCCGTGGAGGCGGTGAGGCCATTGCGGCGATTCTTGGTGGCAATGTCACAGTCGCGGGCAGTGGCTACAGTGAATTTGCCGAGTATATTAAGGCCGGAAAAATGCGCGCTCTCGCCGTGACCTCGGCGGCACGCTTGCCAGGCCTCGATATTCCTACGATGAAGGAACAGGGCTATGACATTGAAATTGGTAACTGGCGAGGTGTCTATGGCGGTCCCGGTTTGAATGATGCGGATCGTAAGGCTCTAACTGATCGAGTCGTGAAGGCCGTCAAAACCAAGTCGTGGAGTGAGTCTCTTGAGAAAAATGCTTGGACGCCCGCCTTACTCACGGGCCCATCTTTCGACGCCTTCGTCGAGCGTGATTTCGCGGCCCTACGGGTCATCATGGTCAAATCTGGCATGATTTAAAAGGGGCTTACATGAGCGAAGTCAGTTCAGCGCGCTCCATCACCTCCCAAACTTTGATCGGGGCGGGCGCCCTCATTGTTTCAGGAGTGATGGGCTTCGGTGCGCTCAACATTTCATCGAGCGCCGGATACTCGGGGATCGGCCCCAACTTCATTCCCTGGTTGGTGTCGGTGGCCCTGGCAGTCTGTGGTTTTTGGCTAGTGTATGAAGCGCAGCGCGGCGGCTATCGTAAGCTCGAGGTGCCCTCCGGTGCGGCTCGGGGCGATTGGCGCGCCTTTGCCTGGGTGGCGGCCGGGTTACTTCTCAACGCAAGCTTCATTGAGCGAATTGGTTTTGTATTGAGCTGTGCCCTTTGCTTTGCCTTGGCCGTGCGTGGTTTTCGGGCCTCCGAAGGCAAGGCCCATGGCGGAGTCTCTCAAGGGATAAAAGATCTAGTGTTGGGCATGGTCATCGCGGCGCCCGTGTTCTGGCTTTTTAGCAAGGCACTGAAAATTAATCTGCCGGGTTTAACGGGAACGGGGTGGCTCTAGCATGGATATTTGGGCCCAACTTCTTTCAGGTTTTGCCACGGCGGGTACGCCCGTCAATTTGATGTGGGCGTTCATTGGCTGCGCCTTGGGGACGGCCATTGGCGTGCTTCCAGGTTTGGGTCCGGCCGTCACTATTGCCATGCTTTTGCCCATTACCGCGCAAGTCGAGCCCACCGCCTCCATGATCTTTTTCGCGGGCATTTACTACGGCGCCATGTATGGCGGCTCGACCACCTCAATCTTGCTCAATACCCCCGGTGAAACCGGTACCATGGTGACGGCGCTTGAGGGCTTCAAAATGGCCAAGAACGGACGGGCAGGTGCGGCACTTGCGACCTCCGCGATCGGCTCGTTTGTGGCGGGCACCATTGCCACCGTTCTCGTGACGCTGTTCGCACCTTTTGTGGCTGAGTATGCCGTCAAGCTCGGTCCTCCCGAGTACTTTTGTTTGATGCTCTTGGCCTTCACGACGGTGAGTGCCGTGCTCGGAGGTAGTGCTTTGCGGGGCTTGACGGCATTGTTTCTGGGGTTGGCCATTGGCTTGGTGGGCATCGATCAAATCACCGGCTCGGTGCGTTATACAGCAGGCATCCCCGAGTTTATGGATGGGCTTGAGGTGGTACTGATCGCCGTGGGACTCTTTGCCCTCGGTGAGGGGCTGTATACCGTGCTTTACGAAGGTCGCTCGGAGTCGGCGATGAACAAGATCCATAGCGCTCACATGACCCGTCAAGAATGGCGGCGATCTTGGCCGGCGTGGCTACGCGGAACGGCGATCGGATTTCCGTTCGGTACCATCCCTGCGGGGGGCTCCGAGATTCCAACCTTCTTGAGTTACGCGGCTGAGCGTAAGCTCAGTAAACATCCGGAAGAATTCGGAACGACCGGGGCGATTGAGGGCGTGGCTGGACCGGAAGCTGCCAACAACGCCGCCGTCACTGCCACCTTGGTGCCCTTGCTTACCTTGGGCATCCCGACGTCGGTTACCACGGCGATTTTGCTCAATGCTTTGCAAAACTATGGCATTCAACCTGGGCCGACTTTATTCACAAGTTCGGCGGCCTTGGTGTGGGCCTTGATCGCTTCGCTTTATATCGGTAACGTGATGCTGTTGGTCCTGAACCTGCCGATGGTTGGTCTGTGGGTCAAGTTGCTGAAAATTCCAAGGCCACAATTGTATGCCGGTATCCTGATTTTTGCGACGGTGGGCGTATACGGTATGCGCCAGAGCACTTTCGATCTTTTCCTGATGTTCGGAGTCGGCCTGTTGGGTGTACTAATGCGCCGCTTCGATTTTCCGACCGCGCCGGTCATTGTGGGCATGATTCTCGGACCGATGGCGGAGGCCCAGTTAAGAAACGGTCTGTCCATAGGGGAAGGGCGCTGGGCCATTCTTGTGGAGCGACCGGTGTCATTAATTTTGCTGATCATCACAGTCTTGGTGTTGATTGTTCCTCCTTTGATGCGGGCGCGTGATCGCAGACGGAGTTCGATTGCTTAGGGCTTCAACACCTTAAGGGGTAGCGATTCTGCGTTGTTGAGGATCACGTGCGCTGATGAGCGCAAGCTATTTGCCAAGATAGAGCAGCACCAATCCAATGGCGGCCAAAAAGTAAATTCTTGAACGCTGGCACTGCCGTGGATTACAGAGTATAAATGGTTGAAACGCGGGCCAGTGCTCGCTCTCCTGCCTCTGATATCTAGTCAAGAGGAAGCAAGGGCCTTGGTCGCCTCAGTACGTTTGGCCCAGCCTGGGCCTAGATTCTGCACTTGCACTGGCGGCTGAGGCCACGCTTAGTAAGATCGCTTCGATCGTGCCGCGCGCTGAGCGTGCGGCAGCCGAAGACGTAAGAATGTTCGCACCCAACTTTGAACTAAGTGCAGCTCAAAGCCGAACCCTCTTAACTCTGCGCGAAGCCATTCAGCTACGGCACAGATTCGAGCTTCACTACCGGGCCTTAAGGGAAGCTTGAAGTAAGTCGTTCTTGAAAGCAGTGCTACTTCGAGCGGGAGTAGTATTCCGTTTCGAGCAAATAACCGGAGAACCCCATGATTGTCGAGCGCATATGGACAGGCAATAACTACCGAAATTTTAACTATCTCATCGCATGTCCTGAGACCGGCGAAGCCTTGGCGATTGATCCATTGGATCATGTGAAGACCTTGGCTGCCGCCAAGGCGAAGGGCTGGAGTATTACCCAGATACTCAACACCCACGAGCATCATGATCACACGGGAGGCAATGAGGCCGTGGTGGCGGCCACGGGTGCAAAGGTCATCGCACATGCGAAAGCTGGTGGCAGTATTGCCGGGATGGATCGTGGCGTGGTGGCGGGCGACATTATAAAAGTGGGCAAGACCGTTGAGCTCGAATGCCTCGACACCCCGGGTCACACCATGTGCCATATTTGCCTGCGCTCGCACACTGAGCGCCCCGCGTTGTTCTCTGGCGATACCCTATTTAATGCCGGCGCAGGAAATGTTCACAATGGTGGCGATGTACATGCTTTGTACTCCACATTTGCCGAGCAATTGGCCAAGTTACCGGACAACACTTTGGTCTATCCGGGCCACGATTATGTCGAGACGAATTTAAAGTACACATTGTCGCGTGAGCCAGACAATGCCGCTGCGAGCGCCTTGCTGCCGAAAGTCACCAATCATGACCCGGCGAGCTCGGTGGTGACCACGCTCAAAGAAGAGAAACAACACAACACTTTCTTTCGGCTCACCAGCCCGAGCGTGATTGCCAAGCTGCGTGAAAGCTTCCCTGATTTACCAGAATTTCCAGATGCGAAAACGGTATTCATGAAACTTCGCGAGCTGCGCAATAACTGGTGAACGGGCAGTAAGTTGGCGAGATGAGCGCTTAAAAAGCGCACGCCTTCTGTCGCCCAAACTCCTGGAACTCAATTCAACATTGACCAAAGTTTCTCTGAGGTCATGGGCATTTGCACGATTGAAGATAAATCTTTCCGACCGGCTCGGGACAAGGCGTCCGCGACGGCATTGACAATGCACGGTGTCGCACCGATGGTCCCAAGCTCCCCTACTCCCTTCACGCCGAGCGGGTTGTTGGCACAAGGGACCGATTGATCCATCTCAGTCTTGAAGAGAATGTTGACCAGATCGGCACGAGGTGCGTTGTAGTCCATTAGACTGCCCGTAATAAGCTGGCCGGTTTCGCGTTCGTAAATTAGAGCCTCGTTGAGCGCCTGGCCGAGGCCTTGAACGACGCCGCCATCCAGTTGACCCTTGACGATCATCGGGTTGATCACCCGTCCCACGTCGCTGACCGACGAGTAAGCGACAATCTCAAGCTCGCCAGTTGCGGGGTCAATCTCCACTTCGCTGACGTGGCAGCCATTGGGCCAAGTGGGCCCAGCCACCGCGCTGGTCGACTCCAGGAAGATGCGCCGATCCGCTTGTTTACTGGCCAGACTGGCCAGGTCGATACCGATATCGGTCCCCTTCACGCTAAAACGTCCCGCCTTGTAGTCGAGATCGGCGGGCGCCACTTCGAGATCACTCGCGGCAAGCTGCTTGGCATGCTCGAGTGCTCGATCGGCACCGGTACGAACGGCGGATCCGCCCACGAAAATCGAGCGCGAACCGGCGCTACCAAAACCGGTGCCTTGGTCGGTGTCGCCGAGCACAATGCGGACTTTTTTCAGAGGAATGCCAAAGGCATCGACTACCAACTGGGCGAGCGTGGTTGCAATGCCTTGTCCCATCGCATTGACTGCTGAGAAAACCTCAACCACGCCGTCAGGCAACACGGTCACCGTGACACGCTCTTCAAAGACATTGCCACCGGTCCACTCAAGGAATGTTGCCAAGCCTAAGCCGCGCAACTTGCCGCGTGCCTTGGAGTCGGCTTCTCGGGCCGCAAATCCATTCCAGTCTGCGAGCGCCAAGCCCTGATTCATGATGGACTCGAAATTTCCGACGTCGTAAAGTTGGGCCATAGGGTTTTGGTAGGGCATTTGCGAAGGCTGAATGAAATTCTTGCGGCGCAGAGCGACTCGATCCATCCCTATTTGGCGAGCCGCTTCGTCCATTAAGCGCTCAATGATGTAGATCGCCTCAGGACGCCCCGCACCACGATACGCTGCGGTCGAAGCCGTATTCGTAAGCACCGCCTTGAAGTGAAAGTCAATGGTTTGAATATCGTAAACACTGGTTTGCACCCAGGGTCCGATCAGCAATTGGATCGCTACCCCAGTGCCGGTGGCGTAGGCTCCGACGTTGGCCCGGCCGAACACGCGCAGACCCAGAATTTTTCCATCGGCGGCCAGCGCGAGCTCAGCATGGCTGTATACATCTCGGCCGTGGTAACTATTCAGGAATTCTTCGCTTCGGTCGGCCACCCATTTCACCGGACGTTGCAAGGTCTGGGCACAATAGGCCACGACTGCATCTTCGGCATACATACCGGTTTTCATGCCGAAGCCTCCACCAACATCGTCCACGATCACACGCATTTCTTGTGGTTTTATTCCAAGCACTCCAGCGGCCGTATCCCGAACGCCCGTAGGCATTTGAGTGCTGAGGCGCAGGGTCAAACGGCCCGTCTCGGGATCAGGATAGCCGAGCACCGAGCGTGGTTCGATGGTGAGTGCAGCCACCCTTTGATTGCCGATATCGAGCTTCACCACATGGGCTGCTTCAGCAAACGCCGCGTCACAAACGGAGGCTTTGCCATGACGCATTTCCGCACTGATATTGTCGGGAGCCTCGTCGCAAAGAGCCGGCGCACCCGCTTGCATCGCGTCCTCAATGGTGACCACATGGGCGATATCTTCGCATTCAAAAACAATCGCTTCTACAGCGTCACGGGCCTGATCCAATGTTTCTGCGACGACAACCGCCATCGGCTCGCCGACATAGCGCACTTTCTGGTGAGCCAGGATATAGCGCGCCGGTGTCGCGGCAGGCTTTCCATCAGCGCGTGCAAAACCTGCTGGACCAGGCATGGGTTTCAGGCCTGCTACAAGAAGGTCGGCGCCGGTGAAAACGGCCACCACGCCGGGGAGCTTCTTGGCGGCCGTGGTGTCGATACTGATAATTCGCGCATGGGGATAGGGAGAGCGCAAAAAGGCGGTTCGGGTGAGCTTGGCGGGCGCAAAGT
>JAYUOT010000199.1:0-3027 GCA_043760705.1 Betaproteobacteria bacterium
ATCGTTGCGTATCCACGCTGGAGCATTGCCACACTGATGTCAAAAAAGTGTTGGACTAACGCTGGGACTTGCCCGCTTAAGCGCGGTGGAACTGGCGGCGATTTCTCGGTCACGTCGAACTGGGTTACGCTTTGGCCGCGCTCGGCCGCAATAGTCGCACAGGCCAGTCCGGCAGGACCGACGCCCGCCATCGCGAGCCTCTTAAAGGTTTCCGCATGCGGATACTCAATCAGGCATCAATACGACTTTCGCTTCTTGTTACCGTGTAAGTCGCGCCATGCGATTTTGATAGGCGGCCAGCATGCACGCGACGTCCGCGCACACATCTCGTTCGTTCTTACGCCAGGCGACCTGCGCATCTCTCAGGGAGTCCCTGTCGGCCGCTTTGCTCATCGCGGCCTTATATGCCTGTGCCATTCTCAGGTCGGCATCAGAAAGTTCTCGGCTCGTGCATACAAGGCGCTCAGCCGAGGTTGACGCCTTCGAGCAGTCGAAACTCGGCGCCCACGGGGCAGAGGCGGGCGGGCTCGCCGCTCCGACCGGCGCGCTCGCTGAGATCGAGGGAGGTGTTCCAAGTGCCGTGGCAGAAGTTCCAGTGCCGGGCGCGACGCCAACGGCTAATTCGGTGACGACACCGTCCTCGTACGAGTAGGAATGCTTTCGCCTCGCTGCAAGCTCTCGCGTCGCGGCGGCCTCGTGGGGTCCTGTAAATCCAGACATCGAGACCACGACCTTCGAGCCAGAAAGCAATTGGGTGGTTTCGTCGTTGCAAGTTCCGAATCCGCTTGTCATCTTGCTCCCTGCCTTGGTCAATTCCAACAAGTGGTAGGTGGCCGGGCATGAGGAACCCCCAATGTCCTGAATCAGGACCACGTCCGAATCCCCGACGGCAAACTTCTCGATTAATGAGACCCCCATGTTGCCTGCGAATTTTGGATCGGTTGGCTTGCCGTCAAGAAGCAATGAGTGGTCACTGCCAACTGATACCGTTCCATATCGTGTTCTCAACGACTCCGCTTGCACAGCGACAGGCGCCGGCGCCGCCTGCGTCGGCACGGGCGGGGAATTGCTCTGAGGGGCCGCCGTCACCTTTGCCTGTTCCTGTGGTGCGCGTTTCTCACCATCTGTCGAAAGCCAATAGACGACAGCACCCGCCACAACTACCGCAAATATCGTCGCTAGCTTGGAACCACGGCGCTTTTCGGCCGCTGCCTCGCCGAGCGCCAATTGTTCTTGATACTTGGTTGAGTCAATCGCATTGTTGTAGAACTGGCGGCAGTAGCCCTTGAACTCTTCGCACCAGTTTTCGTTGGGTTCCTGATAGAGGGAATTGCCAGAAACCCGGATCTTCAATGTCGAACATGCGCATATGGCTGCGAGCACGTCCTCCGGAATTTCGTAGTAGCCAAATTCGAAACAAAAGGCATCGTCACCAATATGCTCTACATTCGTGTCCGATTCATGATAAGTCGCCGTGTAATTTTGCTGGTCACAGTTGAATATGATGCTTCCGTAGCGGGCGTGGAACCAATCCTTTGCGCGAATGTTGCAGTCAAGCAAATTTGTCGTTATTTCCTTTGTCTTGATCTGACGCAACTGGAACTTGAATTCCAAAGCGGCTCCGAAGATGGACCCCAGCACCATCTGTCTCAAGTGCTTTATGGTTGTCAGGTCCCTGAACTGGTCGAATTCCTTGTTGACGTATTTCGACTCGAGGTTCGTGGTCTCACTCATTGCTCTTCCCTTTTGCGCCGGCAAGCTCGGCGAGCTTTTGCCGTACGTTGGCAATCTTTAGGGATATAGTAATTACCAAAGTACCACTTATAATGTCTTCATTTCGCACAACCGGAGTAACTGCGTATGAAGACAAGCACCCTTGCACGCAACGGCGTATCGTCGGAAGTGGTGGATTTGATTGGACGCTTGGTTGAATTGATTGCGTGGCCAGAAAAACGTTGTGCGATGGGCGATGTCACAGTGTCGTTGCTTGATGGTAAGCAACGTGTCGCCGAAACGGTGTTTGGCTGGAATCGACGAGCCATAGAAGTGGGCATCCACGAATATCAAACCGGCATCACTTGCATCAACGACTTAGCCACCCGAGTCAAGCCGAAAACGGAAGACAAGCATCCTGAACTACTGGCTGAAATACAGGCCATCATGGAGCCGCACAGCGCATCAGAATCGAGTCTTCGCACCACCTTGATGTACACCAATATGACGGCGAAAGCGGTACATGAGGCACTGGTTGAGAAAGGGTGGTCAACCCAGTCTTTGCCCACCGTGCGCACGATCTCCAATCTCCTGAACCGTCAAGATTACCGACTGCGCACAGTGGCCAAGGCCAAGGTCCAAAAAAAACCGCTGAGACCGATGCCATCTTTGAAAACCTCAGACGTCTGAATGCGCTAGCAGATGCAGAGCCCAACACCTTGAGAATCAGCATAGACACGAAGGCCACCGTCCATGTTGGCGAATATTCAAGAGGCGGGCGTTCGCGCGGGATCACGGCCGTCAAAGCCTTGGACCATGACATGTGCATGAAAGAGAAGTTGGTCCCTGGAGGCATACTGGAGCCGGTCAGTGGCAAATCGTTTTTGTTCTTTGGCACCAACCACAAAACCAGTGACTTCATGGCCGACGGTTTACTTCTTTGGTGGCAGCATAGGGAGCCAGAACTGCGAGACATAGAGCAACTCGTTATCAATTTGGACAATGGACCGGAATGCAACGGACGGCGCAGCCAATTCCTTCTGCGCATGACCGAATTTTCGGATACGACAGGACTCAGTGTGCGACTGGTCTACTACCCGCCATATCACAGCAAATACAACGCCATTGAGCGGTACTGGGCGGGACTGGAGAAATCATGGAACGGCTACTTGCTCAGTACAGTGGAAGCGGTGATCGGTCGCGCCAGGAATTTTTGCTGGAAAGGGAGCCGCACAATCGCCACCTTGGTGGATGCCGTCTATGAGAAGGGTGTCAAGATTTGCGGTCGCGAAAAGAGAGACCTCGAACGCCGAC
>JAYUOT010000200.1:0-33128 GCA_043760705.1 Betaproteobacteria bacterium
CGCAGGCGTTTGTAGTGGTTATACACCGCTACCGCCAGCGAGCGCTTGGCAGCCTCTTGGCCGATCACGTACTGGTCAAGAATGCCGCAAATCTCGGCCGGTGCGGGCAATCCGCCCGTCTTGGTTGAACCACCTAGCCCGGGGGTATCTGTTTGCGTTTCATCTCGAATGATGTCGTTGCACAGCTCGATACATTCATCGCAGATGAATACCGAGGGGCCCGCAATCAGTTTTCTGACTTCGTGCTGGCTCTTGCCGCAAAAAGAACAGTAGAGAAGCTTTTCGCTTGAGCCTTTTTTGTCAGCCATTGAGTGTTTTTACCGTGGTTTTTTCGGTCCGGGCCAGGGTCGAAACCCTAGCCATCGGTTGATCGTAATTCGCTTAACGCTTGGTCATTACTTTATCAATTAAACCATAAGTGACGGCGTCGTCCGCAGACATGAAATTGTCACGCTCAGTATCGAGCACAATTTTCTCCAATGGCTGCCCGGTGTTTTCGGCTAAAAGTCGATTCAAGCGCTCGCGCAAATACAGAATTTCTTTGGCCTGAATTTCGATGTCGGTCGCCTGTCCTTGGGCACCACCGGATGGCTGGTGAATCATGACACGCGAATTGGGCAGTGAAAACCGCTTTCCTTTCGCTCCGGCGGCCAACAAGAACGCGCCCATGCTAGCTGCAAAGCCCAGACAAAGCGTGCTAACTTCTGGCTTCACAAAATGCATGGTGTCATAAATAGACAGTCCCGCGGAAACCGAGCCGCCTGGAGAGTTGATATAGAACGAGACGTCTTTATCTGGGTTCTCCGACTCCAAAAACAGAAGTTGGGCCACCACCAGATTGGCGCTCTGATCCATCACCGGACCCACGAGAAAAATCACCCGTTCACGCAGGAGACGGGAATAAATATCGTAGGCACGCTCTCCGCGACCACTGGATTCGATCACGATCGGCACCATGCCGAGACCTTGAGGTTCCGGCTGACTGGCCATTGCCGAACCTGGCAAGCCGCTATGGCCCCCTGCAAGGTGGGCATTGACCAAGTCTTCAAGCAAGCTGTTTCGTGTCATCGTCAAATCCTTTATTAAAACCTTATCCTGTTCGTCCAGCCTTGGCCGGATGAACAGAAGCTCAAAATTACTGCTGGGCCATCAATTCGTCAAATGCAATCGCCTTATCGGTCACTTTCGCCTGACCGTAGACCCAATCCACCACGTTTTGCTCCACCACAATGGCTTCGACTTGGGCTAATTGCACTTTATTGCTGAAGTAATACCGCATCAACTCGGCGGGGTTTTCGTAGGCGGAGGCAAATTCCTCGATCTGTTTGCGAATTTGATCGGGCTTCGCCTGAAGCTTATTGAGCTGAACAATTTCCGACACCAAAAGACCCAAGCGGACGCGCTTTTCGGCGCTTTCCTTGAAAGCTTCAGGGGGAATAGGCATGTTCTTTACATCCATACCGCGTTGCGCAAAGTCGGCCTTGGCGCGCTCAGCCAGGGCTTCGCTCTCGCCACTTACCAAGATTTTTGGAAGCTCAAAACTCGCCAGAGCAGGCAAGCTGTCCATGACATTGTTCTTGTTGCGCGAACGCACGCGCTGAGCCACTTCACGCTCCAAATTACCGCGAATATCGGCGCGCATCTTGGACAAATCGCCATCGGCGACGCCGAGCTGCTTGGCAAACTCTGCATCGACCTCAGGCAAGGAAGGGGCTTCGACCTTTTTAATTTTCACGACAAAACGGGCCGCTTTACCGGCCAAATCTTTGGAGCTGTAATCTTCAGGGAAGCGCACTTCAAAACCACGGGTTTCATCCGCTGGCGCACCTTTCACGCCCGTTTCAAAATCGGGCAGCATGCGGCCTTCACCAAGTACGAATGGAAAATCATCGGCTTTGCCGCCTGCAAATTCCACACCGTCCAAGGTGCCGACAAAATCCATGGTGACACGGTCGCCCTCCTGCGAGTTGCGGCCGGCATCGACCCAGCTTACCCGTTGCTTGCGCAACACATCGAGGGTTTTGTCGACCTCTGCATCGCTGACGACACAGGTTGCGCGTTCAACTTCCAAGCTGCTCGCGGGAGCCACCGAAACCTCGGGGTACACCTCAAACTTGGCGACGAAAGCCACTTGACCTTCGGGAGCGCCTTCACCATTTTCAACGTTGGGCTGACCGGCCACCTTGAGCTTGTGCTCGGCGACTGCATCGGTAAAGGCCTTGGAGACGGCGTCGCCCATGACTTCCGATTGAACCTGGGCACCATAGGATTGTGCAAGCATTTTCATCGGTACTTTACCGGGACGAAAGCCCGACATTTTGACCTCCCGACTCAGCTTTTGAAGACGCGCGGACACGTCTTTTTCGATATTGGCGAGCGAGATTGTCAATGCCAATTTGCGCTCAAGCGCGTTAACCACTTCTAATTGAGTTGCCATAACAGTCAGTTGATTGGTAGGAGATGGGGGACTAATGCCCGGGATTCAAGCCCCAATGCAGAGTATCGCTTTTAGAGCATCAGCTTGCTGGCGACGAATCGCAAGAAAACTGAAGGCTCGATAAAACAATGCGCTCACTGGAATCAATTGGTGCGGCCGAGAGGAATCGAACCTCCACAGTGTTACCACCGACAGGACCTAAACCTGTTGCGTCTACCAATTTCGCCACGGCCGCGTAAACCCGACATTATAGACTGAAGCTATGTGGCTAGGCCTGACGGTTTTATTCGGTACCACGCTACGTAGAGTGCGGGTACAAAAAGCAAGGTCAAAATCGTGGCGACAATCAGCCCCCCCATGATTGAAAAAGCCATCGGTCCCCACAGCACATCTCGCGACAAAGGAATCATGGCCAGCACCGCCGCAGCCGCAGTCAGGGTGATCGGTCTGAAGCGCCGAACAGCCGATTCCCGCACGGCTTCCCAGACCGATTGTCCAGACTCAATGTCTTGACGAATTTGCTCGACCAAGATGACGGTGTTGCGCATGATCATGCCACCAAGTGCGATCGCCCCCAACATGGCCACAAAACCGAAGGGCCGTCCCGAGGCAAGCAAAGCGGCGGCCACGCCGACGATCCCAAGCGGAGCCGTCAACAACACCATGGCGGTCAAGGAGAATTTCCTAAGCTGAAGCATGAGTAGCGCCAGGACAATCACCAAGGTCATGGGCATGCCCGCACCAATCGATTGTTGCGCCTTGGCGTTGTCTTCCGCGGGGCCGGTCACTTCCACCCGATATCCTGGTGGCATTGATTGGCGAACCTCGTCAAGCTTAGGGTCGATGCGCAGGGCGACATCGGGTGCTTGCAAACCGTCCAGAATATCGGCCCGTACGGTCAGCACCGGGACGCGACTCCGACGCCACAAGATAGGCTCTTCCATGACTTCGGAAATTGTCGCTACCTGTGAAACCGGCACTGACTTGCCCAGTGGCGTTTGGATCTGCACACTGGATAACTGAGCAATCGAGGCTCGCTCGCCCGCTGGCGCACGTAACACCACGTCGATCAACTGATCTTTCTCACGGAAGGTTCCGATGGTCGAACCCGAGATTGCAGCTCCGAGCGCGCGCGCAACCTGAGCGGTCGTCAGCCCCAAGGCTCTCGCCTTGCTTTGGTCGACATCGACGCGCAAGGCCAGGGTTTGATCACCCCAATCGGCATGGGTATCCAAGGTGCCGGAATCTGCTGCCACGATCTTGGCGACGGACTCTCCAATTTTCTTGAGTTGGGGAGTTTCAGGGCCCGTGACCCGAAACTGAATGGGATAGGCAACCGGCGGCCCTAAGGGCGTTCGGAAAGCGCGAGCGCGGATGCCGACGAACTCCTTGTCGAGAATGGCACGGAGTCGCTTAATGGCTCGATCTCGCCCTGGAACATCCTTGGTCAGGATGACAAACTGGGCAAAGTTAGGGCGAAAGAGTTGTTGATCGAGGGACAAGTAGTAGCGCGGGGAGCCATTGCCAACATAGGCCACGAAGGTTGAAATATCCTCATCCTTCGCGAGGAATTTTTCCATGCGTTTAGCTTCGTTCTCACTGGCCCGGTAGCTCGACCCCTCAGGCAACCACATCTCCACCAAAATTTCGGCGCGATCCGAGGAGGGGAAAAATTGCTTCTCGGTGAGACCCATGCCAATACCCCCAAGAACAAAGGCGCCGACGGTGCCAGCAATCGTCAACCACTTGAATCTCATGCAGGTCTCGATCGTGCGCCGAAGTAAGCGATAAAACCTCGTATCGAAGACTTCGTGCTGCTCTGCGCCAGGCTTCGCTTTCAGGATGTAAAAACCAATAAACGGCGTTGCTGCAACGGCCGCTACCCAAGAAACCAACAGGGCAATCGTAACCACCGCGAAAATCGCAAAGGTGTATTCGCCCGTGGCGGACTTCGCGGTCGCAATGGGCAGGAAGCCTGCCGCGGTAATTAAGGTGCCCGTCAGCATTGGAAAGGCAGTACTGCTATAGGCAAAGGTGGCGGCTTGAAAGCGATCGAAGCCTTCTTCGATCTTGCGCGCCATCATTTCGATCGCAATCATGGCGTCATCCACCAGTAAGCCTAAGGCGATCACTAGGGCACCGGTGGAGATACGATGAAGGTCAATACCGAAAAGCTTCATCATCACGAAGGTTGCTGCCAAAACCAGCGGAATCGTTAAAGCGACGACCGCCCCGGCCCGAAAACCTAGACTGATGAAGCTGACCAAAAGCACGATGCCCACCGCTTCCAGCAGGGAACTCATAAACAATCCCACCGCATTTTGCACAATTTTTGGTTGATCAGAAACCTTCGAAAACTCCAGGCCCATCGGCATGTCGAGTTTAAGGCGGGCCATGGTGGCATCGAGGTCGGCTCCAAGGCGCAAAACATCCCCGCTACTGACCATGGACACTCCAAGGCCAATAGCTTGCTGCCCTCCAAAGCGCATGGTGTACACCGGGGGATCGATGGTAGAGCGATAGACCCGCGCCGCATCGCCAAGCTTGACCACTCGGCCATTGATATTGATCTTGAGCTCCTTCACTTGCTCTACGGAGTCGAATTGGCCGGTGACACGCAAGGGAATGGTTCGAGTCGCGCTCTGGAAATTTCCGCTCGGCGTGATGATATTTTGAGCCTGTAGCTGCTCAGCAATCTTAGGAACATCGGTCCCGAGATTGGCGAGAGTCGCAGGCGATAATTCGACGAATATCTTTTGGTCCTGTACACCAAACAACTCTACTTTTTGTACGTTCGGTAAACGCAGAATTTCTTGGCGAACCGCTTCTACTCGTTGGCGTAGCGCCTCCAAGCTGAAACCGTCTCCGGTGAATGCGTAAATGGACCCAAAAACATCGCCAAACTCATCATTGAAAAAGGGTCCAATCGCCTCGGCCGGCAAGGTACCCCTTACGTCTCCAATTTTTTTTCGTACCTGATACCAGAGGCCTTGTACCTCTTTGGCCGGAGCCGTATCAAGCAGTTCCAATATGGTCAAAGATTCGCCCGGTTTGGAATAGCTGCGCGTCGCTTTGAAGTAAGGAATTTCCTGGAGTTTGCGCTCGATCTTGTCCGTGACCTGACTGTCGACCTGTTCAGTAGTGGCCCCTGGGTAAAGGGTGCGAATCACCATCGCTCGAAAGGTAAAATCGGGATCCTCGCGTTGACCAAGACTGAAGAAAGCCAGGGTTCCCGCGATCGCCACGGCGAGCAAGAAGAACAGCGTAATTTGCGGGAACCTGAGCACTAGTGCGGAGAGGTTGTAAGCTCCCACAGAATGCACGGAACCCGGGCTCGGAAGCAAATTTCGGGCCGGCGCTTTTGGCGCAGCGTCTTGATGGGTCGGTGGAATACTCATTGGTTAGAGGCCTCGATTCGAACCACTTGACCCTGTTTCAACAGATTTGCACCGGCGGTCACCACCTTTTGACCGGGACTTAGAGCGCCCTTCACAAACACTAACTCCTCGTTCATTGACGTGATCACCACCCGCATCAAACTCACTACGCCTGAGGAGTCCACTACCCACACACCCGGTTGGGCGTCCTTGCTGAAGATTGCTCCCAGCGGCAGCGCGAAGAGCCGGCCCATTGCAGGAACTTCGCTCGAACCGACGCTCGCACGATCATCGGAAACAGGGCCTGAGGCGGCGCTGCGTCGTGCAAGTGCGTTGGCGGTCATCCCCATTTCAACCCCCTCCAGATTGCCAATGAGTGTAATGCGCATAGCGTAAGTACGAGAAGCTGCATCGGCTAGCGGTGTGATTTCGCGCAGCTTGCCTTGTAGCTCACGCCCCAGAGCGGGTAGTGATACCTGCCATTGAGACACATTGCGGGCCGCCGCAAACTCGGTTTCAGGGACGTTGATCAGTAGTTCCTTCTCGTTACGCCTCGCCACTCGGTACACGGGTGTGCCGGCTGCAAGAACTTGTCCTACCTCGGCCTCGACCGCGGTGACTATCCCGTCGAAATCGGCGACCAGGGTTTGGAAATCCACGGTATTCCTGGCTTGATTCAGGCTCGCCTGCGCTGCACGAAGTCGAGCAGTGGCGGCGTCCACCGTCGCCTGGCTACGATCAAGCTGCGACTTGCTGACGAAATTTTTCTCAACCAGATCTGCAACCCTCTTGAGTTCGATTTGGGCGATTTTAAGATCAGTGCGTGCGCCCTCTAATTGGGCCTGGGCACTGGCGAAGCCCGGCGCGGCATCTTGTGGATCTAGTCGGGCGATGATTTGTCCGGCCTTCACATTTTGGCCGACATTGAGCAGGCGTTGCATCAATTTTCCACCGACCCGAAACCCCAAACGGCTTTCAATGCGTGGGCGTATTTCACCTGGCAGGCTCAGCATACCGAGCGAAGCCGCGGGCAGGGTCGCGTCACCTACGACGACGACCCGCACCGGACGGGGTCGCTCTTGTTTCGCGGCCGGCGGCGGTTTGCTGCAGGCGAGCAAGCCAAAGAGCAAAACCGTGGCGACCAACGCGGATCGAAGGGCCCTAGGCCGAGCGGTCATGTCTGAACCCGCATGAATTTTTAGGGAAAGGGATTTAACCTGTTCGTGGGGAGTTTGGTCCAACACAGCATTCCTAAGGTCAATTACTAACTAGTCAGTCATTAATGTACTTCGATCCCTCTTTTCTTGCAAACGCCTAAAATGCGCCCTTTAATATTTCGACTGAAATCCTTGCTCGATTCCACACCGCATTATGAAAACTTCCCCGTGGGCTCCTGGCTGGTGCCTCGTGGCTTACGTGCCGCCTTTGCAGCCATCTATCGATTCGCGCGCTATGCAGACGACATTGCGGACGAGGGGAATGCCTCGGACAGCGAGCGCCTGACCGAGCTTGACCAGCTCGAAAAGTCGCTACGCGGACGGGCCAATCACCCTATCGTCGCGCAGGTCATTCCTTACATCGAGGCCCATCAACTCAATGCCCAATGCTTTTCGCGTCTGCTTTCAGCGTTTTCTCAAGATATTCAAAAAAAACGATATCAAAATACCGAGGAGCTTCTTCACTATTGCCAAGGCTCGGCAAATCCCGTGGGTGAGCTGATCCTTGGGCTCTTTGGTTCTGCAAGTGGTCGATATTTGACCTCACCGGAACACTTGGCGAAGTCGGATCAAATCTGTAGTGCATTGCAATGGATCAATTTCTTACAAGACATCGCCATCGACTGGCAAAAAAATCGCATCTATCTGCCACTCGACATCGTGCAGAACTTCGGCTTGAATCAGGCGGCTGTTGAAGTGCTTTTGGAACGATGTCGTCTGGCCCAGCAAATTCCGTCCGATGCACAGGGCCAAGCGCTACGCCAGACCATCGCGCAATTTCATGACCAGACCCAGCGCCTACTCCAGGCCGGTCGCCCATTGATTCAAATGGTGCCTTTACGACTTGCCTTGGAGCTGCGCGCCATCTGTGCAGGTGCTCAACGCATTCTCGACAAGCTCGCCGCGAATCAATTCGATCCGTTTTTGAATCGGCCCAAACTCGGGCCAGCCGATGTCCCGGGTTTGGCTCGGCTATTCTTCACTACCACTTCATTCGAGCCCTTTTCATCGTCTGACGAAAAACAATGAGTCCTCAAGAATATTGCCAGCAAAAGGCCGCCGGAAGCGGCTCGAGCTTTTATTACAGCTTTCTCTTCCTTCCCCAGGCCCGCAGAGAAGCCATCACTGCCCTCTATGCGTTTTGCCGAGAAGTCGACGATGCTGTTGACGAACCTACCGACGCTGGCGTGGCGCGTGCGCGTATTGCCTGGTGGCGTGACGAAGTAAATCGTCTCTATCGGGGTGAGGGCAATCACCCGGTCTCTAAGGCACTTGAGCCTTGTCTCAAACCATTCAACATCACCGCCAAGAACATGCTTGCAGTGATCGACGGCATGGAGATGGATCTTGAACAGACCCGCTATCTCGATTACCCTGGCCTCGCCTTGTACTGCGAAAGAGTGGCCGGTGTGGTCGGATTAATGGCCAGCGAAATTTTCGGAAGGACGCAGGATTCCACCCTGGAATACGCACGCCAATTAGGTCATGCGTTTCAGATGACCAATATTATTCGAGACGTGGGAGAAGACGCACGGCGTGGACGCATCTACCTGCCCATGGATGATATGCAGAGGTTCCAGGTGCCCGCGCACGAGATCTTGAATGCCAAGCATTCCGAGCGTTTTGTGGCTCTGATGCAGTTCCAAACCGAGAGGGCTCGCGAGCTCTATCGAAAAGCCTATGGCCTGTTGCCTGAAGCAGATCGCCGCAATCAGAGACCGGGCCTGATGATGGCTGCAATTTACTCGACGCTCTTGCAAGAAATAGAACGCGATGGCTACCAAGTCCTCAACCAAAGAACCTCCCTGACACCGATCCGAAAGCTCTGGCTGGCGTGGAAAACATTCGTGCAGGCGAAGCCTTTACCGCTGCATGGGAATGTGCCCAGACCGAGCCGCCTTGAATGAGCTTCGGCCCACGGCCAACCTCGATTCGCTAGGCAAAAAACGCTTGGCCGAAGAGGTCGCCGTTGTAGGTGCAGGCTGGGCCGGCCTGAGCGCCGCGTATCGACTGGCCAAGCTCGGGCACGACGTGACCTTGTACGAGTCCGCGCCGCAAGCGGGCGGACGAGCGCGCGGACTGAACCTGACTCTTTTAGGCCAAACAAGGGCGCTGGATAACGGCCAGCATCTCCTGATCGGTGCCTACACCGAAACCCTGAAGCTTTTGTGCGAGGCGCTTTCATTGGTGCCTGAATCAAACCAAAAAGATTGGGTTCAAAAGCGGGTCACACAGTCACACGGCCCGGGGCCAAACCATCGCCAGATCCCCTTTCTCTTGCGGCAAGCTCAAGCCTCCAACCACCGGACGGGTGATCGCTCTGAGGGTCGCTCTGAGGATCGCCATGATCGTCAGACTGATCCCGGCGAGTTCCAAAGCCTGTGCTTCGGCAGGATATCTGGATTCGACGAATTACCCTGCTTGTCTTGGTTTCCTCAAGCGGGCACAGCGCTTGGCCTCTTAAGCGCCAAGGGCCTTGGCCTGAAAGACAAGATGGCCTTTGTGCGCTTGATGGCAACCCTTCAGCGAGCGAACTACCAAGGCTTTGATGGCCGCACCGTACTTGCTTTGCTTCAGAGTACTGGGCAGCCCGCGAGCCTCATTGCCCGAGTGTGGGACCCTCTCTGTGTGTCGGCGCTCAATACCGGTATCGACCGCGCCTGTGCTCAAACTTTCGTGAATGTCCTTCAGGATAGTTTGGCGGCGGCCCCTACCCGCCTGAGAAAGCCCACAGGCCAAACCAGGAAAACTCTGTATCCCAGTGACTACATCATTCCGAATCATGACTTGACGGAATATTTCGTGGCGCCCTTACTCGCCGCGTTTCAAAAGCTCGGTGGCCGATTGCAACTGCGCCAGACCGTCCGGAGCTTGAACGACATCGGTGCGCAACGCATCGTGTTAGCAACGCCACCCTACGCCGCTGCGGCCTTGCTCGGTGACGAGCCGATCGCTCTCGTCCAGCATCTCAATCAATTCGACTATCAGTCGATCACGACCGTCTACTTGGCCTGGGACAGCGCCCTCCCCGGGCTCGACAGCGCTCCCTTGCTTTTAAAAGAGGAGCCGGGCGCTAGCGCCTATGGACAGTGGCTCTTTGATCGGGGCTTCGAGTGTCAGGTTCACGTAGCGGCGGTGGTGGTCAGCGCACGCGGTCGCTATGCGTCCCTGGACACTGAGACCTTGAGTGCCAACATCGCTGATCAGGTCCATCGTCAAACCGGGCTGCCTTTGGCACAAGCCTGGCGTGCGATCAATGAAAAGCGAGCGACATTCACCTGTACACCTGATCGCCCTAAGCTGAGCGACTCAGAGATGTACTTCACTCAAGCTTCGTCTCCTTCAAAACAAATTTTTCTGGCGGGCGACTACTGTTACCCTCGCTATCCCGCCACCTTGGAATCTGCGGTGCGAAGCGGTTTATTGGCTGCGGAGCGAGTTCATCTTGGCCTGGACCGTTCTCGCAGGAAGCCTTAGTCCCAGGCCGCGCTCAAGGCCTGATCAACACGATCCAGCCCGATAATCTCCAAGCCCTCAATGGGCTTTTTAGGAAGATTGGCGGTCGGTGCCAGAATTTTTCCGAAACCCAGTTTTGCGGCCTCGCGCAGGCGCTCCTGGCCGCGCGGCGCAGGACGAATTTCACCGGCCAGACCAATCTCGCCGAAAACCGCCAGACCCTTGGCAAGCGGCTTATTCTTCATCGAAGAGATCACCGCCAGGACCACGGCCAGGTCGGCCGCAGGTTCGGCGATGCGTACGCCACCCACGGCGTTCAAGAAGACATCCTGATCAAAGCATGCAATGCCTGCGTGACGGTGCAATACGGCCAATAACATGGCTAGCCGAGAGGGGTCCAAACCAACCGCCAGGCGACGCGGATTAGGTGAGTGCGACTGATCCACCAAAGCTTGGATCTCTACCAGAAGCGGGCGACTGCCCTCCTGCGTCACCAGGACACAGGCGCCGGGCACTTGTTTTTCGTGATGCGAAAGAAACAAAGCGGATGGGTTACTGACACCGCGTAAACCGCGATCCGTCATGGCGAAGACGCCTAATTCATTGACGGCGCCAAAGCGGTTCTTAAAAGCGCGAACTAAGCGATACGTGCTTTGTGGATCGCCCTCAAAGTACAGCACCGCGTCCACAATATGCTCAAGCACCCGGGGCCCGGCGATCGTGCCTTCCTTCGTTACATGGCCGATCATGACAATCGCGCAGCCCAACTGTTTGGCCAAGCGGGTGAGCTGTGCAGCACATTCGCGCACTTGCGCGACCGAGCCTGGTGCGGATTGCATTTGAGAGGAGTACAGGGTTTGAATCGAGTCGATCACCACGACATCGGGTCGCTGTTGATCCACCAGCGCCAGGATCCGCTCCAGTTCAATCTCCGCAAAAAGATCAATATTGACCTCTTCCAAACTCAAGCGTTTGGCCCTTAACGCCACCTGCGCTGCGGACTCTTCACCACTGACATAGAGCGCGTGACTATGTGTGCCAATTGCAGCCAGAGCCTGGAGTAACAGGGTCGACTTACCAATCCCGGGGTCACCGCCGATCAGCACAACCGAGCCCATCACCAAGCCTCCGCCGAGCACCCGGTCAAACTCGTCACTCCCTGTGGATATGCGCTTCACCTCTTCGGCAGAGATGCTGCTCAGCTTTTGTACTGTTTGAGTCGGTGCCAGGGATTGGTAGCGATGTGGGGTCCCACCACTGGTTTCGGCAATGGATTCCACCAAGGTATTCCAGGCCGAGCAGGCTGGACACTGGCCCGACCATTTTGCGCTCACTCCACCGCACTCAGTACAAGCATAGTTAGTTTTGGCCTTAGCCATAAATCACTTTCAAGGACAGCTTTCTGTTAATAAGTCTTAGGCACCCGGGGTGCGACGGCGCACATTAACTCGTAGCCAATCGTGCCCGCATGCAGGGCCACTTCATCAACACTCAGTGCCTCGCCCCAGAGTTCAACCCTCGAGCCTACATGCGCCAGAGGTACGGGTTCAAGGTCAACCATCATCATGTCCATGGCGACCCGACCCAGGGTGTGAGTGCGACGGCCTTCAACCCATACGGGTGTTCCGGTCGGCGCATGCCTTGGGTAGCCATCGGCATATCCACAGGCCACCACACCAATGCGCATGGCTCGCTCCGCTTTGAAGCTTGAACCATAACCCACACTGTCACCCGGCGCGAGACTTTGCAATGCGATCAGCTCGCTGCTCAACGTCATGGCGGCTTGCAGGCCAAAGGCTTGGGCACTATGCTTGGGTTGATCGGCCGCGAAGGGAGTCGCACCATACAGCATCACTCCCGGTCGCACCCATTGCCGATGGCTCGCGGGTAAAAGCAAGGTGGCCGCCGAGTTGGCCAAAGACTGCGCCTCGTCAAAACCTTGACAGGCGCGATCAAAACGAGCCAGCGCTTCATGAGCGCCGCCGACCACATCTGCGTCGGCAAAATGCGTCATCAGGGTAAGCTCCCTGAGGGCAGGAAAGCTTCGCAAACGCGCCCTGGCGGCGCGAAAGCCGGATTCTTGGAAGCCCAGTCGATTCATGCCGCTATTGAATTTGAGAAAAATATCGAGCCGCTTGGGAAGTACGGCCTGCCCAGCGAGCTCACGCCAAAACGCCTCTAGCATGTCCAGCTGCTCCTGGCAATGAACCACCAGGCCGAGCTCTTGCTCAAAAGCTAATTTCAAATCGAATTCATCAAACGCGCCTTCCATCATCAGGAGCCGGCCGCGATAACCGGCTTGTCGAAGCCGGTCGGCTTGGTCGAACTCAAGTAATGCCAGGCCGTCGGCGCCTGCGAACGCAGACCAGCACTTCAACAGTCCATGGCCATAGGCGTCGGCCTTGACCACCGCCCAAACACGAGCGGGCTGGGCATTCAGACGTGCATGCTGCTTAGCAACATTTACATTATGAGTCAGGGCTTTCAGCCAGATTTGTGCTTGAATTGGACGTGGCATGGGAGTGCAAATTATTATTATTCTGATGACCGGAAATAGTTCAGAAATGGTTTTGGTGTAAATAGTGTAATCTGCGCGGCGATGAAACGCGGTTTTTACACGATCATGGCAGCGCAGTTTTTTTCTTCGCTGGCCGACAATGCTCTACTCATTGCAGCCATAGCGCTGCTGGTGGACATGGCCGCGCCCGATTGGATTAAACCGCTTCTGAAGTTTTTTTTCACGGTGTCCTACGTGATCTTTGCGCCCTTCGTCGGCGCCTTTGCAGACTCCATGCCCAAGGGCAAAGTCATGTTAATTACCAACACGATCAAGTTGGTAGGTTGTGCGGTCATGCTCTTTAATGTCCATCCTTTGCTAGCTTACGGCATTGTAGGGCTTGGAGCCGCTGCCTACTCCCCGGCCAAGTACGGCATTTTGACTGAGCTCCTTCCGCCAGAAAAACTGGTGGCGGCCAATGGTTGGATTGAAGGTACGACCGTCGGATCGATCATTTTAGGGGTGGTGTTAGGGGGTTTCCTGGTAGGTCCCAAGATGTCGACCCTACTCCTGGGCTTTGACCTGCCCATGCTGGAAACAGGCATTGATACTCGTGGCGAAGCGGCCATTCTTGTGATTATGGTTTTCTACATCATCGCGGCACTTTTTAACGCAAGAATACCGGATACCGGTGCCCGGTATGAGCATCAGCAGAGTAACCCGATCCGCTTGCTCACCGATTTTTGGCGCTGCAACAGCATTTTGTGGAAAGATAAGCTTGGCCAAATTTCTTTGGCGGTGACGACTCTGTTCTGGGGGGCTGGAGCCACTTTGCAGTTTATTGTGCTCGAATGGGCCAAGACCCACCTCCATTTGCCGCTCGACCAGGCCGCCAAGCTTCAAGGCGTGGTCGCCGTCGGTATCGCTGTAGGCGCGATCCTGGCGGCGCGCTATATTCCGCTTAAACGCTCGTTAAACGTCACCAAGATTGGCGTTGCAATGGGCCTGTTCGTGCCTTTGATGACTCTGGTGAACAGCGAGGCTTTTGCACTTCCCATGCTGGTAATTATCGGCGGCCTGGCGGGCTTTTTCGTGGTGCCAATGAACGCCTTGCTACAACATCGCGGCCATGTCTTGATGAGCGCAGGTCACTCCATCGCAGTACAAAATTTTAACGAAAACCTGAATATTCTCCTGATGCTCGGGATTTACGCAGTGCTCATCAAACTCAATGTACCCATCAATCTGGTGATCGTTTTGTTTGGGCTTTTTGTGGCGGCGACGATGTTGCTGGTCATGCGCCGCCACCAGGCCAATCAGCGCGAATTCGACTCCGTCTCTTTAATCGGCGAGGCCAAGCATTAAACACATATTCTGAACGGCCGCGCCACTTGCACCCTTGCCGAGATTATCGAGTTTCGCGATCAGCACGGCTTGGCGTAAATTATCGCTTCCAAAGACGCTTAGTTCCATTTTGTTAGTGCCATTCAGCGCCTGAGCTTCCACCCGACCATTGGCGGTGGGCTCCACAATTTTCACCCATGGGCTGTCGCCATAGTGCCCGCGCAGGCAAGCATCAAGCTGACGGATATGGGTGACCCCATTCAGCAAATCGAGGTGCAGCGCCACTTCGATGACCATGCCGCTATGAAAGTTTCCGACCGACGGCAAAAAGATCGGCCTGCGGGTCAGACCACTGTAGTGAAAAAGCTCGGCCACGTGTTTGTGAGTCAAAGCAAGACCATAGACATCAAGTGGCGGGGCACGTTTAACGAGATCATCCGTCTCGTAAGATTCAATCATCTGACGCCCACCGCCAGAGTATCCGCTGAAGCCTTGAACGACCACGGGATAATCTTTCGGCATCAACCCGGCATCCACCAGCGGCTTGATCAAGGCGAGGCCCCCGGTAGGGTAACAACCCGGGTTACCCACCCGCTCCGCCTGAGCAATCGCTTTTGCCTGTGACCTACTAAGCTCCGGCACGCCGTACACCCAGCCGGGCGCAATTCGGTGCGCCGTACTGGCGTCAATGATTTTTGGAGTTTTCTCTCCTGCTACTTTCATCGCGTCGATCATGGCCACAGAATCTTTGGCGGCATCATCATGCAAGCAAAGAATAGTGAGATCAGCCTGTGCAAAGAGCTCGCGCTTGGCCTGCGGATCTTTTCGACGCTCAGGGGCGATGGATAACACCGACACCTCGGGCATTCGGGCCAAGCGCTCAAGAATTTGCAAGCCAGTGGTGCCGGCTTCCCCGTCGATAAAAATTTTTTTCATACACTCCACAAAATAGAGTCGATGCTAAAAAGATGTTCCGCCGAGCACACTAGGTGCCCACTAACAGGCTCATCTGCGACTGCAAGAAACATAGGTCCGCCCACGTCTTCGACTTATCGGCGAGATTTCTCAACAAATAAGCGGGATGGTAGGTGACCACCACTGGAACATCCCGGCCGCCCACAGAATACGCATGCAAACTGCCGCGCAAACTGGCGATGCTGGCTTCCGTCCGCAGTAACGATTGTGCTGCAAACCGACCGAGGACCAGGATCATTTTAGGTTGGACCAAGTTTAGTTGATTTTGAAGGAAGGGTTCGCACTTTGCAACCTCTTCGGGCGAAGGGTCACGATTATTCGGCGGACGGCACTTCAAAACATTACAGAGGTAAGCGTCCTGAGCACGAGTAAGGCCCACACTAGCCAGCATGCCGTCCAACAACTTGCCCGCAGGGCCAACAAAAGCTTGGCCAGTGCGATCCTCTTCCGCACCAGGAGCCTCGCCAACAATCGCCAGGCTAGACAGTGGATTACCGGCTGCAAATACGGTTTGCGTCCGACCCTTACATAGCCCACAGGCCACGCATTCAGCGACTTGTTGCTGCAAAGCTTCCAGCGTTCCAATGTTCAAGCTCAAGGCAGGGCGAGCCTCAGCGTGCCTGATCGGAAAAGTCACTTTCAAACTCTGAAGGGGCAGCGATGAAGACAAATGTGCAGGCAATTGTGCAGGTAAATGCGTAGGTAATGGTGCTGGTAACTGCGCGGAAATTAGCGACTCGGGTTCAACCACTAGCGGCTCGGCCTCAAACAGGGGCGCCTCAGTCTCAACCGTAAGTTCAGCGCGCTGCCTGAGCGCCAGGCCTAGCCCTAGCTCCGAAAAAGCTCGAAGCCGTTTCGCTTGAAGCGCTCCCAGGTCGACACGAGTAGTTTCGGATTCTGTAGGGGTCATAGGTCGTTAAGCCAGCAGAGATTTCGAGAGCACCAAGGCGTCTTCCCGTGATTGATTCCAGGAGGGATAATAGCCTTTGCGATCACCAATTTGCGTGAAGCCCATTGAAAGATATAACGCGACAGCGCGCGGATTGCTCGGGCGCACCTCGAGCAAAAGAGATGCCGCGCCCCGAGCCTGCACATCGCCCAAAACCCAAGTGAGGAAACGCCGCCCAACGCCCAGCCCTTGACATTCGGGCCGAACGGTAATGTTCAGCAAGTGAGCTTCATCGGGAAGCCACATCACCAGCGCATATCCGAGTATGCCCTCAATGGTTTCCAGAACCCAAAAATCATAATTCGAGGCGATGGAGTCAGAAAAATTTGTCAATGTCCAGGGAAAGGCATAGGCCTGCGCTTCAAGGGCGGCGATTCGTTCCAAATCAAACGAGCTCACGGCTCGCGCCATGACTTTTTGGCCGAGGGCAGTCGCCGACTCCGAGATCAAAAGCTCGGAATGTCCTATCCCCCAATTGGATTTCGGCTGACTCCAGGACACCGCTGACTCAACCACGCAAGGAATGAAGCGCGGCTCGATGTTGATCCCGAAGCGCCTGCTGCTCAATGGAATTCAGCGCGACTTTGTTGCGCACATAGCGGGGCGCAACTTCACTGGGCAATTGAAAGGCTTGATCGCGCAGCTTGTAAGCCAGGCGCAATAAGCTTTTAGGTGGAAGACGTGGCCGTTCATGATTCATGAATTCGGGGGCAGACCAACCCTCCCCTTCAAGCTCGTTTGAAAAGCCCGGATAACCGGCTTGGAAGTCCCCGCAGTACCAGGCCTTGGCCGGAGCCTGCAAAATTCGGTTTGAGCGCATCCAAGGACCGACTCGGCCTGGTGCAAGAACCGCTTCCCCAAGTAATTCAAGCTTAACTTCAAAAGCATGGCCCGAAATTGCTTGAAAATGCCCCGCGTAGAGCTCTCCCATCCGGGCATCGAGCAACACCAAGATCTCTTCAAATTGTCCAGACTTGATCAAGCTGGCTCGTTCATGGGCCACGGAATCTGCCCAGGCCTCGAGACTTGAAATTGCAGCCACGGACTTACCCCAGCCAAAACCTAAGCCTTGGGCCAGCGCACAAGCACCGCGTACCGCCGTGAAGCCGCCAGGGCCGGCGTTAAACGCGAGACCCGTGAGCCAGTTTCTGGGCATGGGAGCGCGTCGACCCTGAGGAAATATTGCGGATCGAGACAGGTTGCCCAAGACTTCATCCACCAGCATCAAAGCGGCATCACTGCTACTGCCCGGTCCTTCCTGACGTGCAGACACAAATACATCAGGGTCGCCCTGGCTGTCGAATTCAAACAAAGCAGCGGAAATTTCAATGCCTTGGGCGTCACAAGAAATTCCCAAGAAAGAGATCGGTGAGGTTGGCATGGGCGCAATTATCTCGCACAAGCGATTCAACAAGCAAACTCGCCAGGTGGGACCTGGCTGAGCGGGGCTTAAGGCTGGCGCGCGCCTTCACCAGGGCCTTGTCCTGCGCCGCCCTCGCGCTGCATGCGTTGCTCGCGCAATTGCTGGCGAAGCGCGCGGCGATCATCCTCGGAGAGTCGCCCGGGCCCACCCAAGCGGCCCGCGCCAGGGTTACCATCGGGGTGGCCGCCAGGAGCGCTCTGGACGGGTTGCGGCTTGGGCTGGGGCTGCGATGGCCCGCCTTGTGGTACGGCGATGGGGGCAGGAGCAGGATTCGGCATGGGCGCGGCCTGGACGGGCGGACGGGGGTAATGACCAGAGTGCTGGCGAACCTCCTGTCGTAGGCGATGGCGCTCATCCTGATTCAAGCGACCATTGGGGGGAGTTGCAAGCGCTTCAGGCGAAATAATGCCCTGAAGTCCGCACAAAATAGCGACGACTCCAGCGCTCATGACGAGCCGATTCAGCATGTTGAGACCAAGTTTTCCCATGCCCTCCATTGTAGTTCTGCTCGGAATTTCTTGCAGCCAATGATTGCGTAAGCGGTGTAACAGCGTGTAACCCCTGGGCGCGCCCCGCTCAACGCGCATTGCATTCAGCGCGTCGGACAAGTACAGTGAGGCTCAACCGTGTTGCACGACAACCACTTATGATTGACGATGAAAAAAATACTTGTGGTCGACGACGACCTCCGACTGCGTGAACTTCTTAATCGTTATCTGAGCGAAAACCAGTTCGAGGTGGCTCTGGCATCGGACGCTCCGTCGATGAATCGCGTGCTTCTGAAGAGCGCCTTTGATCTCATCGTGCTGGACCTGATGATGCCAGGCGAAGACGGGCTCTCCATCGTGAGGCGCTTGCGTGGAGCTCGAGATCACACTCCGATCATTATGTTGACCGCTAAGGGCGAAGACATTGATCGTATCGTGGGCCTCGAAGTCGGAGCGGATGACTATCTTTCGAAGCCTTTTAATCCGCGCGAATTATTAGCGAGAATTCACGCGGTCTTGCGTCGACAGCCCAGCCCAGCGCTCCCCGGTGCGCCGAGTAGTCAAGTCGAGCCAGTGACTTTTGGCCCCTTCGAGCTTAATTTGGCGACTCGGGCTCTCAGAAAAAACGGCGAACCTGTCACCCTCACCACGGGCGAATTTGGCGTGCTCAAAGTGTTGGTTCAACACATGCGATCACCCTTATCACGCGACAAACTGATGCAATTAGCTCGTGGCCGCGAATTCGGCGCCTTTGATCGCAGCCTCGATGTTCAGATCTCGCGCTTGCGCAAACTGATCGAAGACGATCCCACCCAGCCGCGCTACTTGCAGACCGTTTGGGGCGTGGGTTACGTATTTATTCCTGAAGGTCAATGAGTCGACCCGAATCAAAGGCAGGGGTAAAGTCCGCTTGAAAGTCAGCCTGTTTTGGCGCACATTTTTGCTTATCGCGCTCTTGCTCTCGATGAGCTTGGGCATTGGCCTGTTTCTCATTCGTAAACTCGACCCCACGCCACCCGAACAAAATCTGGCCTGGGAACTGGCCTCAGTAGTGAACCTCACCCGCAATGCATTGATTACGGCGGAGCCGAGTAAACGTCGAGAATTACTTTCAATTTTGGAAAAAGAAGAAGGTGTGCGCATTGTTCCTCTCGAAGAAACAGATCGCGTTCAGCAAACTCTGCCGTTTGAGAGTAAGTCCAAAATTGAAGATGCCGTGCATCGTTTGCTAGGGGCCGACACGATCTTGGCGACCCGAGTCAATGACACCGCAGGACTGTGGGTGAGCTTCATTATTGAAGGTGATCGCTACTGGTTAGTTCTGCCCAAACAGAGGTTGGATCGACAAACCGAGCTGCCCTTGCTCCCTGTACTGAGCGTCCTGGGCTTGTTTGCGTTCGCGGGCACTTACGTGATGAGTCGCTTGGTCAACAAGCCTCTGGCTAACCTGGCCCACGCCTTAAGCGATCTGGGACAAGGCAAGCCGACGGCACCACTACGTGAAGATCTGGCCAGCGAAATCGCCAGTGTCAATCGTCGATTTAATCAAATGACCCGCGACCTAGGACAGCTTGAGATGGATCGAACCCTGGCCTTAGCCGGTATATCGCACGACATTCGCACCCCTCTGACTCGACTGCGCATGGAAGTTGAAATGGCCAAAGTGTCTGAGGATCAGCGCAATGCCATGATCGAAGACATCGAGCGCATTAACGAAATTGTGGCGCAGTTTATGGACTATGCCCGAGCGGGCCGAAGCACCAATCAAGAGTTTGTCGATGTCTCGGAAAGACTTCTTAGCGTCGCCACGCGTTTCCAGCAAACCTACTCTCCCGAAGAATTAGGCTCTGGAGATGCATCGCACCCAGCGGCGCAAGCGATATTAACGAGCCAAATTGATCCAGGCCTTCATTGGACCGGCAACGGCACAGATTTAGAGCGCATGGTCGGAAACCTCCTCGAAAACGCTCGGCGCTACGGTAAAACGGTCGGCAGTCATTCGGCCAACATTCACATGCACGCCTGGTTACAGCCGCGCAATGCGAAAGATTCTCCCTACATCAAGGTCGCCATCAGTGATCGTGGCCAGGGCGTGCCTCCCGAGAAGCTTGAGTCTCTCAAAAAGCCCTTCATGCGTCTGGATGAAGCGCGCGGCGTGGCAGAAGGTGCCGGGCTCGGTCTAGCGATTGTCGAGCGTATTGCTCAAAGGCATGGCGGCACGCTCGAATTAAAGCTGAATGCTCATCAAGGGCCAGCGCAGGATGGAGCTGCAAAACAGGGCGCCAGTGGTTTGAGCGCAGAACTGTCATTCCCCATTGCGACATAAGGGGCTCCGGGCCGTACAGATATGTTGTATAAATGATAAGTTCGGCATTGATAGATCAAGGCAATCAACAAAATATGTTTATTCAATTGGAGGGTGTCTTCAAGATTTGGTATCTTTCGCTCCTCGCTGCCAAACTCGGCAGCAAGATTCCAAGTTCGAACTAGGAGAATTTTATGGCCAGTTTAAAAGGCACCAAGACCCACCAAAACCTGAAAGACGCCTTCGCTGGCGAAAGTCAGGCCAATCGTCGTTACCTGTATTTCGCAAACAAAGCTGACGTTGAAGGTCAGACTGAAGTCGCGTCGCTATTTCGCTCCACTGCGGAAGGCGAGACCGGCCATGCTCACGGCCATCTGGACTATTTGGCCCAAGTGGGCGATCCAGCCACTGGCCTGCCCATCGGCTCTTCTTCAAACAACCTGAAAGCGGCTGTGGCTGGCGAAACCCATGAGTACACGGATATGTACCCAGGTATGGCCAAAAGCGCTCGCGAAGAAGGCTTCGAAGAAATCGCGGATTGGTTTGAGACCCTGGCCAAGGCCGAGCGCTCCCATGCCAACAAGTTTGCCAAAGCCCTCGAGAGCCTTGCTGCTTAAACCACCTTCCTCGGAAGGTGGCGCTGGGTGAACCCTGTTTACTGAGCGTTGAAGAGGGGAGCCATGCTCCCCTTTTTAGATGGTCCCCCGCGCTTTGCCCCAGAATTTCGTTTTGACCCACAGTTTCGAGAACACCACCATGTCAGCACCCATCACAGGTTCCCGCGAAGGCTCCCTGGAAGCCCCCACCCGGCACCCTCTCGATTGGCTCAATCCAGAGTTTTATAACGAAGACTCTGCCTTGAAAGAAATGGAGCGTGTCTTCGATATCTGCCATAGCTGCCGGCGCTGTGTGAGCCTGTGCAATGCCTTCCCGACCCTTTTTGATCTGGTCGACGAAAGCAAGACCATGGAAGTCGACGGCATCGACAAGAATGATTATTGGAAGGTTGTCGATCAGTGCTATTTGTGTGATGTGTGCTACATGACCAAATGCCCCTACGTGCCCCCCCACCCTTGGAACCTGGATTTTCCGCACCTCATGTTGCGCGCCAAAGCCATTCAGTTCAAGCAAGGCACGAATACGCAATTCCGCGACAAAATTCTCTCCAACACTGATCTCAACGGAAAGCTTTCCTCTATTCCGGTCGTGGTGGAAATCGTCAATAAAGTGAATGCCTCGCCCAAGGCGCGGCAGATCATGGAAGACAAGCTCGGCATCGACAAAAAAGCCTGGGTGCCCGAGTTCACCAGCCAGAAGTTTCGCTCGCATGTTGAAGCCGCCGCTGCCCATCCCGTGCGTGATGGACAGCGCACCCCTGGCAAGGTCGCGATTTTTTCAACCTGCTATGTGAACTACAACGAGCCCGGCATTGGCCACGACCTCGTCAAGGTGCTGGCACACAACAAGATTCCCCATGTTTTGGCCGAGAAAGAAGCCTGCTGCGGCATGCCCAAGCTCGAGCTCGGTGACCTGGACTCCGTTGCCAAGCTCAAGGAAAAAAACATTCCCCAACTTGCCAAGCTGGCCCGAGCGGGCTATGCCATTCTGGCGCCCATCCCTTCCTGCGGCTTGATGTTCAAGCAAGAACTCCCCTTGATGTTCCCGAATGACGAAGACGTCAAGGCCGTGCAAAAAGCCATGTTCGATCCTTTTGAGTATCTGATCGCGCGCAACAAAGATGGCCTATTGGATACCCAGTTTAAAGAAGGCCTGGGCAATGTGTCCTATCACGTCTCCTGTCATTTACGGGTCCAAAACGTCGGCCAAAAGACCCGCGAAATGCTCTCACTGATTCCGGGCACCGAGGTCAATACTGTCGAGCGTTGCTCGGGCCACGCGGGTACTTGGGGCGTAAAAAAGGAGTATCACGCAATAGCCATGAAAATTGGTCGCCCGGTGGTCCGTCAAATGGCCGAGCATCCCCATGGCGAAGTCAAGTGGATCGCCTCGGATTGTCAACTGGCCGGACACCATATCGAGCAGGGCATGACCGAGGCCGACAAGATGGGCAGGGCCGAGATGGCCCACCCGATCACCCTGTTGCGCATGGCCTATGGGCTACCCGCTTCAATTTAATGGGTTCTCTTTTCAGACCCTTTACCTTCTTTAAACCCGCGCACCACACCGTCATTCACTGCTTCACGAGGTAAATCATCATGGGCATCATCACACGCGACTCCCTTTGGACCTTGGAGACTTACTCCAAGAACCGTCCTAGCTTTCGCAGTCAAGTGATTGAACACAAGCGCACCCGCACGGTTCATTTAGGCGATCACGTCACGCTTTTGTTTGAAGACGAAATGACCATTCGCTATCAAATTCAGGAAATGCTGCGCATCGAAAAGATTTTTGATGAAGAGGGTATTCAACATGAGCTGGAGAGCTATGTGCCCCTTCTGCCTGAAGGCCGTAACTTCAAAGCCACCATGCTGATCGAGTACACCGATGCAGGAGAGCGCGCGATCGCTTTGACCCAGCTCAAAGGGATTGAGCGCAAGGTGTTTATTCAAGTGGAAGGCGCGGCCAAGGTCTACGCCATTGCGGATGAAGATCTTGAACGCGAGAACGAGGAAAAAACTTCGGCTGTTCATTTCCTGCGCTTTGATCTCAACAAGGACATGGCCGAGGCCTTGAAATACGGTGTGGCTCTTAATATGGGTGTTGACCTTCCGGCCTACACCGTGGCAGCAACATCCGTCAATCCTGAAACCCGTTCTGCATTGGTTAAAGATCTTGCTTAGTGCCCTGAAATCCCAGGCGATACTCGCGGCTGGCCTCACCTTCCTGAGCACGGCGCAGGCCCAGCCAAGCAACGCTGTAAAGCTCATCGTCCCCTTTGCCGTCGGCGGCCCCACCGATATCGCCGCGCGGGTGATCGCGCCCCTGCTGGGCGATGCGATGGGTAAGACGATCATTGTCGAGAATAAGGTCGGCGCCACCGGTGGCATTGGTGCCGAGTTTGTTGCGCGCTCGGCGCCGGATGGCCACACGATTTTGTTTGGCACGAGCAGTATCATGAGTGCCAATCCGGCCCTGGTCGCGAAACTTCCTTACGACCCAGTGAAAGACTTCGCACCGGTGAGCCTGGTCGCCCAAATCGAGAATGTACTGGTGGTGCATCCTTCGGTCCCCGCGAGCAATGTGCAAGAGCTGGTCAAATACGCCAAGGCCAACCCGGGCAAGCTGGCCTATGGCTCCTCGGGCATCGGCAGCACGTATCATCTCGGCGCCGAGTTTTTCTCCAACCTGACCGGCATTCAGATGAACCATGTGCCTTACAAAGGGCAAGGTCCGGCCGCGCAGGATTTACTGGCCGGACATCTGCAAGTGATGTTCGACGCCTTCAACTTCGCCTTGCCCAATATCAAGGCCGGTAAGGTCAAAGCCCTCGGTATGACCGGCGCCAAACGCCACCCTGATTTACCCGATTTGCCGACGATTGCCGAGCAAGGCGTGCCTTATGTGACCACCATGTGGATAGCATTTTTTCTACCCGCTAAAACGCCGACCAGCATCGTGGAGAAGCTACAAAGAGATCTTGCAGGCATTCTCCAAAAACCAGAGGTCAAAGAGCGCTTTAACAAGCTCGGGATGACGGCCGTGAGTAATCAGCCTGCTGAGCTGGATGCTCTCTTACGTAAAGAGTTGGCGCTTTGGTCCAAGGTGGTCAAGGACGGGAATATTAAGGCCGAGTAAGCGACTGGGTCGGCTGATACCAATGAGGGCGATACCGTTCCATTTGAGTATGCGGCTTGATGGGTGCGAGCAATCTTCAAATCCTTGAGGCGTGGATCTTGCCACTAGGCATGCACTTCAACCAGCTCAAACGCCTTAGGAAAAGCGAGGGGCCGTCGAGGTGATTCAATTGATCCTCAGCGTAAGAATTGCCAATCCTTCGTAGCTCGGCAAAGGTGGCTTCAGGCCATTCAAGCGGTGCCTACCTCGTGGCTTTACTGCTCAGCAAAGCTCATCTGCCCTCGCGCTGCCGACTTGCATGAAAACGCCACCAGTTTGTCGTGCGCGCAGTCCACACAGCGCAGGCGTAGAAAGCCATGCGCCTGAACGGTGTTCCCATCTCATTTCAAGAGATGCGTAACTGGCCTATTGTTTGGGCATGACGAGCTAAGCTTCAATCAGCGCCCAAAGTGGTACGGCCTCGACGCCCGGCTTAATTCGGTATCGTTGTGGTCCAGGGTAGACAATATACAAGGCATCAAGCTTGAGATCGTCTATGGCAATTTGCATCGACTTGGTCAACTTGGGAACGTCGGCACGCTTGAACTCAACGCCAATTCTTTGAGAGCCTCTAAATAGAAGTAGATCCAGCTCGGCGCCCTGATGCGTCGCCCAAAAGTAAGCCTCATCGGGATTAGCGATTCGTAACACTTGTTCGGTCGCGAAGCCTTCCCAACTAGCCCCAGACCTAGGATGAATGAGCAACTCGGACATAGAATTGACATTCATTAAGGCATGCAAAAAGCCAGTGTCGCGGAAATAAATCTTCGGCGACTTTACCTGTCGCTTGCTCAAATTTTCGAACCACGGCTGTAGTTGTCTGACCATAAGGGTTTGGGTCAATGCGTCGAGGTACGAGCGAATGGTATTTTCCGAAACGCCCAACGATTGGCTAATAGGAGCAGCCGACCATATTTGCCCATGGTAATGGGCAAGCATCGACCAAAATCGAATCATTACAGGCACCTGCGCATTGAGGCCCAACGCAGGAAAATCGACGCGAATATGGTCGCCAATCGCATTGCTTCGCCAAATAAAACTATCGGTATCGTTACTGGCCAAAAACGAACGAGGAAACCCTCCTCGCAACCAAAGCATGTTGGAGATCGTATCGAACGGTGTGTCGCCAGCGAGCATTAGTTCGGAAAGATCAAATCCACTCATTTCAACAGTTTCGATCCGTCCCAAAAGCGATTCACCGGACTGGCGAAAAAGTGCAGGCGAAGCCGAGCCCAAGAGCAAAAATTGGCCGAACTGATTCGAACGATCCATCAACACCCGCAGAATCGGGAAAAGTTGAGGCATGCGCTGAATTTCGTCGATCACCACTAAGCCGCTTAGCGCACTAAGTGTTTGCATCGGTTCTGTAAGGCGACTCGCGTGAAGTGGATTCTCTAAGTCGAAGTAATTGGGTGAATCAACAGCCATGAAGCGGCTAGCGAGCGTCGTTTTTCCAGACTGCCGAGGTCCGTTAAGAACAACGCCCCTGGATCTACCCAGTGCGGCAGAAATTTTATTGTACAAATTTTGACGGGCTAACATTTGCAAATATTATGTTATTCCATGAAATTCCGCAATGATATTGCGGAATTTCATGGAATAACTAAGCAAATGTTGCTACGGGGAGAGCTGCGCCTGCCTACCAGACAGGCCTGGTTGAGAAATTTTGCGGGGCACATTTTGGGTTGAAAAGTAACTAGGACAGCGCCAAATGTTAAAACCTGTGGCTGAACCTTAGGCCCTGGGGATCAACAAGGCCGAAGCCAAGGCCTCGATCCCTTCGTGGCGTCCCACAAAGCCAAGTTTCTCGCTGGTCTTGGCCTTCACATTCACCCGTGACAACTCCACGCCCAAAATATCCGCCAGGCGCAACTGAATGGCCTCGCGATAAGGAGCGAGCTTGGGTGCTTGCGCGATCACCGTGGCGTCCACGTTGCCAAGCTCATAGCCCGCATGGCGCACACTAAGCATTGCAGCCTTCAGGAGTTCTCCGCTATCGGCGCCCTTGTACTGCGCCTGCGTATCCGGAAAATGTGTACCAATATCTCCCAAGCCTGCGGCACCAAGGATCGCATCGATGATGGCGTGAATCAGTACATCCGCATCGGAATGACCAAGCAGGCCGTGACTATGGGCGATCTCGATACCGCCAATGATGAGCTTTCGTCCGGGCACGAGAGCATGAACGTCATAGCCTTGACCAATCCGGTAACTGAGCAAGATCGAGGGAGTTGCGTGAGGATCGGCCATGAGATCGGGCAGTTCTAAAAAGTAAGGGGAGATCAGGTCTGATTATCGCCTAGCCTTTAACAAGGTCCGCATTAACGATAAATCGTCCATGGAGGTCACCTTAATATTCTGGGCACTGCCGCGAATTAACAGAGGCTTGCCACCCGCCCGTTCGATCGCGCTGGCCTCATCGGTGACTTTACCAAAAGACTGCAAGGCGGCACAAAGCTTTTTCAAAGAGAACATCTGCGGCGTCTGAGCGGCCCAGAGCCAGCGACGATCCAAGGTTCGGGCACTGCGCGCGTCTTTGGCTCGACCTGAACTGGCCACCTGCTTGACCGTATCCGACACAGGCATGGCCAATAGGCCTCCCGTTTTCTTGGGATCGTCCAAGACGGCTACCCTCAATCGTTCGAGACTGAGAGCGTCCAGGCCAGGTCGAGCGGCGTCGTGCACCAAGACCCAGGCTTTCGTCGACGATTTCTCACCGGCAAGCAAATGTCGCAGGCCGCTCAAGACAGTATCGCGCCGAGTGGCTCCGGCCTCACGCAAAAATTCTATTCTTTCCCCGTAGGTTTTCTTCAAGCCGAAGTAAGTGGCCTCTTGATAGGCATCTACAGCAGCCACCACCACCACTACTTTACGGATCCAGTCTTGCTCGAGCAAGATTGTGGCACTCATCTCCAGCATGGTTTTCTTGCCGAAAACAGGCAAATATTGCTTAGGTCGATCAGCGCCCAATCGGCTACCGACGCCCCCCGCAGGGATCACTGCATAGATGGTAGGAGGCACCTCCAACGAAGGCGCCGAACGGGCAGAAAGAGACGTTTTTGATTTCACAAGTAAAATTGTAGTCGTGTCTGCCGTATTGCCTAAAAATCAAGGCACTGCCGCCGCCGGTGCGATTCAAAGTACGGTGGCCAGTGAGTCCGTGAAACCTTCCCCCCCCGCTCGCCAAAGCTTCAAGCCGCGCGAGTGGCCGGGACTCGCGCGCCATATTAGTTTGCCAGGTGGCGTGGGCTCGAGCGATGCCTGGATGATCTCGCAATTGCTCCTGGACGAGCGCCGCACGGGCCCGATTGTGGGGGTCACCGCCAACCCGACCGATGCCCAAAGACTACTGGACGAGGTGGCCTGGTTCAATCCAAGCCACCGTTTGGCACTGTTCCCCGATTGGGAAACCTTGGCCTATGACCAGTTTTCTCCGCACCAGGATTTAACCTCCGAGCGCCTTGCAACTCTTTACAGTCTGATGCAAGGTCAGCTCGACTTCATGGTGCTGCCGGCTAGCACGGCCCTGCACCGACTGGCTCCGCCCTCATTTCTTGCGTCCAGCACCTTCTTCTTCATGAAGGGCCAAAAGCTCAATGAAGCGGGGCTGCGCTCACAACTGACCACAGCCGGTTACGAGCATGTCTCCCAAGTCGTGCGCCCCGGTGAGTACTGCGTGCGCGGCGGCTTGATCGATCTCTACCCGATGGGCGCCGCGCTACCCTTCAGGCTCGATTTGTTCGGTGATGAAATCGAATCCATTCGCACCTTTGATCCGGACAACCAGCGCAGCCTTTACCCTCAAAACGAAGTGCGTCTTTTGCCGGGACGCGAGTTCCCTCTGGACGAAGCGGCGCGACAGTTTTTCAGGAACAAATGGCGCGAACGCTTTGAGGGTGATCCGAGCAAGTGCGGCGTTTATAAAGATATCGGTGTTGGCATCGCGTCGGCGGGTATTGAGTACTACTTGCCCCTGTTTCATGAGACAAGCGCCACGCTCTTCGATTACTTGCCTGAAGGCTCAACGCTACTGACCCACGGCAATGTGGAGGTCAGTGCTAGGCAGTTCACCGAAGATACCGCTCAGCGCTACAAGTTTTTAAGCCATGACGGCGAACGGCCCCTGCTGACACCCAAAGAACTGTTCCTCGAAAGTGATGAATTCTTTATCCTCACCAAGCACTTTGGCCGTTTCAGTCTCAAAGCCGGGAGCAATGCCGACGAGAACAAGGGCCGAGGCCACGCAAGCGACGCGCCATCCGAGGCCTTAGAGGGTCTGGAGGCTTTAGCTTTTACCGTGCCCGATTGCGCCATTGATCGCCGCGCTGAAAACCCCATTGCCCGGCTGGCCGGCCTGCTGGAGCGGACCACTCGCAGCGTCCTCATTTTGGCCGAATCGGCTGGCCGCATGGAAACCATCTCGCAGCTTTTCGAGCAGTACCAGCTCAAGCTGGATCAAGTGCCGGATTGGCGTAGCTTTCAAGCGGACTTAGGCTCAGGCAAGAAAGTGGCCCTCAGTGCGGCGCCCCTTCATTTAGGGTTTTTGCTTGATCCTGAAGATCTTATTCTCATTACTGAGTCCGAGCTTTTCGCAAGTAGCGGTCGTCGCAATCGCCGTGGCAAACGCGATGCACAGACCAATGTCGATGCGCTCATCAAGGATCTGTCTGAACTTAAAATCGGTGACCCCGTGGTCCATACCCAGCACGGTATCGGCCGCTATCAAGGTTTGATTAATTTGGATCTCGGTGAAGGCACCACTGAATTTTTGCATCTCAAATACGCGGGCAATGCCACGCTGTATGTGCCGGTCGCGCAACTTCATGTCATTGGTCGCTACAGCGGTGCCAACCCGGACGATGCCCCGCTTCACGCTCTCGGTTCCGGAGCCTGGGAAAAAGCCAAGCGCCGCGCAGCCATGCAGGCGCGCGACACCGCGGCCGAGCTCCTCAATCTTTATGCCCGACGGGCACTTCGCGAAGGCCATGCCTTCAAGTTTGCGCCGGCCGACTACGAGATGTTCGCGGAAGGTTTCGGTTTCGAGGAAACACCCGATCAACTGGCGGCGATTCATGCCGTGGTGCAGGACATGACTTCGGGCAAACCGATGGATCGCCTGGTTTGTGGAGATGTCGGCTTTGGCAAAACCGAGGTGGCCTTGCGTGCCGCCTGGGTGGCCATTAATGATGGCAAACAAGTGGCTATTCTTTGTCCGACCACCTTGCTTGCAGAACAACACTTTCAAACGTTTAGTGATCGCTTCTCGAACCTGCCCGTACACCTCGCTGAGTTGTCGCGCTTTCGCTCGGCCAAAGAGGTGAAAGCAGCGATTGAGGGTCTGAATGCCGGCAAGATCGATATTGTGATCGGCACCCATAAGCTGCTCTCCAACGATGTGAAGTTTGATCGCCTGGGCCTGGTGATTATTGATGAAGAGCATCGCTTTGGCGTTCGTCAAAAGGAAATACTGAAGAATCTAAGAGCCGAGGTCGATGTCCTCACATTAACAGCGACACCGATCCCGCGCACCTTGGCCATGAGCATGGAGGGCATTCGCGATTTCTCGGTGATTGCCACGGCCCCTCAAAGGCGCTTGGCCATCAAAACCTTTGTGCGCCGTGAAAATGCCGGTGCCATTCGCGAAGCCCTGTTGCGGGAATTGAAACGGGGCGGTCAGGCCTACTTTTTGCACAACGAAGTCGACACCATCGAAAATCGTCGTCAAGCCCTGGAAAAGCTGATGCCCGAGGCTCGTATTGTGGTGGCGCATGGCCAGATGCGCGAGCGCGAGCTGGAGCGCGTGATGAAGGACTTCCACGCCCAAAAGTTCAACGTACTGCTTTGCACCACCATTATTGAAACCGGTATTGACGTGCCTTCGGCCAACACCATTGTCATTCATCGCGCCGACAAATTTGGTCTGGCCCAGTTGCATCAGCTACGCGGTCGTGTGGGTCGCTCTCACCACCAGGCTTACGCCTACCTCATGACGCCGGACGAATCGGCGATCACCAAGGACGCCAAGAAGCGTTTGGAGGCGATTCAAATGATGGAAGAGCTCGGCTCGGGCTTTTACCTGTCGATGCATGACCTTGAAATCCGTGGGGCTGGTGAGGTGTTGGGCGACAATCAGTCGGGTGACATGATTGAAGTGGGCTTCACCATGTATAGCGAAATGTTGGCCGAAGCCGTCAAAGCAATGAAAGCGGGTAAGGAGCCGGATCTCGCGGCACCTCTGCCCTCGACCACTGAAATTAACCTGCATATCCCGGCGCTCTTGCCGAATAGCTTTTGCGGCGATGTCAATGAGCGCCTGAGTCTGTACAAGCGCCTGGCCAACACCGAAAGTGCTCAGGAGCTGGAGTACATGCAAGAAGAGCTCGTGGATCGCTTTGGCAAGTTACCGGATCAGGCCCGTGCCCTGATTGAAAGCCATCGTCTGCGAATTCTGGGTAAGCCTCTGGGCATCGCCAAAATTGACGCCAATGAAGAAAGTATTCTGATTCAATTCATCCCTCAACCCCCGATTGACCCGGCCAAGATCATCAAGTTCATCCAAACCCGCAAGGATGCCAAACTGGCCGGTCCGGATAAACTGCGATTGACCATTCCGGTCAGCGATCTGGCCCAGCGCGTCAATAAAGTTCGAGAAGTATTCAAGGCTCTTTCATGATTCAAGCCCCTCCCGCCGATGGTATCGATCTGGTCTTGCAGCACGCCAATATCAATTACGACATCATGCCCCCCTTTAACGGCATGGTCGGCGAGCCGCCACGCGCCATCAGTACCCACTATGCGCGCTGGCATGGTATCGAGGCCAAAGAAGAGATCACCGCCGAGAAGGTCCGAGCTCTGGCCCTGGAAAAAGAAGTCGACGTGGGTTTGGCTCCCTCGGCACGCAAGCTCAGCGACTTCAAACTGATCGCCTTCGACATGGATTCCACCCTTATTACCATCGAATGCCTCGACGAGATTGCGGACTTTTGCGGCAAAAAAGCCGAAGTGGCGGCCATTACCGAAGCGGCCATGCGTGGGGAAATTAAAGACTATGCCGAGAGCCTACGGCGACGGGTCAAGTATCTTGCTGGCTTACCGGAGAGCGTATTGGTCGAGGTCTATGAGCAACGCCTTAAACTCACACCTGGTGCGGAAACACTGATTCAAGCCTGCCGCGAGGCTGGACTGAAGATCTTGTTGGTGTCTGGCGGATTTACCTACTTTACCAATCGCCTCAAGGAAGAACTCAAGCTAGATTTCGTACGTTCGAATCAACTTGAAATTATCGCCGGAAAACTGACCGGCGAAGTGCTTGGTGAAGTGGTGGACGCGGACGTCAAGCAACGCACGGTGCTTGAGCTATGCAAGCAATTGGTCTGTGAGCCCGCGCAAGCGATTGCTTGTGGCGACGGTTCGAACGACCTCAAAATGATGGCGGCAGTAGGTCTCTCGATTGCTTACAAGGCTAAGCCAATCGTTCAAACGCAAGCCACCTATTGTATTAACCATAACGGTTTGGATGCAGCCATTCGCTTCATCGAGCCTCGGCGACCTAGTCAGGCAAATACGGCTTAAGCCCAAGCTCACAACCCGGTCGGGTCGAATACCTGTCGGGGGAGAGCGGGCCAAAGTGGGGGCCAACCTATTTGCCTGCCTCTGCCTTCGTGGCAAGCAGGCTGTCTACTCGTCTGACAAGCTTCGCATTGGCTAAGGTCAAGGTTTCATGTTTGCCCCCACTTTGGCCGGCCACGGGGAATTTATGGGTGGTGATACCCGTTTTGACGAACCTCTTCCGCGCTATTGGTATCGACCTCTGTACTTCCCAGTTCCGCCTAAACTTCTTCGACAGGGAATCAACCATCTAGATATTCAGATCAAGGCCTATTCCAACAATAAGAGAGGGCTTTCGGAGGTGTATTTCGGGCCAGTCCGGAAAATCGAACCCTTTTGGGCCACTCGATATTTTTGGCAAGTCACTAGTTTGCAAATTACCAGTGCCATTACCTTGGGGCTCAGTTTGCTCGCCTTTCCATCCTGGACTTTTCTTGGATGGCAGCCGGCCTATTTTTTCTTTGGGGCCTCCGCATTGCTTTGGTCCTTAAGAAACACACATTTTCTGATCACAGAAATTCCGGTGTCGGCTTTTCAGTGGGAACTGTTTGCAGACCATCAACGATTCACGCGCGTAGCCGTCAGCAATGAAAGCCCGACAGGGCTTGGGCGCGCCGTAGCTCGAATTCATGGAGTAAACAAACCGTTGAGCCAGACCACCGCCTAAAGAGTGTCCCGTCGCGATCACCTCAGCACGGCCAATCCACTCGCCACCCGGCAAGGCGCGACGCGACGCTTCCCCGAGGCCCCATTTTGCTAAGGAGCGGGAGTTCATCCCAAAGCACCCAACCCTGAGAGTATGTACTTTCTGGCTGAGCGAGAGGCATGGGAAAACCCCTGCAAACGACGAAAAACTGACAAAAATGCACGCAAAAAATGATCATTCAACAGGATCGACTTTTTAAACACTCATCGCGCTCGATTGCGACTACTTAATCAGCGATTCCTTAGGCGTATTCGTCGAAAAATGCGCCAGCAGCATGGCGGGCTGCTTCGTAGGGTTGGTTCATTGGAGAACTGAGTTTGTCTTTGGCTATTTTCGTCGGTTCGAAGAGAAGTGCAATTTAAAGGATTTACCCAAAAGGGAAAAAATCGCCTTGCCGTAGCTGCACAATCGACTGTATAATTTAATTATTAATTTAAAGTATATTTTAGGCTTAAAAAACCAGTTACGAGGGTTTATGGCGCAAGTCACGATCTACCTGCCAACCAGCGCGTTAGAAGCCGTTAAGGCCGTTGCCGCCAAAGAAGAACTTT
>JAYUOT010000201.1:0-3026 GCA_043760705.1 Betaproteobacteria bacterium
TACAGGCCTAAGTCGAAACCGCCCATCATCGAACCGACTCGCAATACCCCCAATAATGACTACATTTTATCACGGGGATTGAGAGTCTCTTTTGGCCACTCGGCGTCGAGCGGATTCAGGCTGTTTTGTTGCGCCAAAGCGTGCATAGATTCAGGCGCTGAAATCTCAGGACGATTGATCAAGGGTTCGGCTTTTCCAAAGCGCACTTCCAGTGATTGATAGCCTAAGGAGCGGGTCAATATTTGCAAAGTACTGTGCGCCGATGCCTCGATTTGGGGCCGGTAACGAAGGGCCAAAGCCTTCGCCTCGATCACCGCATGGTCTCTCGCCGCTGAAATCAGGCGATTTTTGTCTTCTTCAGAGAACCGGCCATCAAAGAAGCCTTGCAAAAGATCGGGCAATAGCCAAGGCAAAAAACGCGCTCTTTGCTCATCGTAGAAGGAGAGATTTTTGATCGCCACGTCGACCTTGGCCTGAGGAAGATGCACAATGGCATGCGGTCCTTGGGCCTCGATTTTCACTTCTTCACTCCTCAAATCGAAGCGAAAATCCATTTCAAACTCGAACAACATGGCGAGTTTTTTCTTGGTGAACGCCCAACTCAGGTACTTCTTGCCAAAATCGCCAAAACTGTGATCCACGTGCGTGATCAAGTCCTTGCTGACGGCCTTAAAAGCCGAAAGCTCGCCAAGCGCTCGAAATTCGCTCACGGTGCGATGCAAGTCAATTTCGATCTTGCGCGACTTGCGACCCGTGTAGCGGCCCACCAGCCATCCACCAGCGAGACCCAACAATAAAGCAAGTGCGCCAGCCAGTAAAAGAAATCCAGAATCCATAGGGGTCGCGCTGCGAGTTTGTTAAACGAAGAACAAGGCCAACGACGCTCCAAAGCCAATGACCCAGACCAAGGTTCTTTGCCAATGAAGGTCAGCGAGATAAGCGGCCAGAAAACCAAAACGTGCCACAATAAAAACCATGGCAAGGGCATCGATCGTGGCCTGCGGCGCTCCCCTCTGGTAGGCGCTTAACAACGCCAGGCCAAACACTGCCAAAGCCTCCCAGCTATTGCCTTGCGCGGCATGGGCACGCGCGCGGTACCCCTCTTGCTTGGCCAGCCAGTCGCGCGGCCTGCGATTATTAAAGGAGCGATCGCCCGCCTTGGCAATGCCGGTCGCCACAATCGGCAGGAGGCAGGCCAGAAAGAGACAAAAGTAGCCAATTTTCATGGTTTAAGCCTTCCTTGAGGCGGGTTGGGGGATCAAGTAGGTCTCGAGAACATCGTCCGAGAAGCTGCGGGGAAAGCCCACTACTATAACGAAACCCGGTCACGCAGAGCCTGAGCGATAGTACTCGGATCGACGTACTCTAGCTCACTACCCACGGGCACACCTCGCGCCAAGCGACTCACCTTCACCCCTTTTCCGCGCAAGACTTCCCAAAGGTAATGTGCAGTCGCCTCTCCCTCCGGATTGAAGTTAGTGGCGAGAATGACCTCGTCGATATTCGCTTCACTGGCCCGGGCAATGGCCTGATCAAATTTCAAGTCGCCGGGCCCCACCCCATCCAGCGGCGACAATCGCCCCATCAGGACGTAATACAGGCCTTTGTAGGCAAGAGTTTGTTCCATCATTTGTTGGTCGGCGGGCGACTCGACGATGCAAAGCAGTCGAGCGTTACGCTTGCCCGACGCGCAGGTTTCGCAAATCTCTTTTTCGGTCAAGGTATTGCAGCGCTGACAATGCTTGATGTTGTGCAGTGCATCGCTCAGGCAGATCGCCAGATCGGCAGCGGCCTCACGATCATGCTGCAACAAATGATAAGTAAAGCGCTGAGCTGTACGAGCCCCCACTCCTGGCAAGCTTTTCAGTGCTTGGATGAGCGCTTCAATCGCTGGAGGATGGCTTGACGCAACCGGTGCTCGCGCTTCACTTGAACGTGCGGATCTCGGTGAGGTGCTCACAAAAACAATTTCCGTTTAGGAGGTGGCAAGGTGCTTCCAGGCCGACTAAGCCGTCATCAGAACGGGAGCTTAAAACCAGGAGGCAGAGGCAAACCTGCGGTCACACCGCCCATTTTTTCACCCGCGGTCTGCTCGGCGCGTTTAAGCGCGTCGTTTAGCGCAGCCACGACCAAGTCCTCCAACATGTCCTTATCATCGGTCAGCAAACTAGGGTCAATAGTGACGCGCTTGACTTCGTTGCGGCAGGTGACCACCGCTTTCACTAGACCCGCACCCGATTGGCCTTCGACCTCAACCAAGGCCAATTGGTCCTGCATCTTTTTCATGTTGTCTTGCATTTGCTGAGCTTGCTTCATCAAGCCTGCGAGTTGGTTTTTCATCATGATTAAAATCTCCGAAATCGAGGGTATTACAAAACTAAATCATACCCAGTCATCAGCGTCAAGCTGCTTGGGCAGGAGTATTGTCGCCTATGCTGGCTTCACGGTCCCTGGAATGATTTTTCCATCAAAATGGTCGATCAAACTTTTTACTATGGTGAGGTTTTCCAGGCTGGCTTGGGTCTGCGCAATTTTTTCATCAGTGGCCTGTCGCGCCAGGGATTCAGCCGTATCGCCCTGTACTTCCCCGAGCTCGACCTTAAGCTGAACCGCGCACCCTAATTTTTCTTGTAGAGCCTCCCGAACCTTGGCCACTTGCGCAGGGTCACTCAACAATTTGACACCAACCCGAAGTTGAAACGTGAAGCCGTGCTGGTCGCGCTGATGGCTCAATAACTGACTCTGTTGCGCGAACATTCTGGGCACGCCAGCGAGGGTTAAGCTCGCCGCCAATGCAGGCCAATCTCCGTCGAAATTTACGTTGGTTTGATCTACGTTGGTTTGATCTACGTTGGTTTGATCCGTATTTGCGCGACCTGCCGTCCCGTGGACCATCCGTGCGCGATCTTCGACGACCGTTTCCCGCTCGAAAGATTTAAACGCTTCGGCTTCGGAGGTTCGATCCCGGGAAGGTAACGCAGCACCCACAACGCGCTCTTGGGTACGAGACTCAGGTCTTGGGCTCA
>JAYUOT010000202.1:0-3023 GCA_043760705.1 Betaproteobacteria bacterium
GGGGCGCGCCCGCCGACCGCTCTCACTACTTGCATGCCAGAGCGCTCCGACAGTGCGCGTTCGATATAAACGATCTCGTCGGCTTGACGGATCGATAAATTAATCGGTTGACCCGTGGCCCGGTGCAATTCGCGCATGGGACCCATGGCGGCATCGCGGACGTTCAGGCGTGCCTTGACCAAATTGCCTAACTCGAGCAGCCGAATTCCCAATTGATAGGTGCCCGGCTCGGTACGGTCGACAAAACGGGCCGTGACCAGGTCATTTAATATTCTATGAGTGGTTGAAGGATGTAGGCCAGTATTAGCGGATAATTCCTTCAAGCTCACGGGATCAGGATGCGCGGCAAGTTCGTCCAAAAGGCTCACCAGGCGCCCGATCACTTGGATCGCGCTCTTGCCAGAGTTTGCTGAGGACGTTCTAGGTCGGGCCATGATGCAGTGCGGAAATTAATTGTCTTTTATACCACCAAGTGAAATGCAAGTCACGAATCAACAAAATATGAGTCAAAAATTGGACAAATTGTCGCGTGATCCGGCGGCGCGGGTTGCCGCTCTCGAGTCGGTCTTGATCGCCAAGGGTTACGTGGACCCGCAGGCCGTTGATGCGATTATCGACACTTATCAAAACAAGGTTGGGCCGCGCTATGGCGCCAAAGTGGTCGTGCGCGCCTGGCTGGAACCAGAGTTTAAAACTTGGTTGCTACGCGATGCGACAGCGGCGATTTCGTCGATGGGCTATACCGGTCGCCAAGGTGAGCACATGACGGTTTTGGAGAACACGCCCGACGTTCACCACATGGTGGTCTGTACGCTGTGCTCCTGCTACCCTTGGGCCGTGCTGGGATTGCCACCCGTTTGGTATAAATCACCCGCCTATCGCTCGAAAGCGGTCATTGACCCATTGGGTGTATTGAAGGACTTCGGACGAGAGTTGCCTGCCCATGTGCGCATCAAGGTTTGGGATTCCACCGCGGAGATACGCTATCTTGTGCTGCCCATGCAACCCGAGGCCTCAAAAGGACTAGTGGGCGAAGCCCTGGAGGCGTGGGTAAGCCGCGATTCGATGATCGGCACAGGGTTTGCCGAAGCACCGATTGGCGCTCAAATATGAATGGCCCACAAGATTTAGGGGGGATGCAGGGATTTGGCGCGGTGATTCCAGAGCCCTTGCAGCCGATCTTTCATGCCCCTTGGGAAGCTCGCGCCATGGCCTTAGTGGTGGCCATGGGGGCGACTGGTTCCTGGAACATTGATCGTTCCCGTTTTCGCCGTGAGAGCTTGCCTCCAGCGGTTTATTACGCCAGTAGCTATTACGAGATTTGGATGGGCGGCCTAGAAGCCTTGCTCGAAGAAAATGGTCTGGTGACCCCTGAAGAACTGGCTGGCAGGCAGGCAATGGGTCTGGCTAAGCCTTTAAGCAAAACCCTGCAAGCGCAAGACGTAGAGGCGACCTTATTGCGTGGTTCTCCAACCCATCGCGATCATCCTATGCAACCCGCCAAGTTCGCGAACGGCGATTGGATCTTGACCATTAACGAACACCCAACTCATCACACCCGCTTGCCACGCTATGCCCGCGCCAAGGCCGGAAAAGTGCTTGAGTTTCATGGCTTCCATGTCTTTCCCGATAGCAATGCCCAAGGGTTTGGTGAAGCCCCGCAAGCCCTTTACACGGTTGAGTTTGATGCGAAAGCCCTTTGGGGCCAGCAAACCAGCGCCTCCACGGTCTGTGTGGATTGTTTCGAGTCTTATTTGCAGCCCTTTCCAAAATGACTGATGCGATTTCAAAGCAGTCCGATGTAGCGCCCACCTTGCCCGGCATGGATGAGGCTTGGCAAGCGCATTTGTTTGCGCTGACTGTGCATCTCAATGAACGTGGACTCTTTTCGTGGACGACCTGGGGACAGTATTTCGGACCGGCGCTGCGGCAGGAATATCCTGACGAGGATTGTGCGATTGAAGCGGAGTTGGGTGAGGCCAGGGTGAATCGCCACTATTTTCTCGCCTGGCAAGCCGCTCTGGAACAATTGCTGTCCGATCTGGAAATCGCGTTACCGCTTGACATCGGGATGCGCGCGCAGGCGCAAGGCTGTTACCCCCGGGTGGCTCGCGCGCCCATGGTTTTTAGAGCCCTCGCGCAGAGCCCTGGCAAGGCCGGTCCTGCGTAAATTAAGCCGGTGTAAAGCTGCACTAAATCGGCGCCTGATTCCATTTTGCTGAGCGCATCACGCGCCGACATAATCCCGCCCACGCCGATGATGGGGAATCCTTGAGGCAGCAAGCGTCGCAATTGACGAATCACTTGATTAGACGCTTCTAAAACGGGTGCGCCCGACAGCCCGCCCGCTTCTTCCGCATGAAGCTGACCCGCGACAGCACTGCGTGAAAGTGTGGTGTTGGTCGCAATTACTGCATCCATTCCATATTCGGGCAAGAGCTCGGCAATGATCGCGATTTGATCGGACTCCAGATCCGGCGCAATCTTGATCGCGATGGGGACTTTGCGCCCATCACGTTTGGCCAATGGGGTGCGCGACCGCTTTAGGCCCGACAAGAGTTTTGAGAGTTCATCTGCACCTTGTAGTTGACGCAAATTCTTGGTATTGGGGGAGGAGATATTGACGGTGATATAGCTCGCATAAGGATGCACTTGATCGAGACCGTAGAGGTAATCGTCCAGGGCATTTTCGATGGGCGTGCTGGCATTCTTGCCAATATTCAAGCCAAGCACACCTTTGAACGGTGTGCGCTTCACATTCGCGATGAAGTTGTCCACACCCAAGTTGTTAAAGCCTAGGCGATTGATCAAGGCATTGCGCTCGGGAATCCGAAACATGCGAGGCCTGGGATTGCCAGGTTGAGGTTTGGGCGTGACCGTGCCCACTTCGATGAAGCCAAAGCCCATCGCATCCAGGCCGTGAATATGCGCCCCATTTTTATCCAGTCCGGCCGCCAATCCGACGCGGTTTGGGAATTCAATGCCCATCAAGGTGACGGGATCCTTCACCTGTGGACCCGCCA
>JAYUOT010000203.1:0-6016 GCA_043760705.1 Betaproteobacteria bacterium
GCGATGGCGATGGCGATGGCGATGGCGACGGTGCAGGTGCAGGTGCAGGTACAGGTGGGGGTGCAGGCGCGGGAACGGGAACGGGAACGGGAATGGGTATTGGCTCTGGCGAGGGCGCAGGGGCCGGTGCGGGTCGCGGTTTACTCCGGCGACGCTTTTCATCCTCGGATAAAGAAGCAAGATCGCTGGAGGGGTCCGCTGTCGGTTCACCCGACGAGCAAGCAGAAAGACCTGTGACGGCGGCGATCAAAAATGCGCCGGTTCTTAAGCCGTTTGTTTTTAGAAGGTAGTGGGCTGGTGAAAGTTCGAAGTGTTTCATGAGTGTTTCCTGTCTTCGAGTTCCGAGGCGCCAGAACAGGCGCCCCGCTGTTTCCGTGACCAAAGTCACGGGAGGGCCCAGATAATAGGAAGGCAGGGGCCTCAATAACAACCCGTCCAGGGACAAACGGCCGTTTATCGGCGACGAACGGTCGGCTTTAACCGGGCAAAACCTCGTCGCAGACAGTTTTGACTGAAAAAACCTTCTATCAAGCAAGAAAATGCGTAAAATGCACAATTTTCAGAATTAACTACAACAATTACGTCGGCAAACGCAGTTTATTAAGTTGTGCCAGCAATAAAGCTTCATCTTCGATGCACCGAAAGTCAAACACCAAGGCGTCCTTTTCCAGGCGTCCGATGACGGGTACGGGCAAGGCCCGTAGCTGCCCCTGAAGTCGCATCAATGCACCACCTCGGCCTCGTCCAAGTCGAGGCTTGATCGCAAGTCCGGCACTCTTAAGCTTTTGTGTCGGTTGAGCACCCGAGCCAATTTCACTGTCACACTCAATCAGTTGAACATCGGCCCAGCTACCCAGGTGAGCGGCCAATATCGGCTGAACCCGGCCCGCTGTTGCACGCACGGCCTCGGGCCTTCTCATCAGTAAACGCAGTGTCGGCAAACGTTCGGCGAGTTGCTCAGGATGGAGATAAAGGCGCAGCACGGCTTCAAGTGCGGCCATACTTATCTTGTCGATACGCAAGGCTCGCTTTAAAGGATTGCGCTTGATTTTTGCAATCAGTTCAGCCTTTCCTACAATCAGGCCGACTTGAGGTCCACCTAAAAGCTTGTCACCACTAAACATGACAAGATCGGCGCCTTGCGCAATCGCCTCGGCTGGAGTCGACTCCTTCGGCAGGCCATAAAGGCTCAGATCGATCAGAGCGCCCGCGCCAAGATCTACCACGAACGGCACACCGTGAGCATGGCAGGCGCTCGCAAGGTCGGTCTCAGACACCGACGCGGTGAATCCTTGCACAAGGTAATTACTGGTGTGAACCTTCATCACCAGTGCGGTCTTTGCACTCAATGCTTGGACAAAATCGCTCAGATGAGTTCGATTCGTGGTACCCACTTCCACTAAGCGGCACCCCGCCCTTGCCATGATATCGGGCAGCCGAAATGAGCCGCCGATCTCAATCAGCTCGCCTCGGGAGACAGGCACCTCGCGCTTGAGAGCCAAAGCATTGAGCACCAGCAGGACCGCCGCCGCGCAATTATTGACGACGGTGGCCGCTTCAGCACCGGTCAATTTCTGTAGCAAAGCCTCAACATGCTCATCGCGGTCGCCGCGAACACCGCGTTCAAGATCAAACTCCAAGTTACTCGCTCCGGAGGCCGTCGCACAAATGGCATCGAGTGCTTCCTGAGGCAAAGGCGCCCGCCCCAGGTTGGTATGCAGCACCGTTCCGGTCAGATTGAGGACGGCTTGAAAGCTGGGCCGAAAAACAAGCTCGAGACGAGCTGCGACCGCACTAAGAATGCTTTCCTCAGAGGCGCCCGTCTGCCCCTTTGATTGCTCAAGCTCAGCGATGGCCCGCAGCCGCTGAATGGAGAGTTCCGCACGGATGGCTTCGACCAGGGCTGTGCGGCCAAAGCGCTCAATCAAGGTCAAGGACTGCTCATGGTTGGCCAGGCGATCAACAGAAGGCAGACGAATCGAATGATTTTTATGGAGAGAATTCATGCTTCACTTGGGCTTGCGTACATAGGTTTCGGTCATCCAACGTCGGTTGCCTGCAAAGCGGGTATAGCCGTGTCGATCCAAATACTCCAACACTTGGATCGTCGAGTTTCGACCGATGCCGGAGCGATCTCGAAAAGCGGCGGCATCGAACCCCAACTCGGGCGACTGTGATGCCAAATCATTGGCGATATCCACCAAGTCCGTGATCGTTGAGGGCAAGTAAAAGCGATTGATTGCCACCGCCGCAAAATGACCGCCCTGGCTCACTCGCTGTAAGAACGGTAACAATAATGACGGATCGACATCGAGAGCCGTGGCAAGATCTCCGACGATAGGAGGTCGTAAGCCATGGGCGATCAAAATAATGCAGACTCTTTCGAACAGCACTTTGTCTTTTTCGTTCATCCTGACGCGATGTTCGGGGGTGCGAATGACCAGCCCATCCCGTACCATTAATTTCTCTTCGAGCAAGGAACGCAACACCGCTGATGCGATCACCGAGCTTTTCGACACTTTCGCAATCAGAGCGCTTTCGGTGATACCTAAGCTGTCTGCATAGGCAGCATGATGTTGAGTGATGGCTTCCAACATTTGGTCTTGTGAAGACCGCCACCACACCTCAGCCACGGCAAGATCGCTCGTTTTGTGCGCGATTAACCGCAGGCCGGGCGATGCCCGGAGTTGAGTCTGTTGAACAGGATTCAGATTCCAGGCGCATTCGAACTGTTGCAAGTCGACACCGTCGGGCTTCAAGGCCAGCATTTGCATCAGGGCTTCGTGAACGCTGGGTGCACACATTGCTTCCAGTTCGCGAAGGCGCTCTTCTTTGGCTCGGCCGCGAATCGGGCCAAAAGGATCAATCACCCAACCGCCACCAATGGTTCGCTGCGCGGCTTGATCTCGCAGGACGAAGCGATCTCCATGCAGGGCAGCAATCGGACGGTCGAGCACGAGTTGCGCGAATCCGGTATGGCCTGGGGCCAGCGCCTTGGCGCGCAGCACGGCGACCCGAGCCGGTATCGACGCGGCCGCCAAATGCAGTTGTACGGATGCTCCGTCCGCCAAGAATCGCGCCTCACTCGCCAGCAGGGTAAGCGCCACATCCAACCTTTGCGTCGGCGCATGAATGGATGGGGCCAGCACCCATGCCCCCCTGCCGACATCGTCTTTCTTCAAATCTGGCCCGCTCAAGTTCAAAGCGCAGCGCTGTCCGGCCAGTGCGAATGGAGCGGACTGGTTCTGTGCATGTATGCTTCGAATACGAGCCTCCACCCCCAGCGGCGACACGGTGACGCGATCTCCGACTTGTGCTCGCCCCGCATAGACGGCACCCGAAACCACCAGCCCGGCGCCGACCAAACTAAAGGCCCGGTCAATGGATAAGCGAAAGTTACCTACCCCATAGTCGCTCGTAGCGGCGAGTAAACTTTTGGCCTCAATCTGCCTCCCGAGATCAGTCAGACTTTCACGCAACGCTGCAACGCCTTCACCTGAGGTCGCAACCAAGGGGAAAATCGCGGCGTGACCCATCGGGGTACTGGCGAGCAGGGTCCGAATTTCCTGCATCGCTTGGGTCTTCCTGGCAGCGTCGACCCGATCAATCTTAGTGAGGGCCACCACCAGCTTCTGCACACCGAGTAGTTCGAGAATAGCCAGGTGCTCAAGCGTTTGCGGCATCGGACCATCATCTGCAGCGACCACAAGCAGCGCGCAGTCGATGGCCGCGACGCCTGCCAACATATTGCGAACAAAGCGCTCGTGACCGGGCACATCCACGAAACCCATCGGCTCTGCCAAGCCAAAATCGGCATAGGCAAAGCCCAAATCGATGGACATGCCGCGACGCCTCTCCTCATCGAGCCGGTCCGTGTCAATTTGGGTCAGAGCCCGAATCAGGCTGGTCTTGCCATGATCCACATGGCCCGCCGTGGCGACAATCACGGCGACCTCCCCTCAAAGAGGCCACCGGACTCATCGTTCAAGCAGAATGCATCAGGACTGGGTAAGCGCCTGAATAATGTTCTCGACGGCGGCTTCCGCCAATGCCCGCAACTCGGCATCGCTGCGATCCTGGATGGGATGTGGAACGAACACCATCCTGGGATCGAGCCCGAGGGTTTTTGCCTGTGCCGCCGCAGCAGGCACAAATTCAGTAGAAGCAATTCCAACGCCGGGGATACCGCGACCTTCGAAATCTGCGATGTCATGCATACAGCACGACGTGCAGGATCCTCAGTCGGCAAGCCCTTCGACCACGACGTTGCATTCGGCCGCAATTTGCTGCCTGAGCGCATCCGGTGCCGGTCGAGTGAAAGTCGGTTTACGATAGCGCTTGACCGCAATACCTCGAGTGCTTAACAACTCATCGATCCGGTCGAGAAAGATATTGCCTCGCGCCTTCGAAATATCAAGAAGCCCAACACACAAACCGTCGAGCGACCCCGGCCGGGCGTGCAAGGCACGGGCGACCGGTGAGAGCTCGGCAGTGGGGTCGAGCAGGACAATTGAACCACTCATCATTTAATCTCCTTGGTAACCGGAATGGAGCCAACCGGGCCAGAAGCAGCCCAACCAGCGATGACAGCAGAAAACAAACCTGCGCCGCCTCCAGCGCGAACAATCAGAATGCCGCCGGGGCGAAACTTTGAAATCTTGGTACCTGCCAGTGACTTCGGTAATCCTTCCGCGATACCGCCTGCACCGACCAGCATTTCATCAGCCGATAACAATAGCAATTGTGTCAGTTCCTCAAGCAGGCGCGCCTTCGACCAGCCCGCCTCGAAAAAAACACGGCAATGGTCGGGAGACACGACCAGTAGCGCGTCTCCCGCCATGGCCAGCTTGGGATGATCCACGGCGCGCATGCAGGCCGCAAAACTTCGGGCCAGAGATTCGGGGGTGCGAGACTTCTGATCGACAATGCCTTGAACGCCCTCCCCGGCAAACAGGGTCACCGTTGACGTGTGGCGGGCAAAGCCACGCGCCACCGAAAGTGGCTCCCATTCATCAAGCTCGGACTCAGCGAAACAAAAGGTGTATTTGCCCGGTGTGCCCAAGGTTGACCGGTCGACCTCACCTGGACGACCGCCTCCAACATTACGGATCACCAACTGCAAGGCCCGGCCAATCGCCGCGTTGGCGCGATTGCCCTGACCCAAAGCATTGACACCAGAATTCATGCCAACCGACTTGGCGATCGGACCATTCACAATCACCACCGGACCCGCAAACATTGTGGTGCACAAAATGCCATGCATGCCAAACTCGTCAATAAGGGCAGCCTCCACCGCGGCCAGAACTACCGGCATGTACTCCGGCTTGCAACCCGCCATGACCGCATTGATGGCGACCTTTTCGACGGTGCAAGCGGCCAAGTCCGGTGGCACCATGCCAAGGATTTCGCCCGGATCGCGGGCCGTCCCGGTCAGCATGCGCAAGACCCGTTCACGAGTGGGAGGGACAACCGGCAAGCCATCCGACCAGCCTCGTGCGTAACAAGCTTCTATGGGATCTTCCGAATCACCGAGCTCAACACTGCGCGAGTGGAACTTGGCTTTGCCGAAACGAACCGCGAGCTCTTCGGCGACTCCCGGCTCAAGCGTGAGCGAGCCACAACCCGGCCTTGAAACCGGTAAGCTTTGGCCAAGATTAGAAAGACCGCTGATGCGCTGCCAGTCGTCGCGATGCCAGCCATAAGTGCGTGCAACCTCAACCCCGTTGACCACTCGAATCAAGGTGGGGACGAACTCAATATCCAGGCCAAAAGAATGTTCCAGTGACTCATCGAAAATGACTGCTGATGCACCGGCCCCGAAGCTGGCATCGTCCTGACAGTAGACGGTCAGCGACGCGCCTTGGGACAGTTCGCGCAGCAAGGGCTCGACCAACAAGCAGGTTGGGCATTCTCGCTTGGCAACAACAATCAAACCATCCGGCAAAACGCCCATGGGCAAGCTCCGTCAAGATGCTCAATCGCAAAAGCGCGACCAAACTCCAAAGATCATACTATG
>JAYUOT010000204.1:0-3002 GCA_043760705.1 Betaproteobacteria bacterium
CAACCGCGTGATCAGGCGTCACGGTGGCCAGCTATGGGCCGACTCGGCGCCCGGCTGCGGGGCTACTTTTTTCTTCACGCTGCCCAAACTGCCTACCGTTGTATGAAAGCAGCAACGCTGTGCTGCACAGCACTGCCGCAGCCTTTTTCTTTGGCCATCCTTATGATGATGCATGCCGCGAATCGGTAAAAATGATTAAAATACTGTAAGTGAAACATCTATTACATTTTGAGAGCACCCATGAAGCGTGAGCCCAAATCCTTCGAAGCAGCCATCACCGCCGCAGACTTTTCCAGCGAAGACTATTGCGGCACAAGCTACGCGGCCAAGCTGCTGAGGCTTTCAGTCGCCACCGTTCAATCGCTGGTTGAAAAGGGAGAGATCGACGCCTGGAAAACGCTGGGTGGCCACCGGCGGATCGCCCTTCAATCCATCAATGCCTATCTGGCCAAACACAGCCCGCAACTTGCGCGGGCCGATACCGATCCGAAGCATCGTCTGCGCGTGCTGATGGTGGAAGACGACGAGAACACCCGCGAGTTGTACCGCTGCCAGTTTGAGGATTGGGATATGCCGGTCGATTGCACCATGGTGCCGTCGGCGCTGGAGGCTTTGATGGACATTGCCAGCATGCGGCCCGATTTGCTGATCACGGATTTGGCCATGCCCGGCGTGGACGGCATCGAAATGTTGAAGGCGCTCAAGCGCAATCCACAACTGGCCGAGATGCCCATCATCGTGATCAGCGGCCTGCCGGCCGAAGCCATTGCCGCGCGGGGTGGTTTACCGCTGCACGCCAGCCTGCTTGCCAAGCCCGTCAATTTTGATTGGCTGCATGGCTACCTGGCCGCATTGGTTACGGCCAACCGCCAATGGCGACGTTGAAACGGTAACTGCAGGCCAGGCGGAGCCCCAAGCCGGCCCCTTTACCCTTCCTGCTCGACTACGCTACGGCGTAGTCACTTTGGCGCGCCGCGCCGCCGCAATAGCGATTCAGTTCAAGTTGTGCTGGTACGAACGCACATGGGTTTCCTATGAGGCTCAGTTTCCACTCGGGCCGGAGATTTTCCATCTGTGTGTTGCGTATCCCCGCAAATTTGGACGATCAGGCTTGATTTTCTGCCAATCTCCTTGGCAAACCTCTTTTGTTTTCCCTGATCTAGCCATAATTTCAGAAGGCTTGTTACCTGCTGAATTCAGAGGAAAAGTGTGTGGCTTTGCCTGTAGGCCTGGAGCTCGGCTGACGGATGGAAGATGGGTTCTTGCACTCGTTTCGCCGGCAATCACGTGAAAACCAGAAAAAGGAGAAACATCATGGGTAGTGCTGTAAAAATACATCCGCAAGTCGATGAGGGAATCGAACCTGCGGCAGAGGGGTTTTCGGGCGGAACCTTGTCGTGCGCCTGTGCGACCAACAAGGTGACCGTGGAAATTAAAGGGCAGAGCGCGCATAACCACGTCTGCGGCTGCACCAGGTGCTGGAAACCTGCAGGGGCACTGTTTTCTCAGGTCGCCGTGGTCTCGCGTGACAATCTCGCGGTGACCGCGAATGCCGGCAAGCTTCAGGTCGTGGATGCCAAGGCAACCATTCAGCGCCATGCTTGCAAAGAGTGCGGCGTGCACATGTATGGTCGTATCGAAAATACCGCTCATCCGTTCTTTGGGCTCGACTTCATTCACACCGAGCTCTCGAATGCCAAGGGCTGGGCAGCGCCCGGATTTGCGGCGTTCGTGTCGTCCATCATTGAATCGGGTGCCGATCCAGTGAAAATGGGTGATGTCAGGGCCAGGCTGGTAGAACTGGGGCTGCCGCCCTACGATTGCTTGTCCCCAGCACTGATGGATGCGATCGCAACGCACACGGCCAAGGCCGCCGGCGTGCTGAAATAATCATGCGATGTGCCGGTCCAGTCGCCTCGGAATTTTGCAATGGCGAAAAATTCAGGCGAGGCCGGCAATTTTGGGTGGGGCCCGCGACTCGTGCAGGCGATGCGGTCATGCACGCAGGTCAGTGGACACCCGTTCGCTATAGGCGCGGGGCGTGACGCCTAGCCGCTTTTGAAAGACCCGGCGCATTCTCTCTTCGGTTCCAAAACCGGTCCTGGATGCGATCAGCTTTAGAGAAGAATTGTTGCTCTCCACCAAATGCCGGGCCAATTCAAATCGAGCCATCTCAATAAAATCGGCAGGACTGGCCGACGTTTCGCGCTGGAATACCCTGGCAAAATTACGGTCGCTCATGGCCACCTTGGCTGCCAGCATCGGGACGCTCAGATTTTCCGCGACGTGGGAAAGAATCCAGTTTTGCAGCTCCCGTATTTTGGGGTGATGCGTCATCTGACTTGCCAGATGAAGGCTCAATTGCGACTGGTCGCCGGGGCGTTTTGAATAGACTACCAAATCGCGAGCCACCTCCAGCGCGACTTCTCGCCCAAAATCGTCCTCCACCATGGCCAGGGCCAGATCGATTCCTGCCGTGACACCTGCCGATGTCCAGATATTGCCATCGCGAATAAAAATCGAGTCGGGATCGACGGTTATTGCCGGGTAGCGGGCCTGCAATCGGTCCGCTGCGCTCCAGTGTGTAGTGACGTGTTTGCCATTCAATGCGCCACTTTCGGCCAAAAAAAAACACCGTTGTACAGCGCCAGCAGCCTTTTGATTCTGTCGGCGACGGCAGTCACCCATAGGACGATTTCGGGTGAGTTTGCTAAAGCGGTTTCGATCTCGTGCGCCCCCACAATGATCGCCATGTCAGGTATCGCGAGGGCATCGAGTTTTTTGGTGGCTTGCAGCGACATGATCGTATCGGAAGGCACCATGCCAATCTTGGTTGAGACAATACTCACCTGATAACCGCCATGCAGCTGGCGTTGCTCCAGGCAAGAGTTGGCGCAATCAAATACCTTCAATGGCCCGATGGCCTCCAATGCCTTGAAGCCTGGATAGACAACAATGTCAGTGTTGAAGAAGTTGGCAGTTTGCGCGGCGTTGATCATGCG
>JAYUOT010000205.1:0-2992 GCA_043760705.1 Betaproteobacteria bacterium
TGAGATGCGTCTGCCCGATCTGAGCACGGCCTTTAACGAAGCGGAGCGCAGGGCGGTGGGTCAGGCGACTATCCAGCAGTGCGATGCTCTGGACGGTGCCGTGGACGGCATGGTGCAAGCCACTCAGGCCTGCCAAACAACCTTTAGACTTGATCGCCTGCCGACCTGTGCCGCAGGCGCTTTGACGCGTGATGGCACATGCCTGTCCAGTGCTCAAAAGCAAGCTCTCGCCGCCGTGCAGACGGGTTTTCAGAATGATCAAGGAAAACCTTTCTACATGAATTTTCCCTGGGATCCGGGCATCGCCCGACGCAATTGGGCGCAGTGGAAGTTCGTGAATGCCATGGCCTTGGATCCGGGTGCCATCGGCTCCGTGTTTGCCGTGCCACCACTCGCTGTGGACAGCTTGCGCAGTGACGTACAGGATTTGGCGGCACGCAGCTTGAGCGCAAGCGATGGCACCCGTGAATCAGGGATGGGCTTGATGTCGCCTCCCGGACATGAGACGGGAGCCAGCTTGGACGCTCTATGGAAGCGCGGCGCCAAGATGGTGATTTATCACGGGGTAAGTGATGCGATCTTTTCGGCCGAGGATACACGTCAATGGTGAGAGCGACTCAATGCCCATCGCCAAGGCCAGGCGAGCGATGTAGCTCGCTATTTTCCTGTGGTCGGCATGAACCATTGCAGCGCAGGCCCAGCCGCCGACCAATTCGATCTGCTGATGCCTCTGGTACGCTGGGTCGAGCAGGGCATTGCACCTCAAGCGGTGCCCGCTCAAGTGCGGGGCGCGGGCAATGTCGGTGGTGTGAATGACGAGTTGCCGTCCCATTGGTCGGCACAGCGTGCCCGACCGCTTTGCGCTTATCCCTCCGTTGCACGTTACAAAGGGAGTGGCTCGCTGGAGTTGGCTGAGAGCTTTGTGTGTCAGTGAGTCTAGCTTCCGGGCAGTGGTGAACTTTAAGTTAACGGGGGCGGTTTTAGGTTTTTCTAGGCTAGGTATTTGAAGGGGAGGGCTTTATAGGTTGTTTTCGATTGACTTCTGATTGACTGTCTATACACTGTCAGTACAAAAATTCAATCGATGAGCGTCGCTATGGCCCGAGATACCACGGTTCAATTCAGGCTTGATTCAACCGTTAAAGAGGAAGCCTTTGCTGTTTTTCGTGAAATGGGCATCACCCCATCGGAAGCGGTGCGCATTTTTTTCAAGCAAGTTCAAAAAAATCGTACCCTTCCTTTCATCAACACGGCAGACGATGAAGCTAACGCAACCCCGGAAGCCGACTATACCGAATGGCTCAAAGCGCGCCTAAAAAGTACGGTTCAAAAGCTCGATAGTGGCGAAATGAAAAGCTATCCGCAAGATGAGGCAAAAGCGCTTCTTGCGTCTCGCTTGGCGGCTCGCCGAAAATCTCTCGCGGTTTCTTCTTAGTTTCTAGCGTCCCTGGCTATTCAATGGTCGGACTTTGCCTTGCAGAGTCTGGAAGAAATCGTTCTGCATTACGAAGAGGAGGGCGGCCGCGCGCTCGCTGATCGCGCTGAACTGGAAATATGGAGTCAAGTTGAAGACTCAAACCGTTTTCCCGAGGCTATCCAAGAGAGTGAGATTTCCCCCGTACTCGTCGGCTAGTGATTCAGACTTTCCCATATGTCGCCTTCATTCGAAAAATCGAGGGTGATCTCTGGGAAGTGGTCGACGTGGTTCACACGTCGAAAAAGCTACCGAAGGGGAGCGGCTAATTTTGTATGAAAGTATGAATTCATACTGACCCTGCCTCGATTTCACGTAGACCGCCCTACGCAGCTTTTGAGCTGAATTCCATAGCGACTGGTGTTCGATAGCCATTGCTTGAGCGCAGAAGTTGACAATTGTAAAACCCTTCAATCCAATTGACCAGATCGAGTTTAGCTTGAGTTCTGGTTTGATATCGAGGTTGATACACCCGCTCCACTTTGGCCAGGCATTTGACCGACAAGTGCCCTACTCGTAGCCGTTTGGCTCGCCTAATTTTCGGTGCCGCAACGTCGGCTACCAAAGAATGACCGGCTTTGATCGCTTGGAAATCGAAATAAATTAAGTAAATCACCAAGCATTCAGCCATCAGCCATCAGCCATCAGCGCTAGACGAACCGAGTTCCTGAAATAGACAAGGCGGAGCACCTTCATAATTTTCCAAGTTCCGCTCGTTCAACATTTGAAAAGATCTGATCGACTATTTCGCTCCGGGTTGTAGTGGAAGGCCCAACTCCTTCAAAACCTCATTGTGCTTGCGCGTCGCCGATTGGATCGTGCCCTCGATTTGGGTGAGCAGTTTATGAGAGGCGTCTAAATCAATCTCTTCTTCACCAAGCGCCGTACTGATATATCGCGAGATGTTCAGCTTGTAACCTTCCTCGGCGATGCGCTCCATACCGATGCGCTTGGAGTAGCGCTCCTCTTCCTTGCGAAACTGGTAGGTGGCAATGATCTTCGCGATGTGCGCTTCTGTGAGTTGGTTCTGGCGTTTGCCTTTCACGAAGTGCTCGGCCGCGTTGATGAAGAGCACATCGTCGGCCTTCTTGCACTTCTTGAGCACCAGAATGCACACCGGGATGCCGGTGGAGTAGAACAGATTCGCGGGCAGGCCAATCACGGTGTCAATGTGTCCGTCCTTGAGCAGCTTGGTACGAATGCGTTCCTCGGCACCGCCACGAAACAGCACGCCGTGGGGCAGGATGATGGCCATCACGCCATCGTCTTTGAGGAAATGGAAGCCGTGCAGCAAGAACGAAAAATCGGCGGCTGATTTGGGGGCCAGGCCGTGGTTCTTGAAACGCACGTCCTCGCCCATGGCGTCGGTCGGGTCCCAGCGGTAACTGAAGGGCGGGTTGGCGACGATGGCATCGAACGCCGGTTTCTTGGCGGGGTTCATCTCGCGCAGAATGTCCCAATCATTGGTCAGGGTATCGCCGTGGTAGATCTCGAACTCCGTGTCCTTCACCCCATGCA
>JAYUOT010000206.1:0-2990 GCA_043760705.1 Betaproteobacteria bacterium
GGTAACTTCGCACCGACTTCCTCGGTCAGCCCCACCAAAGACAGCTTCCAAGAAGCAATGTCGTCAATCATCTTATCGCCTAGCTCGGTGTGTTCTCTCATCGGTAACCCCACGTTTTCCTTGACCGTCAGCGAGCCCAGCAAACCGCCGTGCTGGAACATGACGCCCCAGCGCTGGCGCAACGCGAAGTCTTGCGATTTTGTCAGTGTCGCCAGGTCCCTGCCCAATACTTGAATCGATCCCGAACTCGGCTTTTGGAGCAAAATCAGTTCGCGCAAAAGTGTCGACTTTCCAGAACCGCTGCCGCCGATCACAGCAAAGACTTCTTGCTTTCGTACATCCAGAGTGATGTCCGAATGCACGACATGGGTGCCGAAGCTAGTCGCGACATTCACCATTTGAATCACCCGCTCAGAAGATTGGCTTTCATCAAGCATGTCATAGGTCCAAAGTGTTGAAGGCGACCGAGAAAATCGCGTCGACGACAATCACCCAAAAGATTGACTGGACAACACTTTTGGTCGTTTGGCGGCCGACACTCTCAGCGCCGCCCTTGGTCTTGAAACCTTGAAAGCAACTGACCAGGGCGATCACCACTGCAAAAACGGGGACCTTGCCCAGCCCGGTCATGAAAGAGGTGAGGCTTACGGCTTTCAGTAAACGATCAGAGAATTCTCCGAATCCGATCCCTAGCTGCTGATGGGCCATGAGCATGCCTCCAAAAACACCCAGCACATCCGAATAGACCGTGAGTAAGGGCATGGCAATGACCAAGGCAAACACCTTCGGAATGACCAGCAGCTCAATGGCCGAGACACCGATGGTGCTTAGCGAATCCAACTCTTCGGTGACGGCCATCGTGCCAATCTGGGCGGCATACGCTGATCCGGATCGCCCCGCAATAATGATCGCAACGATCAGAGGTGAGAACTCTCGCACCATTGAGAGGCCAACAATATCGGCCACAAAAATGCTGGCGCCGTAGTTGCGTAGCTGGTCGGCACTTTGGAAGGCAACCACCACACCGAGCAACAAAGACAAAAGTCCCACAATAGGAAGGGCGTCGAAACCTGCGGTTCGCAGGTTAAATAAAACGGGTCGCACTCGAAATCTTGCCGGACGAAGCACACTTGCTCCAAAAACAACGGCGGTTTCACCAAGAAAGCTGAGTAAGGCCAGCCCATTACTCAGGCCAACAAGCACGGACGAGCCTAGCTGTTCAGTCGCAGTTTTGATCCAAACTCCTAGGCCGCTGAGGCTCAAAATAGAAGTTTTACGTACCGGCACCGGATCGTTACCGATATTCTTTTGAACCGCCTCAAGAAGCTTTGAGAACTTGTCGGGCAAATTAGAAATAAGTACCGGTGCACGGCCCCGGCTTAATGTCCCGATCAGACGCAAAAGCACCCATGCCCCAGCGCTGTCCAATTTTGAAATCTTTGATGCGTCGACGATCAGCGATGCACTCTCTGGACGCCCAATACGGACGGTCTCCATGCCAGCCATCACTTCTGCCATCTGAACGGCAATCCACCCACCGGAAAGCTCAATAGTTTTTTGCCCGTCCTTGAAAACCTCGGAGAATCGCGCTGGGTCTGGGTTCATATCTACACGCGATCCTATGCCGGAAACATTGGATTTTCTGTGCGCTAACGGACACTCCACCGAAACACAACAAGTAGGACAAATACTACTTCGCGTCAGGCTGTTTGCCGATACCTCGAAGTGACTCCGTCACTCAATCTGAAGCTTCCGCAGTCACCTCCAGACTGCTCAGCTTTGAGTTTTGAATTGAAGAGATCCTCATGAACACCATCAAACAATGTAGCGTTCTAGCGGCAATGATTGGCGTCGCAACGCCGACCATTTGACAAAGTGAAATCGTCGGGTCCCAATGTTTCGGGAACTTCGCCCTTCGTCACTGCCGGACTCGGATTTCAATATTCGTTTTCTCCAAGCTGGGGAGTACAGGCCGACGTGCGACGTTCACATTCGTTTATTCGAAACAATAGTTTCGGATTTAGCCGGGCTGACAGTAATCTGTTCACTTGGTCCGTCTCTCTGACTCCAAGGTCCGTACGCCAGCGCACGGATTAATTTTTGAAAACTAATCAACATGGCACACACCACTTAACTTTACGATTGGACTCGATACCATGAAAGCATTGACTAGTATTTCAACCCTGATCGCTCTAGCGATTGTGACCACCTCTACCGTTTCTGTAGCGCAAACGGCAAGCGAAAAATCCGCAACACCCGCGACTCGAAACGAGATCAAGATGGAACGACAAGACTTCATGAAGTCTCATCGCTATGATGATGTGCTCGAAGTATGGACTCTGAAGCCAGAGTACGAGCCTCCTAAAGGCGTCAAATCCCGCACAGAGATCATTGCTGAGCGCAACAAATTTCTAAGCATGAACCGTTACGATGCGGGCACACAAGACTGGGTTAAAATTTCCGGCAGCCCAAGGGACATGAGCACAATGTCGCGCGATGAAGTAAAGCGTGAACGTGATGCTTTCACGAGCACCCATATGTTTGACAATACCCTCGGGACCTGGTCTCTCAAGAATCCCCGTAAATAAACCACCGACAGAGCTTGTGTGCTGACTCACCGCCCTAATCGGGCGCGTCGCCACTCAAGCGTCTGGCATCGCGACTCCAGGTTGCCAGCCCTATCGAGTTGCGAGGACGTCGCGAATATGGCTATTCAAGACCCGAGCCCAAACCGCGTAGCCGAGTGCGCTAGGATGAATACCGTCCTCCGACATTCCATGGGTGGTTGTACTCTCAGGATGCCAGTGTTTGGCGCATTTTCAAGCATGACCAGCATCCTGAGCGCTTGGCCGCTCCCGATCATGCCCTGCCTAGGGCCAGTAGCCTCGGGTAAGCGCGGGGTCTTTTGCCTCACTTGACGCGCTTGCAGCCAAAGTACCGGGATCAAAGCGGCGAGTAGAAGATTGCCTTTTATGTCATTGAAGGAGTTA
>JAYUOT010000207.1:0-5972 GCA_043760705.1 Betaproteobacteria bacterium
CGAAGCAGAGCCCAAGGAATCGGACTTCTGGCGAGCGCCACGTATAAACGATCTGTGGGAAATTCCGCGAGATCTTTCAGCCGCCATGGGGGTACTCAAGCATTTCTGGACAACCTATGTCGCCATGGCGATTGTGAAGCCGGGTTTGCCAATGTTTCAAGCAATCGTGCTTATGTCCATCTACACGTTTCTGGGCCTGATTCTGATCTTAAGCCGTTACAGTCTTAACACAATGGTGCTCGGCGCACTCGCGATCTTCACAGTCAAGTTCTGGTCGGTGATGTGGTTTATTACCGATTGGCTCGACGATCAATTGATACTTTCGATGTACCCCAACACAAGTTCTTTGATGGAGTTTTTGGGTGGCGTACCTTCGGGTGAGGCCATAAAGCGTCTAATCCTCAACCTCTTGATCATGAGCCTTTACCTTGGCCTGCCGTTTATCTGGTCCGTAATGATGGCCTGGGTGGGCATCAGGATCGGGCAAGGGCTTTCAATGGCGAAAAGCACTGCAATGAACCCACTTCATGCGGCCGCAACCGGTGGAGTCGGCGGACTCGCGAGAATGGGCGGAAGACTAATTGGTGGCCGCGGCGCTGCTGCAGGGGCTGGAGCTAGAGGTGGTAGAGGTGGCTGAAAGCGGTAATCGGAACAGTATTAATAGATCGGTAATATGGATTGTCAGAGATGCCGAATAACTGGCTGTCCCGACATCGAACCAACTTCCACACCGTCGTCATTAATGGTGACAGATTCCGCGGTGCCTAGCGACGTGTCGCCTACCAGCATGCCGGGGGAACTGATCTGCGTTTCGGTGTCTTCGTCTGCGAAAAGGATCGCAAAAAGTTTCACCAGGCCTATGAGAGCACCTAAAAATATGGAAACGAGCACGCCGAAGAGCTTAAGGACTTTCATCAGTGATGACATGTTTTGCTCCAATATCAACGGAGGCGCGAATATCACGGAATTAATATACCGCGAATATCCGGCCGCTTCAACATTTGTAACCCTGCCACAGGAGCGCCAATATGCAAGAAGTTGACGATCTCGTCCGACTCCGAGCGGTCCACGAAAGGGACTCAGTTCTTTTGTGGGAAGGCTCGCAAGGCCAGATATCAAATATTTCGAGCTACATCATGGCATTAATCGCTTGTGGCCTACTTTTTCCGATCGTGGCACTCGTGGGATCGGCCATGCCGGCCGCAGTGCAACCCTACATAGTATTTGGGCCGCTTATTCCAGTGGCTTGGCTGATCTGGCGAAGCTTGGTAACGGCCATGCATCACTATCAACTTACGGGCCAGCGGTTACGTGAATCATGCGGCGTGTTGAGCCGAGAGATAGATGAGGTTGAACTCTACCGTGTCAAAGACATCGTCGTTAAGCAGCCGATCTTGTACCGTTTTCTCGGACGCGGCACGATATTCCTGCCGACATCAGACAAGTCAACGCCGACCATTGTGCTCAAGTGCATCAGCGATCCATTGCATGTCGCCGATCTGGTTCGTGAACACGTAGAAAGATGTCGGACGGGCAAAGGGGTTCGTGAAATTGACGCGTGAATTTGACTAAGGAGATGCAATATGCAATCAACTGACAGAGGAACTTTTACATCCAGCGCATGGCATTTGCGTTTGGTTGGCATCCGCAATCGCTTGGCCGGGCGTTTATCACTGTTCCCGATCGTGCTCGTTGTGTTATTGCTCATCGGAGCGGTTACAGCTTTTCTTGGGGCTCCAAGAAGCCGACAACCGCCGGTAGGCGAAGCGATCGCCGCCGAGCTACAAACCGCGCCGCAAACGCCTGCTGATGCACGAGGGCTGGAAACGATAAAGACGGCCGTAGCCGCGTATACGAAAAACCGCTATGTGCCCCAAGAGGTGCGAGCAACCCCCGTACCCGGTGTTTTCGAAGTGCGCGTCGGAATGGAAATATTTTATACGGATGCGACGGGTCGCTATGCCTTTGTGGAAAATCATCTGGTTGATCTGGCATTGCCGAAGGACCTAACTCAAGAACGGCTTGACCAGATTGCATCCATCAACTTCAAGGAATTACCGCTGGACCTTGCGCTGAAAAAGGTTCAAGGCAACGGCAAACGCATTGTGGCCGTGTTTGAAGATCCTCATTGCCCCATTTGCAGAACTTTTCATCAGTTTCTGAGGCAGTTGCCAGATGTGACAATATATACTTTCGCGTATCCGATCATTTCCGCTGAGTCCGATGCGGCGGCAAAAGCGGCTTGGTGCGCAGACGACAGGCAGGTGGCTTGGGAAAATTTGGTGGTTAATGGAACGGTGCCCGTGTCGAAACAGTGTGCTACGCCTATTGGCGAGATCGTCGCGCTAGGTCAACGGCTTGGTGTGCGTGGTACCCCCACGGTATTTTTTGGTAGCGGTCGTCGAGTGCATGGCGCGTTACCCCCGGATCAGTTTGTAGCGATGTTGGATCAGTGGGGAGCCTCGCACTAATTTCATTCAGGGGTAAATGTATGCGGGTATTGTCTGCGAATTCATTCGGATTTTTGCTGCTAGCGGCAAGCTCATTTAGTTTTGCGGATAGCGTAGGCCCGCCGTATGCATGCCCCGCGGGCGGCGGGGTGATGCGCGTTTTGCTCGACGGTGAATTTCAGGGTCGAACTTCGAACATATTGAAGAATCGTGACTTGAAGGCGAAACATATAACCCTTGCATCAGCCGAAGAAAAATGGATTAAGGAATTGGCGGGCGCGTCGAAAAATAGTCGTGTTCATCTCTGGCGTGGGCAAACTAATGTGATATTCGGTCTGTGTAAAACCCCAAAGTGCGAATCGCGGTTGTACGGTGCGTACAACAGTTTAACTGGGGAATATGGTTTCTCAGTATTTGAGAGTGGCAAGGAAGGGCGCACACAAGGCGTGCTTTCGGAGGCTGCACGGGAAGGACTACTTTGTGGCGCCATGATGGACGGCCTGGCGCGATGACGACTTACTGATGGAAGGAGCAATGTCATGATCCACGTTGTTTTGAGGAATGCCCTAGTAGTCCTTTCGGGAATGACTTCGGCGATTGGACTAGCCAATGAGTTTCAAGGCGTGGGTACTTGTCCCGCCGGTGGAACCATGTCGATTGTGACGGCGGGGCCATACAAAGGACGAGCCTTCGATCTGAAGAAAATCGAGACGTTTCGACCTACGTTTTCGGATCTGATCGGAAATCCTGAGCATTGGACCGCGACGTTCGTCGGCCCCGCTGAAGAGAATCGAAAGTACGTAAGCGCCAAAGGTGCTGTGGTCGTCTTCTTCACCTGTGAGGCACGTAATTGCGCTGCCGCCGAGATGTACGGCGTTATCGACGAACGAAACGGTGCAATCGGTGTGAGGGTCACCGAGAAAGGCAAGGCCACCGTGAAAGGCGCATTGACAGATGTTGGGAACGCGGCCATTGCCTGCGCGAAAGAGCTTGACCAACAAGTAGCAAAACGTGCGGAGGAAAGCCTCAAGCGAGGGAAGCCATGAAGATGGTTTTGAGATGGATCGCACTTGTATTTTTCTCAACACTTTCTTTGGAGAGTGGTGCCGCGGGCACTTATGATGACTACCTGGTTGCGTTGAGGGCTTTCGAGTCAGGGAACAGGCCCAGCATCGTGAATCCCTTTGGGTATGCGGGCTGGTATCAGATGGGTGAGGCAGCGATGATCGATGCTGGGTACTACAGGCGTGATGGCACGCCCAATACGAATGACTGGAACCCAGGATCCTTCACTGGCAAAAATGGAATCAACAGTTTGGCCGATTTTCTATCGAGTCCGGCTAAACAAACACAGGCCATCACCGACTATAACCAGAAGCAATGGAGCTATATTACTGCGATGCGGTTGGACCAAGCCATTGGTCGAACAATAAACGGGATTTTGATCACAGAGTCAGGCCTACTCGCAGGCGCCCATCTGGTCGGCATAGGTGGGCTTCAGCAGTTTATTAACGCAAACGGGAGAATCGTGCCCAAGGATGGCAACAATACGCCGATTACCCAGTACATCAGGAATTTTGGTGGGTTCGCGCTCGGTCCAGTAGCGCCGGGCTTTGTACCGCCAGGTGGGGCGCCGCCAGTGTTCGTCCCACCCGTCGGTGGGCCATCGACGACTATTCCTGTCCCGATTGCTTCGATTCCTATTCCTCCGGGCACCGCATTTTTAGGCGCATCGGGCCGATCACCCGCCGACGTGAAGTTAGCGCTGGGCATGTTGATTACGACATTTCTGTTTCTCTGGGTGGTGTGGACGTCGTTAAGTCATTTCGACCGATGGCGAAAAGGCGCACTTGAAACAATGTCGTTTCAATCGGATATGGTGCGGGCACTGGTTGTAATGATGGTCATCATTGTTATGGTGCAGTAATTTTTTTACTTTCGTTGCGAATTTACGAAAGCCTACGGCGATCCCAGCCTATCAGGCGAGAGGAATTGCGGCATGCACAAGAATTCGCGAAGGCGATCTTGTCGAGCTTGCAAAGGCACATCCGCCACCATGCGCTGAATTGAGTTTGAGGATCGCGATCCGTTTTGTCGTCTTCACAGCGACGGATCCCAAAGCCCGGTAGCGTGAAGGCTTGAGCTAGAAGTGGACCAGGGCGATGCACGCCGCGGCAAAAGCAACCGCGAGCATCACGCCTTCCAGAAAGGAGATTGCGAGTTCCCACTTTTTACGTTGTGCGATCGCCTGTCGTACCTCGCCCACATTGGGGCAATCTGACTTGACGAAATAGAGAGCCGAACCATCACTTCGATACTGAATTCGGATGTGTCCTGAACCCACAGCATTAGACAGCTCGGTTGGCATCGGAAGATATTTTGCGACTACACTATTCAGCATACCGATACCAAGCCAACTTGAAAGGAGTTATGGTTTGGAAACACAAGACGAAATTCCAAAGGCGATCGCTGAAGCCACAGCGATTTGCACGGACGGCCGAAGCAAAATTCCTTCTTCTATTGGGTTTACAATTACCCCTGCTTCAATTAGAACAGCCGGCGTCGAAGCCAGGCGGAGAACGGCCAACCCATCATATTTATGAATGCCCAGGTGCGCATTCAATAGCGGCCTGTTCTCACCCGAAATGTTTTCCGCGTGATAAAGCGAAGGCCGCGCGCCGCGGGCTCGGAGTGCGGTCCCAATCTCTTCCGCGCAATTATAAGCTTCGCCTTGGGTGTGGATTGAGATTTGAAACGAACACCGAGAATCCAAAACACTCCTTAGCTCTGCCGGCGCGTATGAAGGTTTCTTGTATCGAATCGTGGTGCAACGAAACAAGTAAGTCAGCGCCCTTAGAGGCGTTCGCTCTTTCAAGGAGCGACAAGTTTGTTCCCAGAGCGTCAACGTCAATTACCCGATGCCCTGCCTGGGTCAACGCATTCAAAATGTGTCTTGTGATTCGCTTATTGAATTGATATTCCGGTAATCCAGAAGCCGAGGTGGCTCCCGGTTCGGTCGCTGAATGGCCCGTGTCGATAGCGATCGTCGCGGCAAGGACCGGACTGACTGGGACGCTTGCAATGGCAATCAATAAAGAGAAAAAGACGCGAACAAACCACTGCGAATGGAAATTCGAAATCGTTCGCGCGCAGAAAGTCATAAACCGGTAGTGTGTGGTGTGCGATTGCTTTTTACCCTGAGAAACCATCTGAATTATTCTTTGATGATTGGGAGCCCAGATCTTTCAGCCGTGAAACCTGGCCTGGCCCCTACGCGTTTACGCCACGTGGTGTAACACCATCGAATTCGGTATCCAAGCGCTAGACCTGCCCCTACTGACGAGACGTAGAACCATGGACGGTCTGTGGCCTTGGGCGCCCCATACAGGGGTCCAAGGAAAATTAGGCAAACTACCGCAATCACCATCCCAACAAGCTGCAAGGCCAAGTCAACACTATCGCTCTTTGTCCGGCGCATTCGAGGCACTCCTTGTTTAAGCCACACAAATCATCCCCATGGGT
>JAYUOT010000208.1:0-2986 GCA_043760705.1 Betaproteobacteria bacterium
GTAAAAACCTATTACGAGCAAAATAAAGCGAAGTACAGCAAGAAGGAAGAGCGCAAGGCGAGTCACGTTCTGATTATTTCCGACAAGGCCGCCAAACCAGAAGCGAAGGCGGCGGCCAAGGCAAAAGCAGAGGACGTTCTCAAACGTGCCAAGGCGGGCGGTGACTTCGCCGCGATGGCCAAAGCCGAGTCACAAGATCCTGGTTCGGCAGCCAATGGTGGTGATCTGGGCTTCTTTGAACGCGAAGCGATGGTGAAGCCTTTTTCCGACGCGGCTTGGGTCTTGAAAGAGGGCGAGATTAGCAATGTCGTGGAAAGTGATTTTGGTTTTCACGTTATTAAGCTCACTGCCATCAAGGGGGGTGGCGTGCGTACCTTAGACGAAGCGCGGGCAGAGATCGAAGTCGAAATCAAGGCGCAGCAGGCTTCGAAGAAATTTACCGAATTAGCTGAAGGCTTTACCAACGGCGTATACGAGCAAGCTGACTCTTATGGCCCCACTGCAGAGAAGTACAAGCTGAAAGTCCAAACCGCTGAGGGAGTGTCTCGAACGATTGGCGGCAAGGTGCAGCCTGGCTCGGCGTTGGCCAACCAGAAGCTTTTGTCAACCTTGTTCTCGGCGGATTCCATCAGCAAGAAGCGCAATACTGAAGCGATCGAAGTGGGTGGCGGCAACTTGGTGTCTGCGCGCATCGTGGAATATCAGTCGGCCAAGACCAAGCCCTTGAGTGAGGTTGAGGTGGAGGCTCGTTCGCAATATGGCGCTTCAGAGGCTCAGCGACAGGCTGTAGTCGCGGGTAAAGACAAGGTCAAGGCTCTACAGGCAGCGGCGAGTGACTCAGGGTTCTCGCCTGAGAAACTGCTGGTCTCGCGTAGCAATCCTCAGGGTTTGCCCCTCGCTGCGGTGGAAGCAATCTTTGCGAGTTCGATCACCAAACTGCCCTCCTTTGCGGGTAATGATCTTGGTGCACAGGGCTATCAAGTTTTTGAGATTTCGCGCGTCGCAACGCCCAAGGCTGAAGAGGTGAAAGCAAAAGAAGCGCTCTATCAGAATCAGTTCGCTCAAACCACTGCCCAGCAGTCTATTGCCGACTATCTCGATGCTCTCAAAGCGCGCACCACGATCAGCACTCAACCCGAGAAGATCGCGCCTAAGAAAGAAACCAACTAGGAAACAGGCCGCCCAGACTCCAGGCTTGTTCGGACGATCCTAAGCTTGTTCGGACAGTCCTAGGACTTCTTTCGCACAAGCCTGGATGGCTCGCTCCAGGCTTTGAAGGTGGCTCGTTGGATCGGGCGACTGGCGGTCAAAATTCCACGCTAAGGACTGCGCAGCCTCAAATTGTTTGAAGTTGCGTCGAATCGAGCGATCATAGGCCGGGTCATAGTGAAATGTGAGCAAGTCTGCGACCAGGGTATCCCATTGCCCGAGATGGGCCATCGCTTTCCAGGCGTTCACCTTGTCGTGACCATGCAAGGCCGTTAGGGCGTCCATTCGAGGGTTGAGTGAGCTTTGGCTATCCAGGAAGTGCGGATATTGAAGTTTAAGCAGAGCAACCCGAGTGTCCAGACTTGCGACTAGATCGAGACAGTTGCTTGTACGCATTTTTTCGATGAGTTTTTCAGGGACCTGGCATTGACCGATCTTCTTGGACTCTGATTCCACGTATACCGGAAGGGCGGGATCAAAGTGCATCAGTTCCTTCCACACTAAACTCTCAAAACGTTTCTGTGACGGTTGGACATCGCCAGGGACCAGACCCAGGACGGAGCCCCTGTGCTGAGCGATCTCCTCAAGATCTAGAACCTGCGCGCCTAGCTTCCTGAGCGCCTGCAGCACTAAGCTTTTCCCGCTCCCGGTGCGCCCGACGATGACTTTGTACTGAAAACGATCCGCGATCTGATCCAATTGGTCGATGATCTCGCGGCGGTAGGCTCGATACCCACCGTCGATGATGGCGATCGAATAGCCAATGCGGCTTAACACGGTGGCTAACGACGATGAGCGATTGCCACCACGCCAGCAATAGATCAGGACTTTGTCTTGGCGTTTGAGATCGCCTAAATGAGTTTCAAGAATATCGGCGATATTCCTCGCAACCAAGGCTGCTCCGGCCTTCTTGGCCTCAAAGGATGAGACCTGCTTATCCAGCGTGCCGATGCGAATGCGTTCGTCATCATCGAGAACGGGATAGTTCACGGCATTGGGGAAGTGATCCAACCCAAACTCGCTCGGACTGCGAACATCAATGATAAGGGAAAAGCTATTGGCTTTTTCAAGAGCGGCGGCGGCGCTCAGCGACGAGAAATCTTTCATGCCGAGGATTGTAGGCGAAGCTACAATAGCGAGCTGCGAGCCACTTATCGTTCTTAAGTGCTTGACTTGAAAGTTGTTTGAATGAACCCATCTAAGCGCTATCTCTGATTGGATCTTTGGTTTTTATGATTGTCTTCAACCTCGCCTGCGCACAGCATCATCTCTTCGAGGGATGGTTTGGCTCGTCCGATGACTTCGAGTCCCAGCGTACCCGAGGCTTGGTCGAATGCCCCGTTTGTGGCAATAAGGCGATTGACAAGAGACTGTCGGCCCCACGGCTTAATTTTGGAGCTTCGGCCCCCACAGGTGCATCATCGGCAGGTGCTTCAAGCGGCGGTCCTTCAATCGAGCCTGCGACGAGCACGAAGGCTCAAACGCCGCTCAATCCGGGCAAGATGGTGATGGCTCTCGACGATCGCAGCCAGGCTCTGATGGAACAGGTTCAGAATATGTGGATGGAAATGGCCAAGCAGGTCATTGCTAGCACGGAAGATGTCGGCACTAGTTTTGCTGAAGAGGCTAGAAGGATTCACTATCGAGAGGCGCCAGAACGTGGTATTCGAGGCCAAGCGACTGCGGACGAGGCGGAAGGCTTGCGCGACGAAGGCATTGCCGTGGCTAGCCTTCATCTGCCTGAGGCGCTCAAGGGGCCTCTCCAATAAACGGTCGT
>JAYUOT010000209.1:0-15003 GCA_043760705.1 Betaproteobacteria bacterium
CCGCTACAGACGAAAGCTTTATGTTTCAACGCCCCATCTTGTTACGCCGTACTGTGCTGGGCAACTTGGCGATGCCGCTTGAGGTACAAGGCGCGAATCGTTCCAGTGCTCGACGCGCGGCTCAGGCAACCCTGGATAAGATGGGGATGAGCAAGCTCGCACACCTGGATGCTAAGGGCTTATCGGGTGGGGAGCAGCAAAGAGTGGCCCTGGCCAGAGCCCTGATGACCCAGCCTCTTCTTGTGTGGCTTGATGAGCCAACATCCAGTCTAGATCCGTATGCGGCCAAGGCCATAGAGTCGGAACTGATGCGGATCAATCAGCAAGGAACCACCCTCGTGATGGTGGCCCATGATCTCGCGCAGGCTAGACGCTTAGCGCAACGCGTCGCACTCATTCACCAAGGAAAGTTGGTCGAAGTGGCGACCTGCGCGGATTTCTTTAACCGTCCTTCGAGCGATCTGGGTCGGCGATTCCTGAATGGGGAAATCTTGGAATGAAATCCAATCTCTTGACCGTCGATGAGGTTGCCGAGTTTCTGCGTTTGAAGCCCCGAAAAATTTACGACCTGGTCGCGAAACAAGAGATACCGTTCGCGCGCGCGGGTGCCAAGCTCGTCTTTGCCCAGCGCGACATCCAACAGTGGCTAGACGACCAGCGTCATCACAAAGACGGACCTCCTGGGTTCAGTCACTCGCTTCCCAACACCATTGCGGGAAGCCACGACCCCCTGTTGGAATGGGCCGTGCGCCAAAGTGGCTCCGATCTCGCGCTTATGACCCGCGGGAGCCGCGACGGCCTCAACCGATTGGCCAACTCACAAGCCAGCGCAGCACTCATTCATCTACCCTCGGATGATCTACAGAGTTTTAATCTACATGAGGTCACCAAGGTCTCGGAAGGTCATGACTGGGTGCTCCTGCATTGGGCCAAGCGCGAGCAGGGCCTGGTGTGCGCCAGTGGAAACCCTCGAAATATTGAGGGGATGGCCAGCTTAAAACGGCTGCGGCTCCGAATGGGACGCCGGCAGGAAGGAGCAGGCACCCGCGCGATCTTAGATTTACTGTGCGCACGGATCGAGCTTGCACGCTCCCCCAAAAATATTAGCTGGCGTGACCCATTCAATACCGAGGACGAAATTGGGGCAGCGATTGCCGACGGAACGATCGATTGCGGACTGTCCGTGCATAGCGCCGCCAAGCGCTTCCAATTACACTTCATCCCGGTGTTAATTGAGACAGTAGACCTGCTGGTCGACCGACGTGCCTACTTCGAACCAGGGCTTCAGGCCTTGATCAGGTTCGCACAGAGCCAGGCCTTTAGGGATAAAGCTACCAAGCTCGGAGGCTACGATTTGAACGATCATGGGAGCGTTCGCTGGAATGCCAGTTAAAATTCAAGGATGGAACACTTTACAAACCTGCCCAACGGCACCGAGGGCTTGCTCAGCGAGACCTACTTTCTTAACAAAAACCACCCGGACGTCGTGGCCTTCACCGAGAAGGCCTTGGGCCGGCCCTTGAGTCGTCTGAGTGACCTGACACCTCGCGAGCGCGCCGTAAAATTGTTTTATGCGGTGCGCGATCAGATTCGATATGACCCCTATCGAATCACTTTTGAGGACGAAGCCTACCAAGCCCATGCCGTCATCGCCGCAGGCTATGGCTGGTGTATTAGCAAAGCGGCGCTACTGGCTGCGGTGCTTCGAGCCTGCGAGATTCCTTGCGTGATTGGCCTTGCCGATGTCCTGAACCACCTCACCACCGATAAACTTCGAGAGCGCATGGGTGGCGTCACGACTTTTTACAATCACGGTTATGTGGCTCTTGAGCTTGATGGAAGATGGTTCAAGGCCGTACCGGCTTTCAACATCGAACTTTGCGAACGCTTTGGCGTGAAACCTACCGAGTTTGATGGTAAGAGTGACGCACTCTACCAAGAGTTCGATCAAGCCCATCGTCGCCATATGGAGTATCTCGCTGACCATGGCACCTGGAGTGATTTGCCCATGAAGAAGATTCGTGAGGACATGCACCATCATTACGGGCATAGCCCTTTGATCAAGAGTGCCACCCGAGATTTGACTTTGGGACGCTTCGAAGAGGACCAGCCCATCGCATAGGTCAAACCCTCGAAGCTCATGAAGCTCACAAAGCTTTAGGCTTGGGTTGAGAACAACTCATCTGGAAGGGTTTGGATTTCCCGAATTATCAGAGGCAGCGTTCGGATACAATTCGCCCGCGTCGATTGATGCACACAGATTTTTTTGGCGCGACTGACATCGCGCATCAGTTTTTTATCCATGGAGTGTTTTTGAAATGAAGTCGTCTTTAGTAGGAATTTCTAGTCTGATCATTGGTATCGCCCTGAGCGTTAATGCTTTGGCTCAAGCCCCCGCGCCTGCCGCCCCAGCCACAGCACCAGTTGCCCCGGCTCCAGCTAGCCCGGCACCCACAGTGACGCCCGCTGCACCTGCCGCATCGGCAGCCAAACCCGCCGCACCCGCCGAAAAGAAGGCCGTCGCTGCGCCAGTTGCAGCAGGCACCATGGAAGGCAAAATTGCTCACTACGGACGTAAGTTTAATGGTCGCAAGACTGCGTGCGGCGTAAGCTTCAATGCGAATGCAATGACGATGGCCTCCAAGTCCCTTCCTTGCGGCACGATGGTCAAAGTCACCAATCTGAAAAACAAGAAGTCCGTCATTGTTAAAGTGACAGATCGCGGTCCATCCACACCAGATCGCATTGCAGATGTCACCACCGCTGCCGCTCGTAAGCTCGGCATGACCAAGGCTGGTGTCATCGACGCGAAACTTGAGGTGCGTAAAGCGGGCAGTAAAGGCAAAAAGAAAGTGATGAAGAAAGCCAAGAACAAGTAATCACTTCGATCCGTCATCAAATAAGAAGGGGCAGAACACACTGCCCCTTTTTTCATTGGCCGAGCTTTCGGCACCTGCTATCGACCATTTACTCTAATCGCATCGCCTCTACTGTCTTATTTTGCACAGTGAGTGGTACAATTCGCCGGTTGCTTTGTATCAGTCTCTTCGCAACCGTCTTTGTGTCGCCTCGCGACAAACCACTTGTCTTACCCCCCTGACTGAAGCTCCTTACCGGAAAACGCTCTTCTCCTTGGAATCGTGTATCGGCATAGAAGCAGCGGGGCGGCTGCGGGTCTCCCGTATTTTTGTAAGTTGATTTCCCTTAATGTCTTTTGAAACGCTAGGCCTAAGCCAGCCGATTTTGCGCGCAATCGCAGATGCTGGCTATACCACGCCCACTCCCATTCAGCTCCAAGCTATTCCTGCCGTCATGAGCGGTCGCGATCTATTGGCCGGAGCACAAACTGGCACCGGCAAAACCGCTGGCTTCACCCTTCCCATCTTGCAGCGCCTGTCGGACCGACCCGCTGCACTTATCCGGGGCAACCGCCCTATTCGTACCCTGATCCTTACCCCAACCCGCGAGCTTGCTGCTCAGGTTGAGCAAAGTGTGAAGACCTATGGCAAGTATCTGCCGATCAAGAGCACGGTCATCTTTGGCGGTGTCGGTCAAAACCCCCAAGTTCAAGCGCTACGCAAAGGTGTTGACATTCTCGTGGCGACGCCAGGTCGTTTGCTTGACCTCCATCAACAACGCGCTTGCGACTTGTCGCAGGTTGAGATTTTCGTTTTGGACGAAGCAGACCGCATGCTGGACATGGGTTTCGTGCACGACATTAAAAAAGTCTTGGCGATCCTTCCTGCCAACCCCAACGGTGTACGCCGCCAGAACCTTTTGTACTCGGCTACTTTCTCCGATGACATCAAGGCGCTCGCGGATCGCTTGCTCGACGAGCCACAACTGATCGAAGTGGCACGCCGCAATACCACCGCTCAAACCATCAGCCAGAAAATTCACTTTGTGGATCGCGATAAAAAGCGTGCCCTGCTCAGCAAGTTAATCAGCGAAGGTGACTGGAAGCAAGTTTTAGTGTTTACCCGCACAAAGTTTGGTGCCAATCGCTTGGCCGATCAACTAAGTGATGTCGGCATCACAGCCATGGCGATTCACGGCAACAAAAGCCAAGGTGCCCGCACCAAAGCGCTTGCCGATTTCAAAGCGGGCTCGTTGCGAGCCCTGGTCGCGACGGATATTGCCGCCCGTGGCATTGATATCGACCAGCTCCCTTATGTCGTCAACTTCGATCTTCCCAATGTGCCTGAAGACTACGTCCACCGGATCGGCCGAACCGGTCGCGCGGGCGCGCTCGGGCATGCAGTTTCACTGGTGACGGTGGATGAGACCAACTTCCTGTCCGATATCGAGCGACTCACCAAACAACAACTCACCCGCGAAGTCATCCCAGGTTTCGAAGCTGACATGACGGTTCCTGCTGAACCAGTGAGCACTGGCCGGCAAACCTTGTGGGGAGCCCCCAAGCCGCGCGGCTGGGTCGCACCTCCGAAGGTAGTACATGGACGCGGTGGTCAGAACCACGGCGGTCAAAATCGAAATGGCTCGGGACGTGGTGACTCCGGCGGTCGCGACGCCCAAAGAGCTGGCCCGCGTCCTGCACACAGCCCTGCTCGAGGCACGTCCTCGGGTAGCGGATACGGTGCAGGTACAGGTGCTGCACCGGCTCGCTCAAGCGCTCATTCCGCAAGTCCGGCTCCAGCGCAAGTCTTTGCGCCCAGACCGTCCAACGGAAACCCAAATCGACCGGCGCTTACGGGTGCCCGACCAGGGGGTGGAAGCACTCCGAGTCGCAGCGCCGGCACCGGACGCACGATGAGCTTTGGCAAACTCCGCTAATAAAAACATCGCTGATAAAAACATCGCTGATGATGAGGTGCTTTTTTAATGTACTCGTATGGGTAACATTACTGAGCAGCGCCGCTGCCCAGGGTCAAACCGGCCCTGGCGAACCGGCCCTGGCCTACAAGTTCACAGCAGGCCACTACTACTTCTCCGATCAGGGTACCGGCTGGGATTTGAATCTCAGACGGACCTCGGAGGTGGGTAACGTATGGCTCGGGTTGTTTCAGCTTCCCAATCAGGACATCTCGGAATGGCGCGTAGGTTGGGATCGAACTTTTGGCAAAGAGATCCGCATCACGCCGTCCATTCAATCGGCTAGCGGCGGATTTTTTGGCGGAAGCTTTCAGGTTGAAATAGGCGATCCATGGTTTGCGGCCGTGGGGCTTGGCAGAACCAATCTCAGACCTTACTTCAATTTGAATTTTGATCCGAACGATGCCTATTTTCTAACGTTAGGAAAACGTAGCTCTACCCACGAGCTATTGATGATGCAATATGTGCGCGACAATCGGGACCATCCGGACCAGCAACATCTGCATTTTGTGTACCGCACACTGGTTCATCAAGACCACCGGCTCACTTTGGACCTCCTGTACAAGCAGGGTCTTGTGGGAAACACAACAGTACATCGCTGGGGGCTAACCCTCGGCTATGACTGGCCACGTCATTTTGTGCGTCTGGCCTGGGATCCCAAAGTGAACTTCACACACGACAACGCCTTGCGTTTATCAATGGGTTACCGGTTTTAAACCTTCGTCATCAGCGTCGAATTTCTAGCGCACATATTTTTCCAGCCAAGTGCCCATCAAGGCCAGCACCTTGTCGCGTCGCACAGTATCCTCATTGAAAATTTCATGGTAGTAACCTTCCAGCGGATAGTAGGTCATCTCAGCCTCGGCATAGTGCCTGGCGAAGCTGTCGCTTCCCTGTGGGTTCACCAATCGATCATCCTGAGCGGCCATGAGCAGAGTCGGAGCCATTAAAGGGCGGTTGGGCACCGACAGGCGATCGCAGGTATCAATCAGCCAGCGTACTGGCGCCGTCGTGACCCGATTATGGACCAAGGGGTCTGACCGATAGGCCTTCACAACATGGGGATCGTGCGAAAGGAATTTCAACTTCAGGCCATTGGAAATGGCCGTTCTTGGTGCGATCTTCTCCATAACAGAAAGCAAAGCAAGTTGCATACGACTGAGCCCAGGGTCCAGTGCTGGGGAGGAAAGAATCAACCCCGCCACCGGCGCCTGACGCTCAATTACCATGGATGCCGCAACCGTGCCGCCCAGACTATGTCCCAAGAGGAAAGGCCGTTGGCCGAGCGCGTTTTTGAAGTGCATCAGCACCTCAAGACCATGAGCGACATAGTCGGTCGGACGAAGCATATCGCCCTTCTCGCCACCGGACTTTCCGTGGCCACGCTGATCGTAGGCCAGGACGGCGAAACCTCGTCGAGTAAACCAATCCGCCAGTGCGGAGTAACGCCCGCTATGTTCGCCCAGTCCGTGAATCATCATCACACCGGCACGGCATTGCGCCCGAGAGGCTACCCCCTCGGGCAACCACTCTTTAACATGAAGCCGCAGCGCATCTCGGACATGCAGATCAAAACTAATCTCTTTCACCATCCCCGCAGTCTAGCGAAAGTCGCGCGGTCGCGCTTTCGAAAGAGTGAGGGCTATGTGACGACAGTCACTTGCGAACCAACAAACTTGGCCTGGAAAGTGTGACAATTTTGGCAGTCGATGGATGGGGATACAGATCAGGATGCTCGATTTGAGCAAGCAACTGAGTCAGGTCAGCGCGAGCCTTCTTGAGTGCGGGTTCCTTGACATGGCCATAACCACGCACCTCTTCAGGCACTCTCGCGAGGTCTAGCGCCCGCGCGTAATTTTTTTCATCAAGATGCTTGACCACCTGTTCGAGACACTGCTCATATTGGGCGATCAGGGCTCGCTCCTGTTGGCGCTCCGCACTCCTTCCAAAGACATCAAAAGCGGTGCCGCGTAAGCCTTTCAGTCGACGCAGGATCTTAAAGCCCGTCATCATCCAGGGCCCAAAGCTCATTTTTTTGGGTTTCCCAGTCTTGGGATCCACTCTCGACAAGAGCGGCGGAGCCAGATGAAAGCGAAGTTTGTAGTCGCCCTCAAATTGTTCAGCAATTTTCGCCTGGAAGGCTGGTTCACTATGAAGACGGGCCACCTCGTATTCGTCTTTGTAAGCAAGTAATTTGAAATAGTTTCGGGCGACCGCCTCGGTCAGGGCAAGGGAGGACAAAGATGCCGCCTTGCTTTGATGGGGGGTTGCCTGAACACCAGCCATTCGCCGGAGCTCAGCCTGTTTGATCTCCTCGACTAATTTTCGGTAGCGGGCCGCGTAATCTAGATCCTGATATTGGACGAGGATGTCGGCCCGACTTTCGATCAGGCTGGCCAAAGTTTCCGCCGTCGTCAGCTTGCTCCTGGAAATATTGATCACCTGGCTCGGCGCCACAGCCCGTTTCACCGCCAGTGCGTCATGCGCATAGCGCCGTCCCCATTCAAAAGCGGATTGATTACTCTTCACTGAAACGGCATTCAGCTCAAAGGCCCGCATGATCGACTCGCGGCGCAGCGGTAACCAGCCTTTCTGCCAGGCATAGCCCATGAGCAAGGGGTTGGTGAAAATCGTATCGCCTAAAAGTTTGACAGCCAGCTCGGAGGCGTCCAGAAAATCGATGTCCAGCGCGCCAGCGGCATCGAGAATGTTCGCCTTGAGCTCCCGTTCGGGAATCGTCCAATCGCGATCTCGCAGGAAGTCTGAGGTCGGCGCAATATCGCTATTAATCACCGCACGGGTCACCGATGGGCGCATCTTGGAGAGAGCCTCGTTGCTGGCGCCAACCACAAGGTCACAGGCGATCATGAGATCGGCCTCACCGGTAGCAATTCTTGTGGAATAAAGATGCTCCGGCGACTCCGCGATCTGCACATGAGAATAAACGGCTCCGCCTTTTTGCGCCAAGCCGGCCATATCCAATACGGAGACACCCTTGCTCTCTAAATGAGCCGCCATGCCTAGAATTTGTCCGATGGTGACCACCCCAGAACCACCGACACCAGTGACTAAAACGCCATAGGTCGCATTGCTCAAAACTCCGGCTGCTTGACCCCCGAACCCCATCAACTCCGGCTCGGGAAGCGCGGGCCAGCTGATTTCGTCATGACCTGTTGGCGCAATAGCCCCGCCCTTTCTAAGCTGGCCGCCTTCGACCGTGACAAAACTTGGACAGAAACCGTTCACACAAGAGTAGTCTTTGTTGCAAGACGATTGATTGATTTTTCTCTTCCGGCCCAACTCGGTTTCGACCGGTTCCACCGAGACACAGGAGCTTTGCACCGAACAATCGCCACAGCCTTCGCAGACGGCCTCGTTGATGACCACGCGCTTCGCGGGATCAGGAAAACCAGGGACACCATCGACTACTTTTTTGCGGCGGCGCCGTTTCTCCGATGCACAGGTTTGATCGTAAATAAGAATGGTGCATCCGACAATCTCACGCAACTGTTTCTGAACCCAATCCAGATGCTCGCGGCCATGAATTTCAATGTCCTCGAAGGTCGCTGGCTCGGTGCGACGTATCAAATCGTACTTATCAGGTTCGTCCGTGATGACAACAATTTTCTTGGCACCTTCGGCCTTCATTTGCCCAATGACTTGCGGCACGGTCAAGGTGCCATCGATGGGCTGCCCTCCGGTCATGGCGGCGGCATCGTTGTAGAGAATTTTGTAGGTGATGTTCACCTTCGCGGCAATCGAGGCGCGGATCGCCAATATCCCCGAATGAAAGTAGGTGCCGTCGCCAAGATTGGCGAAGATGTGATGGTCAGCACAAAACGGTGCCTGCCCAATCCAGGGTACGCCCTCACCGCCCATTTGCGTGAAATTCTCGGTGCGACGCTCCGGCATCCAGGTGACCATGTAATGACAGCCGATCCCGGCCATACCGCGCGAACCTTCAGGAATATGAGTTGAAGTGTTGTGCGGACAGCCCGAACAAAAGGTTGGGACACGATTCACCGTGGTATGCGGTAAGGCCAGTGCCTTTTCTTTCGCCGCAATAATCGCCAGGCGAGACTCAATATGCGAGCGCATATCGCTGGAGAGCTCGAAGCGGGCGCCGTATTTACCCGGATTCAAAAGGCGCGCGGCGATGGCCTTGGCAATAAGTTGCGGCGAGAGCTCTGCCAGTCCCGGCAGTAACCACTGCCCTTGGGGCATGGCCCATTCACCGCCGCGACCATCTTTTTCATCAAACTTTCCGTAAATCTTGGGTCGTTTGTGATCCGGCCAGTTATACAGTTCTTCCTTTAAAGCGTACTCAAGAATTTGGCGCTTTTCTTCAACCACCAAGATTTCCTGTAAACCCTCGGCAAACTCGCTCACCGTACGTGCTTCCAGAGGCCACACGACCCCACATTTGAACACCCTGATGCCAATCTGAGCGCAGGCAGCATCGTCGAGCCCGAGATCATCCAGCGCTTGACGAGTATCCAAATACGCTTTACCACCCGTGACAATTCCAAACCAAGCCTGAGGCGAATCAATGACGGTGTAGTTGAGCTTATTGCTACGCACATAGGCCAGTGCGGCATACCACTTATAGTTGAACAAGCGCGCCTCTTGCTCTAAAGGTGAGTCAGGCCAACGAATGTTTAAGCCCGACTCTGGCAAGGTAAAATCTTCAGGTAATACAATCTTGACCCGCTCGGGATCAATCACTACCGAACTCGAAGCTTCAACCACCTCTGTGACGGTTTTCATCGACACCCATAATCCAGAAAAGCGCGACATCGCAAAGCCGTGCAAGCCCAGATCGAGGTACTCCTGTACCGTGGCCGGATAAAACACCGGCAGGCCGCAGGCCTTAAAGATATGGTCCGACTGATGCGGCAAGGTCGAAGACTTGGCACCATGATCATCACCGGCCAAGGCAATGACCCCGCCATGCTTGGAGGTTCCCGCAGCATTGGCGTGTTTAAAGACATCACCCGTACGATCAACTCCTGGTCCTTTGCCGTACCAAAGCGAGAACACGCCGTCGACCTTGCTTTTACCAGTGAGTGCCAGCTGTTGGGTGCCCCACACGGCCGTGGCCGCCAAGTCTTCGTTGAGACCGGGCTTAAAAACAATTTGATGGGCCGCTAAATGTTTCTCGGCCTTCCACAGAGCCTGGTCAAGCCCACCTAGGGGTGAACCCCGGTAACCTGAGATAAAGCCCGCCGTGTTGAGTCCCGCACGACGATCTCGCTCACGCTGCAACATCGGTAATCGCACGAGCGCCTGAGTCCCCGACATGAAGGCTCGCCCTCGTTCGAGCGTGTATTTGTCGTCGAGGCTAACCTCTTTTAAAGCTCGTGCCAGAGCGTCTTCAAGTGACTCTTGGCCGTCCCGCGATAGCGGTGCATTCATGGCGATACTCTCCGTTCAGAGGGGTGTCCGTTGAAATGAAGTGCGGGTAAGCGCTTCACCTGTATTTTCCTCAGCTTTTGGCTGATCGCTAATGATACCTAGAATCCTCGTCGGGCACAGGCCTTGCCTCGTTGGTCGGGGTGGGCGGCATAGCGAAGTAAAGGCGGAGCGGCGGCCGAAGGCTGACGCGGGGGACATGAGTAGCCGCCCACCCCGACCTGCGAGGCTTGCGTAAGGTTAAGTAATGCTCGGCTTAACGCTTCCGACTTTCGAAGACTGAGTAGGCCAAAGCACACAGGCGATCGCCCCAATGATGGTCGTCAAAGCAGCATAATCGTTCCAATGGGCCGTCTCGCCCAGCATCCACATGCCCGAGAAGACTCCAACGACCGGAATCATCATGATCGACAAGCCGCTCGCGACCGGGGGCAAAATCAGGGTCAATCGAAACCAGGCCACTTGAGCAAAGGTAAATACCACCACGCTGTTGTAAAGCACGGCCCACCAGGCAGAGGCGCTTGGAAACTTCGGTGCCGAGCCCGTGACCGGATCTGCAAAGAACCAGGACATCCAGCCTGCTCGCTCAAAAGTGAGTGCGACGAATCCGCACACCAATAAGGCCAAACTCAATGACCAAAACGTGACGACATAAACATGGGTGCTTTGTTTTCGGCGCTTCATCAAGTGGGTTCCCAGGCCCCAAATTGCCCCTGCAATCAGCATAAAGATCGCGCCCAGGGGGCGACCGCTCAGGCTCGATAGTTCACCTACCAACAGAAATACCACGCCCAAGCTGGCCAGGGCCACGCCGACCCAAAGCCTGCGAGTCGTTTCGCTCTTAAAAATCAGGTAGCCAAAAAGAGCCACCCAAATCGGCATGGTATAGCCCAATATCGCCGCGCGGCCCGAGCTGAGCAACTTAACGCCATACATGGCGAATACATACCAACCGACCATATTGGTCGCTGCGATCCAAAACGATTCCCGCCAATACTGGCGCGGAATGGCCAAGGTCAGGCCTTTTTTGCGAATAATCAGAAACAATAAAGGCAAACCACCGATCATGCACAAAGAGCGAAAGGTCAAGGGCTCCATTTCGCGTACGCCAAACTTCATGATCGGCCAGTTGACCCCCCAGGCAAGAGTCAGCAAAACCAGGATCACAAGGTCCTTGCGGTTGAGTGCATTTTGACCTGAGGCTTTAGAATTCATGCTGGGAGACCGCTTTGAGACTGAAACCGTGAAATTTATAGAGAAACTAAGGGCACGCTGGCAAACCAGCCAATCCATGCTTTGCGTGGGGATTGACCCCGACCCTCGCAAGTTACCAGATGGCTTGCGGCCCAAACTCGACAGTGCGCCAGAAGTGGTTTGCGAAGCCATCACCGCCTTTGGTGTTGCGCTCCTCGATGCTACCGCGCAATACGCCTGCGCCTTTAAACCGCAAATCGCGTACTTCCATGCGGTCGGCGCTGAAGTCGCTCTGGAAAAAATTATCGCTCATGCTAGAAAGCATTATGGAGAGATTCCATTGATCCTGGATGCCAAACGGGGAGACATCGGCGCCACGGCCGAGCAATATGCGATAGAGGCTTTCGAGCGCTATCAAGTGGACGCGGTCACGCTCAGCCCCTTTATGGGGTTTGATTCGATGGAACCGTATCTGCGCTACCGAGATAAGGGGGCCATCGTGCTGTGTCGAACCTCAAACCCGGGGGGCGACGATTTTCAAAATCTCAATGTCATTAGCGATGCGTCGAACCTGCAACAGTCTGCGACGACACTTTCACCGCCTCCGATATCCGTCACTCAACACGAGCGGCTGTTCGAACGAATTGCTCGTTTAGCCCATTCCGAGTGGAACAAAGATGAGCAAATTTGCCTGGTGGTCGGTGCGACGTATCCTGCTGAATTGGCTCGGGTGCGCGCCCTGGCGCCTAGAATTCCACTTCTTGTACCCGGCATCGGCGCGCAGGGCGGCGACGTTCTCGCGACCGTCAAAGCGGGCCAAGATAGAACTGGCTTTGGAATGATGATTAACTCCTCTAGGGCCATCATTTACGCCAGTTCGGGACCCGACTATGCTCAGGCGGCGGCACTTGCTGCGAAACACACCCGCGATCAGATTCGTGCGGCTTCGAGTCAGGTCTAAATTGAGCTCTGCAAAAGTAGGTCGGCCTGGATTTGCGTATACACCATGAGAATTCTCGTCGCAGAAGATGATCAAGTATTGGCCGATGGCTTGTCACGCGGGCTAAGGGCCGCTGGCTATGCCGTAGACCATGTCGCCGATGGATCACAGGCGGAGACCGCTTTAACTGCTCAAAAATTTGACCTGCTCATTCTCGATCTCGGCCTTCCTAAAATCGCCGGGCTGGACGTATTGAGACGCTTGCGGACTCGCAACGATGACACGCCCGTCCTGATCCTGACCGCGGGTGATTCCGTTGAGCAAAGAGTGCGCGGCTTGGATATTGGTGCCGACGATTTCATGGCGAAACCGTTTGCCTTGAGTGAACTTGAGGCCAGAGTGCGAGCACTGGTGCGTCGCCGGATGGGGGCCAGTGCACCATTACTCAAACATGGCCAGCTCACCTATGATCAAGTGGGCCGAGCTGTTTATTTCAATGATGTTCTCGTGGATTTGTCTGCTCGTGAAGTAGGTCTCATCGAGATCTTGCTTTCGCGAGTGGGTCGCCTCGTGAACAAAGAGCAGATCGTGGCCCACCTTTGCGAATGGGGCGAGGAAATCAGCTCGAACGCGGTCGAGGTCTACATGCATCGGCTGCGCAAGAAGCTCGAAGGTGCTGGTGTGGTCATTAACACGGTAAGAGGTCTGGGATATTGTCTGGAAAAGTATCCCGATGAGCCACACTCTAAAAATGCCTAGGCAAGTCGACCTCCGTTTTTTGGCCATGCTGCATGAAACGCTTTAGGATACCGTTGGGTCAAGCCGGGGGAGAGCCGACGCCTGACGAATCACCCTCAGAGCCTGGCAATCCGCGCCGTCTTCCCACCTTTGTGACCGACCTAATTCGTAGCGAAGAAAGCATCCCAGCCAGTCGGGCGATCGGCGGCGGATCCGGTCGTCAGCCCTCCCATAAAGACCTTTCACAATTCAACGCAGAATCAACACATGCCGCTGAGGACAGTGTTGAACCACGCAGCTTATTCGGCGAAATTCTCGACTGGATGTATGCGCCATTGGTCTTGATTTGGCCGCTTTCGATCGCGATTACCTTCCTGGTCGCCCGCACCCTTTCTGACGTCCCTTTCGACAAAATAATGATCGAAAAGGTAGAGGCTTTGAGTCAGCAGGTTCGCCTGCAAGACAATCAAGCGGTCGTGAATCTCAGCGTTTATGCGCAAGATGCCACGCTCAGCGACGAACAACGCTCCAACCAAATCTTCCAGATCGTTGGCCCTGCGGGTAATGTCGTTGCAGGCGATAAAAAAATTCCTACTCCCCCAGTCTACGACTTCCCGGATACGACCGCGGTCAAGCTGAGAGTCGCACAAATTGAGGGAACAGAGTTTCGTATTGCTTATACCTATAAACAGAGCGCTTCGAAGGAATCAGACGAGCCGCAAATCCTGATACAAGTCGCCGAAACAATGGACGGCCGCAATGCGCTCGCCAACGAAATCGTCAAGGGCGTGATCTTTCCGCAGTTTGTCATTCTTCCCATTTCAATCTGGCTGGTGTGGTTCGGCCTCAACCGCGGCTTGACACCCTTAAGACGACTCGAAGAGCGTCTTAGGCAGCGGGCGCCTGACGATCTTTCGGAGGTGAATTTATCGGGAACTCCCGACGAGATCATGCCTCTGATGCGCTCCTTCAATGAGCTCCTGGCTAGGCTTGAGAGCAATATCTCAGGACAAAAAAGATTCATTGCCGATGCTGCCCATCAAATGAAAACGCCACTCGCCGGCCTAAAGACGCAGGCCGAACTTGCCCTGCGCCAGACTGACCCGGCGGAGTTGCGCAAGAGCTTGATTCAAGTCGTGCAAAGCTCGGACCGGGCAGCACACCTCATCTCCCAGCTTCTCTCCTTGGCGCGAACGGAAAATCTTGAAGACAGCGGCGAAATCACAGCGGTAGAGTTAAGCTCGCTCACCCAGTCGATCTTGCAAGAACTTGCACCCGTCGCGATTGCAAAGAACATTGATTTGGGCTTTGAGTCCTCATCCGAGCGACTTTACGTGAATGGTCAAGCCCTGCTCTTGCATGAGCTCATTCAGAACATGATCGACAATGCCCTGCGCTATACCCCCAGTAATGGAATCGTCACCGTCCGGGTGTTTCAGTCTGATGAGCGCGTAGTGATTGAGGTTGAAGACAATGGACCCGGCGTGCCACTTGATTTAAGAACGCACGTATTTGAACGGTTCTTCCAGGGCAACAATGCGCCCAGTAAGGTCACTTCTCAAGGGAGCGGACTTGGTTTGGCCATCGTCGCCGAAATCGCGAGGCAACATCAGGCCAGAGTCTGGGTCGAAACCGGTATTGAGCGTCCGCCCAACCTGGAACTCGGTGAACCCCTTGAGAGCCAATGCCATGGCGCGCGCTTCGTGTTCAGTATGGCCAGACGAAAAGCCCGAGCGAGCGATTTCTAGCACTAAACCGGCATCGAAATCAACGCCAATGCGGCCTCAGAAAAGGGATGTTATAATCTTTGGCTCTTCGGCGCATTAGCTCAGTCGGTTAGAGCGATGGAATCATAATCCACAGGTCCGCGGTTCGAATCCGTGATG
>JAYUOT010000210.1:0-5955 GCA_043760705.1 Betaproteobacteria bacterium
ATCCAATGAAATCGGTTGCTATTACACTGTCCCTTCAAACTAAAACAAACTGACCCAGCCCATGACCCCTGTACCAGGACAAACCAATATCGGCTTTTCTCACTTTCTCGCCCAAAGCGATACGGTGGGCAAAGTACTGCTCGTCATTCTTGTGTTGATGTCCGTCATCACTTGGTATGTTATTTTGAATCGTGTTCTGGCTCGCCGGGGCATCAGGACGGCCATGCACAAGGCCTTGGAGGCGATGAAATCGACCAGTTCGGCAGAAGGTCTGCAAACCATTGCTCAAGGCGGCGATGGCGTTGATGCAGGGCCCTTTCAGCGCCTCACGTCGCAAGCCCTGAGGGTCGCCAAACAGCGCGAATCCCATGGCCTGAACACGGCTGCGGACAGTGGTTTATCCTACTCCGAGTTCTTGACGCGCTCGATGCGAAACTGCATTGAAGAAGAAGTCACCAAGATGGAAACCGGCTTGGCGAGCTTGGCTTCGATTGCCAGCAGCGCGCCTTTCGTGGGGCTATTCGGCACCGTTTGGGGCGTTTATAACGCCTTGGTAAGCATCGGCTTATCTGGGCAGGGCACGCTCGATAAGGTCGCAGGACCGGTCGGCGAAGCGCTGATCATGACGGCACTGGGCCTGGCCGTGGCGATTCCTGCGGCCTTGGCCTATAACGCCTTTGTGCGTCGCAATCGGCTGGTACAAACCAGCCTCAATAGTTTCGCGCATGATGTGTTCGCCTTGCTGACTAAAGCCTAAATTAGGAGCACCCTCATGGCCTTCGGAAGTTTTGATGAGAGCGGACATAATCAGCAAAATGCTGAGATCAACATGGTTCCGCTCATTGATGTGATGCTTGTGCTCTTGGTGATTTTTATTATCACCGCACCTCTGCTCACCCACGCCGTCAAGCTTGATTTACCCACCGCCTCCAGTACGGTCAATCAGGTGAAGCCCGAGAACATACAAATCGCGATCGATCCGGAAGGCAAGCTTTACTGGAACGGCGAAGTGGTTGATCGCAAAGGCATGCAGGATCGCCTCGAGCTTTCTTCGAAGAAGCAGCCTCAGCCCGAAATTCAATTTCGCGCCGACAAGAAAACGCCGTACCAACGCGTGAGCGAGGTGCTGTCAGACGCGGCCAAAGTCGGCATGACCCGCATTGGCTTTGTGTCCGAACCCAACTAGCCGCAAAGGTTGAGTCTTTAGCCCTGCATCCACTTTCTCGAGGCAAAACTCAACACATCGACCAGGGCAACAAGGCCGAGCATCGCTATTAAAACGCTCGAAGTCTCGCCCATCTGAAACAAGCCCATGTGGAAAGCAAGCATTTGCCCCAGGCCGCCGCCGCCCACGACCCCTAACACGGCCGCCGCACGAATATTGTTTTCCCAACGATAGAGCGTGTAACTCATCAACTGCGGAATCACTTGCACGAAGGTGGAATAGAGAAACACCTTGGTCTCGCTAGCTCCTCTTAGTCGCAAGGCAAAACTCGGTTCCGGCGGGGCGTTTTCAATCGCCTCAGCGAACAAGCGCCCAAGCACACCGGTGGTATGCACGGCCAGGGCCAAGGTTCCCGCGAAAGGTCCGAGCCCGGCAGCGATCAACAGCAAAGCGGCCCAGACCAGCTCGGGCACGGAGCGCAGCGCATTGAGTAATAGACGTGTCGGGGCGCGCCAAATGGCCGGATCGTTCGCATAAGTTTTGCTCGCGGGTATCGCCAGCAACACGCCGAAAATCGCCGCGAGCAAGGTGCCGAGAGCGCTCATCGCCAAGGTTTCCAGGCTCGCCCAAAGCAACTTACGAAGAAACTTAAGTTCAGTCGCCGGGTTCAGTAATTCCGCGAGAAATTTCCCCATGCGCCGCATCGCGTCAGCGCTGAAAAACTGGCTGATCTGAAGATCGAGAGTCGAAAAACTGGCAACCGTCAAAGCAATTAATGCGGCCACGAACCAACACGCCTTGCAACGTGCGTCGAATAAACGAGGCGGCAACTTGTAGACCTGATTCGCCGCTGAATGGATGGATGGCATATGTGTTTAAGCCAATGTTTCTCGTAACCAGGCGCTGACGCGATCCGCCAACCAAACCAGCGCGACAAACACCAGTAAAAGACTGCACACCTCATTGGCCGCAAACATTTTCATGGAGGTATCCAGTTGCTGACCAATGCCACCCGCCCCGACAAAGCCCAGGACTGCCGATGATCGAATCGCGCACTCCCAACGGTACACCGTATAACTGGTAATTTCGGCTGCATTTTGCGGCAGAAGCCCATAAAAGAAAGCTTGCAAGCGTCCCGACCCGTTCTGCAAAAGACTGCGCGTGGCATGGGCTTCACCGCTCTCCAAAATTTCGCAATACACTTTACCCAGCATGCCTCCATAGGCGAGTGCGATGGCCAGCACGCCAGACGTTGGGCCGAGCCCGACCACCCGCACAAACACTAAGGCCCACACTAACTCCGGGATGCTACGAAGACCGATCAGAATCACTCGCACCGCTTGACGAACAAAGGTGGGCAAGACCCCCATCCGACCGGCAAGTGCAGAAATTGACAAAGATCGAGTCGCGGCCAAACTGAGCGGAATCGCAAGCACCAGGGCCAGCGCAATGCCGCAGGTCGCAATCGCCACTGTGCGCCAGGTTTCCTTGGCGAGCAGTTGCAAGAACTCAAGATCAATTCTTGGTGTGAAAAACCCCGACAGAAAATTGAGTGCAGGGGTGAGCGCGCCGGGTTCAAGCAAGATCCACGGCTTGAACTCGCTCAGCACCAACATCGGCCAAAGCAGTACCAAGCCTGTCAGCATCCAAAACAATCGGCCCATCCAGGCCGGATCACGTATTTGAGGTTGTAAAATCGCCGACATTCGCGAGCGTCTAACGGCAATGCATCACGGCGGGAAGCGCTTTCGCAACACCGACCGAATCGTCCTCGATCGCCTTCAAAGGTTGAGCCAGCTCATCCTCATGATGCGCGTAGAGTTCGGCGAGATGGTCCGTACTCACCTGCGAGGCGGGAAGATCAAACAAAAGACTTCCCTCGCGAAGCCCGACGACTCTCGGGAAGTGTTTTAGCGCCATTTCCACGTGATGCAATGTACAAATCATGGTGGTTTGCGTCTTCTTGGCCGCGCGAGTCAAGGTCTGCAAAGCCTGCTCAGCTCGCGAGGGATCCAAAGCAGATAAAGGCTCATCAATCAGCCAAAGCTCAGGCTTGGCCATCAAGGCTCGTGCGAGCCCCACCCTTTGGCGCTCTCCTCCTGAAAGTCGGTCGACCCGATCAAAAATTTTGTCGGCCACGTCAAACTGCTCCAAGGCCTCAGAGGCTCCCGGTATATCACTAGGATAGAACAGGGAACGCAGACTACTCATCAGGCCTTGCTGAGGCAGTTTTCCCGCCAACACCGCGGTGACCACTCTTTGCCGAGGCGGCAGGGGAGGCATTTGGGGGGCTAAGAAAATCCGCCCGCGCAGTTGCTGTAATGCGCTCTTGCTCAGCCCCCAAGGATCCTGCCCGCCCAGCAAGAGTTGGCCCTGAGCTGGCTGAATGGCGCAGGCCAGCACGTAGAGCATGGTCGTCTTGCCCGATCCCGAGGGACCAATCACCGCCAATTGCTCGCCGCTTTCGACCAGCACGTTGAATGCGTTGAGCGCCATGGCGGCATCTTTGTGGGCCGTCGGGTGCCTTGCACTCACTGCTTTTGTTTGGATCTGCATGCCCTGAGTTTAATTCACTTGAGAGAACCGGAATTCCGCAACCACTTTATCCTTTTGCCAGCGCAGGGCCACCACCTCCGAGGCGGCTGGAACGAAACCCGTCAAGGCAGTAATGTTGACCTGATGAGTGACCCAGGCGGCGTTCTTAGGTGCCTTCACATACGGCAAGACCGCGCGCAGCTCTTCGGTTTGCTGCGTTTCCGTTCGCTTTACACCCGAAAAAAAGGAGTTCAATGCGGACCAAGTGGTGTGCTTGCCAAAAACCAAATCGGCCGTCTCTTGGCATCGACACCATTCACTCGAAGCCACATCGTCTACCCGGATACCAGCGCCTTTAATGGCTTCACCGAGACGTTTGAGCTGGACTCTTCCCTCAGTACTTAAATTTCGCTGCGACTTACAGTTATCCAGCTTATAGCCGGGGGGATCGCCCACACCCGGCTCGGTCAACCCGTGGCGCATCATCAAAACATAGCCGCCCACCGAGAGTTTCTTGGCAGCCTCGGCGAAGCTCAGCACCGGGACTTCGAGCGCCACAACTTGACTTGAGGCCGTGGTCAGAGCGAAACCGCTCATCAAAACCGTCAATTGATAAAGCCCGGAAAGCCAACGACACGCCTTACTCATATCAGTACCCTTTGTTCAAGTTTTCGATTCGACGACGATCACGCTTGGTCGGGCGACCTTCTTCGATACTGCGCGCGGGCTCGCTACTAAAACGCTTGATTTGCAAGGCCTCTTCTCGCCTCGCCACCGATTCAGGGGGTTCAAAATAGAGGGTTTGCGCCACCGGGGCGGCGCCTCGCTGGTCAGAAACAATCAGCACCTTGAGAGTCCGCGAAATATCGTTTAGGCGCAGCAGCAGCTCGTCGTCGACTTTGAGCGCATAAGCAACTTTGACACGCTCTTTGTTGATCAGGACTCGACCATTTTCAATGGCGGTCTGAGCCAACCCGCGCGTCTTGAAAAAGCGTGCCGCCCAAAGCCATTTATCGAGTCGAACCGAGTTGAGTGTCATGCAAGCCTTGCGAGCCTTAAGTTCCCGAGAAATCGACCAAAGTATGCACCACAAGACCCGCCTCACGCAGCTTCTTGGAGCCGCCCAATTCGGGCAAATCAACAATCGCGGCCCCTTCGACCACGGTTGCACCAAGCTTTTCGATGAGTTTCTTGCCGGCCATCATCGTCCCGCCGGTGGCGATCAGGTCGTCAATGAGGAGCACCCGATCACCGGGCTTGCAGGCATCGGCATGCAGCTCAACCGACGCACTTCCATACTCCAGCTCGTATTGCTCCTCAACGGTGGTAAACGGTAATTTGCCTTTTTTTCGAATCGGGATAAACCCCAAATTCAGCTCATAGGCCACGATAGCCCCCAGAATAAAACCACGCGCATCAATACCCGCCACCAGGTTAATGTCTTGCCCCATGTAGCGATGCACAAAAAGGTCGATCAGGACTCTCAAGGTCTTAGGGTTTTGCAGCAAAGGTGTTATGTCCCGAAACTGGACCCCTTTCTCTGGCCAATCCGGGACCGTTCGAATATTGCGCTTGATGTAATCGGCGTCGAGCATAAAAAACAATTCCTGAAAGAAGCAAGGGGCGGAACAGGGTTCGCTTCCTGCCCGAGATGCACGAGCAAAACCGCATTTTGAACTATATTGAATACCCCGCTTCTGCGTATAACATCTTCTCAGCAAATCCAGCAATTCATGAATACCAGCACCACCAGCACCACCAGCGAAGCGGGCGACACCGCTCGCGCCGATCAAAACTCGAGTGTTCCGCCACTAGAGAGGTACTTCGAGGACTATCGCGCTGGCGAAATTTTCGAATTTGGCGCGCGACTTATTACGGCTGAGGAAATTATTCAATTCGCCTCACTTTACGATCCACAAGCTTTTCATCTCGACGATGAGGCCGCCAAGAAAACTCATTTCGGGCGCCTCGCCGCTAGCGGCTGGATGACCGCTTCGGTCGTCATGCGAATGATGGTGGACAACTATATCTCGCGGGTCTCGAGCCTCGGCTCGCCGGGCATTGATGAGCTACGCTGGTCGAAACCAGTACACCCCGGGGATATCCTGCGCGTACGAGTCACCATCCTCGAAACCCGGGTCTCAAAAAGCAAGCCCGACCGGGGTCTTCTGTATGGACTCAACGAAGCCTTTAACCAGAACGACGAGTTGGTCATGAGCTACAAAGGCTGGGGCTTTTACAAAGCCCGTGGGCAA
>JAYUOT010000211.1:0-5945 GCA_043760705.1 Betaproteobacteria bacterium
CGAGTCATCTCGGTTTGTAGAAATCGGTCTGCGGCTTCGGGTGAGTTTCCGATCACTTCTGAGCCACCATCAATGAGTTTTTGTCTTATCTCGGGCAAGGCAAGAATCTTGGCGATCTCGGTATTAAGCTTGGCCACAATATCTTTCGGAGTGCCCTGCGGCGCGACCATACCAAACCATGCCAGGGCTTCAAAATCCTTCACGCCTGCTTCGGACAAAGACGGCACGTCGGGCAGTAAAGGGTGGCGCTTCAGGCTGGTGACTGCAAGCGGGCGCAACTTGCCAGACTTAATATTGGGCATCAGGGCCACCAAATTATCGAACATGACCTGGATCTGTCCGCCCATGAGGTCGGTGTGGGCTGCACCCGAGCCTTTATAAGGCACGTGGGCCATGTCGATACCGGCTTCGAGCTTGAGCTTTTCCCCAGTAACATGATGAGAGGTGCCGAGCCCAAGCGAGCCGAAGTTCACTTTGCCGGGATTTGCTTTGGCGTAGGCAATAAATTCCGGCACGGTTTTGGCCGGAAAGTTAGGGTTGGCTGCGAACGCCAAAGGTGAATGCGTAAACACGGTAATCGACGCAAACTTGGACGTGTCGTATTTCAGGCCACGATACATCACAGCGCTGATAGGTAACGCGGCCGTGGAAATCAACAAGGTGTAGCCATCTGCGGGCGACTTCGCCGCCGCATCATTGGCGATGGTGCCTCCAGCGCCCGGTCGGTTTTCTACAATAAAGTTTTGGCCAAGTGCGCTGGATAATCGATCCGAAATCATGCGTGCAATGGTGTCCGAGGCGGCGCCGGTTGCAAACGGGACGATCACTTTCACAGGGCGGTTGGGGTAAGCCTGAGCGAAGGCCGAATTCACGGTGAACAGACCTGTTGCAACAAGTGAGGCCAGTATTGCCTGAGCGATGAATTGTTTTGGATGGCGGAAAGTTGCTTTCATTGTCAAATCTTTCTTAAGCGGAAATGTTATGAGCATAGCCACGTTCCAAGGTGGTGGTGCGGCGCAGGTCGCGCCGTTTGTTTAGATCGTAGCGTAGTCCACGATGTAAAGTTGAACGGTTGTCCCACATCACATAGTCGCCGACCTGCCAGTCGTGGGTGTATACGAATTCGCGCTGGGTGGCGTGCTCGATCAATTCGGCCACCAGCAGACGACCTTCTGGAACCGTGAGCCCACTCAACGATTCGATGTGTACGCTCGGGAAAAGCACCTTGCGCCCGGAATTGGGGTGGCGGTGCACCAGTGCGCGCTCGACCGGAGGAAAGCGCTTCAGTTGCTCTTCAGTGTAGCGATCATCGCCCAGCATGATGCGCGAGTGAAACGCCGTGTGGCTTGCGATTCGGTCTTCAACATGTTGTTTGGTTTTTTCGGGCAGAGCGTCCCAGGCGGCGCGCAAATCGGCCCATTGCGTTTGACCGCCTTCATCGGGTACGACCACCGCCGAGAGCATGGAGTATTTCACCGGCAGGTTTTGAAAAGTGCTGTCGCTATGCCAGAGTTGGTTGGCCAGCACACCGATGAGCTTGGTGTTGTCTGGCGCTGCAACCGATCCGTCCATGGCGATGTTGCCGATGTCGATCAGCTCCTCATACTGGAAGCGCGTAGCCGCCCCCGTGGCTTTACGAAGCCCGGCGTCGAGGGGTCCAAATTGTTTGGAGAACGAGATTTGCTGACCCTGGTCAAGCGCCTGATTCCTAAATACCAAGACTGCGTATTGATCCATGGCGGCGTCAATTTCTGTGATCGTCGCTTCATCCAGGGCAAGCTTGAGATCAATGCCGGTCGCTTCAGCCGCAAACAAAGGGTGAAGCGGTTTTAGGGTGAATGCCATTGGGGTCCGATCCTCTCTTGTTAGGGTCGTGACTCACCACAGTAGCGCTATGTGACGAAGCGTTGGGTGACTACTGGATGGATGGGCCACGGCCACAACCGCAAAGTATAGGGGAGCACCGGCAATAGCGCATCAGGGGTTTCGATTTAAACCCCCAAGTGCTTTCTTGAATGACCCATCGATTAGAGTGTGCCTGAAATTCGTCACACTTTAACCATGAATGTGCTTGCGCGAACACCTCCTGGTTTGTACTCTGAATCCCTTTCCTTTGACCCTTGTGAGCGTCGGCCATGATTCGTGAATTATTGATCGCGTGCGTTCTCGCCCAAGGCGTCGTGGCGACTGCGCAAACGTCTTCCCAGGCCAATCCAGCCGGGGCGCAAACCTTGCAAGGTTTATTCGTCGAGCAACGCGCGATTGGCGCCAATTTTTCCTACGCGCATTACTATTTTTGGCAGGATGGCCACTATTGCCTTGGGCTTCCAGTCGGCGGATTAGATCGCGAGCCGGCCGATTTTTCGCAGCTTCAAAAATCGCAGCCCTGCGGGCAATACCGTATTGCTGAAGATCGCTTGGTGTTGCAGCCTCGTGAAGGCCCCTCAGTACCCGCGAAAATATTAAGCAAACGCGAGGGTGAGCGCTTTTTAATGGATGGCAATGACACCTACAAAGTACCCTCGTTACCCGCGAACCAGGCGATTGAGGGCCAGTATGTGGCGCTTGTGATCGGTAGCCAAATGCAACGCCAGAGCTATCTGTTTCGCAGCGACGGTAGCTATCAGTTCACGTCCGTGCCGATGACCTCCGCGGACGGCTCACCGGCCAGTTATTCTGGAAGCTACAAGCTCATGGGCTACACCTTGCAACTCACCGGCGCGCCCGCGCCGAACCGGTTGACCGTATACCCTGTGAAGCCGGGCGCTCTCATGATCGAAGGGACGGTGTATACGCGCTGATCTTGTTATTGACTTTCATTCGGTTCATTCCAGCCCTTCACGGCGACGGCATAGCGAGTGGCGCGCCCAACTCCTTCAATCACCAACAGTTGAGCGGCTAACAGACTAGCCAAATCGCGGGTCGCCGTGGCTTTTGATGTTCCCGTGATTTTGCAATACTTGTCTGCAGTCATACCGCCGAGAAAGCCACCATCACCGGCTTCAACCAATCGGCGTAATACTTTGGATTGCCGGTCGTTCAAACCTTGGTCGACCGCCCTTTGCCAGAACTCCGCTTTGATGAGCGCTTGTTGCACAACGCCCTGCGAATTGATGCAGGCAAGACGGAAGGTTTGCAAGAACCATTTCACCCAGCCAGTAATTTCCGTACCTCCAGTTTGGGCTGAATTGAGAGCATCGTAGTAGCCTTTTCTGCTTTCAAGGAATTGCTTCGCCAAGTTAAACACTCGGGTTGAATTGCCGATGTCTTGTGCGATTGCGAGGTCGACTACAGCCCGGCCAATTCGACCATTGCCGTCTTCAAAGGGGTGAATCGTTTCAAACCAAAGATGGGTGATGGCTGCTCGAACTAGGCCGTTAATGCTCCTTTTATTGGCGAGCAAGGGGTTGGTTTCCTCAAACCAGTAAAGAAACTTTCTCATCTCGTTGGCGACCTGTTTTGAAGGAGGTGCTATGTAATGAATGATTTCTCTCCCAGGTAAGCCGCTTACAATTTGCATGGGATCTAAGTGGTCACGATAATGGCCGACCACGATTTTGTGCAGGCCAGACCTACCCGAGGGGAATAGCGCGGCATGCCAATTGCAAAGGCGCTCCTCGGTCAGGGGCTCCGTATATTTAGTGCTCGCATCTTGTAGGATATCTACAAGGCCTTCCACCCAGCGATCACGGGTGTGGTCATTGTTCAGTCCTAGCCTTCGGTGTACGGAAGAGCGTACCGCATTCATATCGAGTTGCTCACCTTCTATGGCGGCCGTGGCTAAGGTGTCTTGCACCCAGAGGTCACCGAGAAGCGCTGTCTTCGAAGACAGGTCTATGGCCTCCATTTGACCGAGGAGCCTGGCCTGTTGCAGTCGTGCGGCATCAAGGAATGGAACCAGGCTCTCAAGGCTAAAACTAAGCTTGGGCCAATCTGTGCGTTGCCAGATATAACCGTGATGAGTGGTTTGGCGGTGCTTGCTCATGAGCCGTATTTGTTCATTTACGGCTCAATTGCAGCGAGTGATATCGACGTAGAGCGATTTCTCGTCTGCCGAAGCGCACGTCCTACTCCTGCCCACGCCCCCACCGCACCTCGTCTTAATGTAGCGAATTTGTGACTCACCCTACTAGGGAGTTTGCTTGCCGGCGGCCAGGGCCTTGGCTGCCGCCCTGAGCTTGTCCTTCTTGCTCGGGCGCTTGCCCTTAATGCCGCCGGTTATTTGCGCGGGGTCTTTAGACACTGGCGCTTCGCCCGGACTTTTTTGTTGATCATCCAGGGCGTTCTCGCTCACGCTGGACCCCGATATCTGTAGTTCGGTGGCGCTAGGTTCAAAACCAGGTGCAATTTCCCTTGGCAAACTCAATCCCTGATGTTTCTCAATCAAGCGAAAGTGCGGCTCTGCTGAACTGCTCACAAAGCTCACCGCCAAACCGCTTTCGCCAGCACGACCGGTGCGACCGATACGGTGGGTGTAGTCCGTGACCGAGCGCGGCAAATCATAGTTCACGACCACCGGTAGTTTTGGAATGTGAATGCCGCGTGCCGCAAGGTCGGTGGTGACGACGACTTGCCAGCGATTGGCCTTGAACTGCTCCATCACTTGGGTGCGCGCACCCTGGCTTAAACCTCCATGGAAGGCTGTCGCGTAGATCTTGGCGCGTTGCAATTTCTCGGCCACTCGATTGCTTGCGTACTGGCTCGCCACGAACACCAGGACATGATCCCAGTTATTTTCCGTGAAGAGATGGACCAGTAATTGAGTGCGCTGGTTTTCGTCGACCTGAAACACGCGCTGCTCAATGATGGGATCGTTCTCGGGGGAGCTGTCAATCTCGATACGCAGTGGCGCGTGGAGCAAACTCGTGACCAGTGCATCGACCGCTTCTGGAAAGGTGGCGGAGAAAAACAAGTTTTGTCGCTCTGAAGGCAGGAGCTTCAATATTTCATCCAGCTCCTCGGCAAAGCCTAAGTCCAATAAACGATCCGCCTCATCGAGCACCAGGGTTTGAACCCAGGAGAGCTTCACCGCATTTTGCTGAACCAAATCGAGTAAACGCCCAGGCGTGGCGATGACAATGTCGGCCCCGCCACGCAGTGCCATCATTTGTGGATTGATCGACACGCCACCAAACACGACGGCGATTTTTAGCTTAGTGGGAAGGTACTGAGCGAGGCTGCGAAACACCTCGCCCACCTGCGCGGCGAGTTCGCGAGTTGGCACCAACACCAAAACGCTGGCCTTGCGCGCGCTGAACTGGGTTTCCTCCGTACGGTCTTGCAGTCCTTGCAGTAAGGGTAGGGCGAAAGCGGCGGTTTTGCCCGAGCCTGTCTGGGCCGCGCCCATCACATCGCCTCCCGCGAGGACGGTGGGAATGGCTTGCTGCTGAATGGGTGTGGGTGTCACAAAGCCGAGTTCGGTCGCGGCTCTCACAAGGGCAGCGCACAGTCCAAACGACCTAAAGCTTGCCTCGGGCATCGAAGCCTGAGCGTCGTCAGGCGGCATTTGGGAATGGGTAATACGGTTCTCGGAAAGTATGGGTTTAAAGGACGGGTTTGAAGGATGGGTCTGGAGTGTTGTTAGAGCCTTAACGCTGCGGGCGGGGGCGATTTTGGCGCTGTGGCACGATGGATGCTACATGAACTCTCCCGCTAATGAACGCCGAGAGGCGTTGCAGTAGGGGTTTCGCGGGTCGTTGACCTTGGCTTACGGGGTTTAGTCCGCAGAGGCTTGGGTCTCGCCGCCACGCCTGTACCGGGCGTGTGTGCGTCGATGAGTACCACCAACGCACTGTTCTGGTCGCGGGGCATCGTGTGACCACATGGGCACTGATGTGTGCGCTCGGCCAAGGTCTTGGGTTTGGCCACCCAACACTTGGCACAACGCTGCGACGGCTTTAATTGGCGCGTGTTCGCCCAGTGTTGCCTTGTACCAGCTTCTTCCG
>JAYUOT010000212.1:0-2973 GCA_043760705.1 Betaproteobacteria bacterium
GAGGGGACAGCCACTCACGCATGAAATCCAGGCGGTCTACGCGATAGAAGGAACTTCAGTAACTCTCGTTCGGTGGCAGGAGCGCGACCTGTGACGCCGCGCGTTGGACTCGAGCTGACGCACGAGCGCAAGCGTTACCTTTGCTAACATCGATATGGCTAACTGGGTGGATGCCGACCATACACGGTTGAAGCAGGTCGTCGTCAACTTACTTTCCAACGCGATTAAATATAACAAAGTAGGCGGAGCGGTTGGCGTAGATTGCAAGCTGATGTCGCCAAAATTGATACGCATCAACGTACGTGATACGGGCACAGGGTTGAACAAGGTACAGTTCGAACAACTATTTCAGCCATTCAACCGACTAGGCCGTGGGAGCGGCAACGAGGAGGGCGCCGGCATCGGCCTGGTGGTGAGCAAGCGGCTGATTGAATTGATGGACGGTAAGATAGGCGTGGAGAGCACGGCTGGTAAGGGCAGCGTGTTCTGGATCGAACTCAACCTGGCGCACGAACCGCACTTTACCAAGGATGTCATACAACCCGCGCCTATCGACGGGTCGGAAGCCGAAACCAGCGCGCGTGCGCACACATTGCTTTATGTCGAAGACAACCCGGCAAACCTACTGCTGGTTGAAGATATCATCGCGCGGCGGTCTGATATACGTTTGTTAAGCGCAAGGAATGGCAGTAGCGGTATCGAAATAGCGCGCAAGGTGAGACCCACCATGATACTGATGGACATCAACCTGCCAGGCATGAATGGGGTGAAGGCAATGCGTGTCCTGGCGCAAGATCCTGCCACCGCGCACATTCCGGTAATCGCCATCAGTGCTAATGCCATGCCCCACGAAATCGAGAAAGGATTGGGGTCAGGATTTTTTCGTTATCTCACTAAACCGATCAAGATCAACGAATTTATGGACACCCTTGACGCGGCGCTGCAAGTCGTTAAAACCAACTCGACCAGAGAAAATAGTAGTGAGGAAATACCATCATGATCAGTCTCCCGGAAATTCTAAGTGCGAGCATCCTGGTGGTTGACGATCAGGAAACCAATGTGCAATTGCTTGAGCAAATGCTGAGTGAAGTTGGTTATACCAACGTCACTTCAACGATGAAACCGCAAGAGGTCAGCGCGCTGCATCGCAAGCATCAGTACGACCTGATTCTGCTCGATTTGTTGATGCCTGACATGGATGGGTTTCAGGTGATGGATGTCCTAAAGGCCGATAATGCGGATGGCTACCTTCCGATTCTCGTCATCACGGCTCTGCCGGGCCACAAGCTGCGCGCCTTGCATGCGGGCGCAAAAGATTTCATCAGTAAACCGTTCGATCTGGCTGAAGTGACGACACGTATCCACAATATGCTCGAAGTTCGGCTGCTGTACAAAAAACTCAATGATTACAATAAGATACTTGAGAAGACAGTGCTGGAGCGGACGGCCGAACTGCGCGAAAGTGAAGCGCGATATCAGAGCTTGACTGAGCTCGCTTCCGATTGGTATTGGGACCAAGATGAACACGGAAAATTTATCAAGGTTTTTGGCCCGGTAATGGAAATGCTTGGCATCTCCGGCTCGGGGCAACAAAATGAAGCCGGTGACGACAGGACGACGGGCTGGAATGAAACGGAACGCGAAATGTTACGTGCAAAGATTGCCGCACGGCAGCCGTTTTTGGATTTTGTTTTTAGCCGGGTGAATGCAGATGGCTCGAACCAACAATTTAAGGTGAGCGGCGAACCGAAGTTTAACCAGGCTTTCCGCTTTCAGGGTTATCGCGGTATTGGCGTGGAAATTACGACGAGAAATGCTGAGCAAGAGGGCGAAAAATAACCATGACGTCCTCCCATCATCCAACACAAAACCATTTGCTCGCGGCGCTATCAGCTGCGGAATTCGAGCGCTTAGCGCCGCATCTGGAATGGGTAACGCTGCCGCTGGGTGAGATGCTGTATGAATCCGGCGGAAAGTTAGTGCATGCCTTTTTTCCTACCACCGCCATCGTCTCGCTACAGTATGTGACGGAGTCTGGCGCAACACTCGAAATAGCGGGCGTGGGAAAAGAAGGCGTAGTCGGCATTTCGCTGTTCATGGGGGGAGGCACTACGCCAAACTCGGCCGTGGTGCAGGCTGCCGGCAATGCTTATCGGCTGGAGGGCCGTTTACTGAAGCAGGAATTCGAAATGGGCGGTTTGATGCAACGTTTACTTCTGCGCTATACGCAGGCATTAATGACACAGACTTCGCAGACGGCGGTTTGTAATCGCCATCATTCCGTGGTTCAGCAATTAAGCCGTTGGTTATTGGTGACGCTTGATCGATTGCCATCGAGCGAGTTGGTCATGACGCAGGAGATGATCGCCGGTATGCTCGGCGTAAGAAGGGAAGGCATTACCGAGGCCGCAGGGAAGCTGCAGCGGGCGGGCTTTATCGATTACCGCCGTGGCCACATTACCGTGCTGAACCGGGTTGGCTTGGAGACCCAGGCATGTGAGTGCTATGCCGTGGTGAAAAATGAATTGAATCGTCTGACGTCCGAGGTGCTGAATGGCCTGGACGCTGTTGCGCATTCTCAGAAGGCCACCCAACACAAAGCCGGTGCGCGCCAGCAAGGCTAAATAAACGGACTTGCCGATTGCAAATAGCACTTATCTGGCGGGCTAAATTTTTAAAATCTTTTGTGGGGTAGCGCACGGAAAGCAAAGGCATGTTCGGCTAACTTCGCAACAGGGTCGGAATTCTCTGCCCCATTTCATTCAAGATTGGAGACCAGCATGAGCACAGATCAAGATAGATTCAGCGACGAAGATTCAATGTCAGAAATTGAAAAAACTAAGCGCAAATCCCCCGATGAAAAGCGAAAAAATTTAGACGAAGATCCTGACGATATGGGATCAGGAATGTTTAATGAGGATGATGATAAGGCGCAAGATCAGGGCGAAGGCGAAAACATTAAATGATGTTTTG
>JAYUOT010000213.1:0-2973 GCA_043760705.1 Betaproteobacteria bacterium
GGCGAAGCCAAGATTAAAAAGAGAGGAATCACGAACCGAAGTTGTACCAAAATGTGCCCTAAGGCACCCTCCTAGGAAGCACTAGCATTCACCCGCATAAACGATCATTTATAAAGTTTGAAAATTCGAAGTCGTCGCCAAAATATAAAAGATCCTTTATATTTTTATCGTTTCAGGTAGGATTGGGCTTTATTTATTTGATCGTTAATATTTTGAATAGCCAAGAATTTGGACAACTGATCAGGCAAGCCCGAAAAAACGCCAAACTTACTCAAGCTGAAGCGGCCGCTCTATGTGCTGTTAGCGCACCTTTTTTCAGCCATTTGGAAGGGGGCAAGCCGACGATTCAGCTCGAGAAGGCTCTGCATGTCGCCACTCAGCTCGGTCTTCGTTTGATTCTAAAGCCTGAGCGCCAATGAGACTTTATTGCAACGAGAAATGGATTGGCTCGCTGCGTCCCTCGGGGAGTACTTGGCGACTCGAGTTCACCAAGCGGCCTGCACTCCCCCTTTCGCCACACTTAGTTGGCCAAAAAAATATCGTCCTCGAATCGACCGCAGTTCAAAACTTCTTCGTTAACTATTTGCCGGAGGAACCCTTTGCAGGGCGTGTCGCGGCGCGTCTCAATCCGCGACCGCGCTCCTTTGAAGACTGGTTTCAAGCGCTTGGCCAGGAACTTACTGGGGCTTACGCTTTAACGTCCGAGGATCAAGACCCATCACCGGTAGAGTACCTGACGCTTCCCGAAAAAATATTCGGCGAGAGCCTGCAAACCTCACGGTCGCGGGCAGATGCCATTGCCTTCATTGTGAATCAAGAGAGTTCTTTGCCTCGTCTGTCCTTAGCAGGTGCGCAAGATAAATTTGCTCTTTGGTTTGATCCAAGTGCGAGCCAGCCAAACGAGCGCTTTAAAGTTCCAAAAGGACGCGCAGCCTCTACCCATATTTTCAAGCCGGAAAGCACGGATGTCCGTTACTTGATGTTACCTGCCAACGAGTTTGCCTGCACTCAACTTGCAGTGGCTCTTGGTTTACCCGCAGCACGCACTTCCATCATGACGATTGGCGGAGTTCGAATGTTAGTCTCAGAGCGTTTCGACCGCGAACGCAGGGGCTTAGCGGTGAAGCGACTTCATCAAATTGATCTCTGTCAGATGCTGAATTTGCCGAGGGAGCGCAAATATGGAAGCCACAACGCAGGTATCGACACAGAGCACTTCTTTGAAGGTTGTAGCTATTTAACTGTGCCCGCGATCGGTCGCCGTACCCACTTACGAGCCTGGCTCTTTAATTTTCTAATTGGCAACCAGGATGCCCATGCCAAAAACTATTCGTTCTTGTATCACAATGGATGGAAAACAGCTCCTCTCTACGACCTCTTATGTGTTTTGCCCTACCTACCTGAGCAAAGTCTGTCGATGGGCTTGCTGAACGAGTACCGCGCAGGCTGGTACGAGCAAAAACATTGGTTGAACCTAGCCAAACTTGCGGGTGTGAGTAGCTCCTACCTTCGCGAGGAGATCAACAATATGGTGAAAGGGGTGAAGGCAGCCGCTCAGGCACTCGAGAGCCGATTAGGGAGGCAATTGACGAGCGAGGAGCTGGATTTCCTCAGCGAAAGAGTCAACCCCCGCATCATGGAGCGAACGCGGATTTTTCAAGATGCGGCCGCAAGCCTCATCAGGACCCACTAGGGAAGCGCGGATTTAATCGCGCTTCCCTAGCCAAAACTGGATCGCTTCGCAACCGCTATTCAAATGATTTGAAAACTTGGTCGAGCTGCTCCGGAGAAATCACCTCAGCCGTATGGCTTTGATGCGATTTAATCCGCCACCCCTCCCTGACTGGCGCAACTACAAATGCCTGCTCGACCCCGGTGTCTTTGCAGGCTTGCCAAAATCCTTTGCTGAGCGTTGGTGTTTTCGAAAACTTAATTTCAAAACCAATTTTCTTGCTGCCTGTATCGACCACTAAATCGAGTTCTGCTCCGGCGGCGGTTCTATAGAAACCAAGATCCGAACCCTTGGGCGCAAGTGAAAAGATTTGTTCAATCATGAGCCCTTCCCAGGATTGACCAATGATGGGATGTCCGCTCAGGCCGTCCATGTCTTTGATGTTGAGCAGCGCATGGAGTAGCCCGGTGTCTCGCACATAAATCTTGGGCGACTTGGTTAGGCGCTTGCCGACGTTTACAAAATGCGGCTCTAGTCGCCGTAACATCATGGTGTCTACCAATGAATCAAGATAGCGCCCGACAGTGGTGTGCGAAATTCCGCCCAAGGCAGAGGCAATTGAAGAGGCGTTAAGTAGTTGCCCGTGCAGATGTGCGCACATGCGCCAGAAGCGGTGCAGCGTTTGCGCAGGTACGTTGACGCCGAACTCGCGAAGATCGCGATTTAGGAAAGTTGAAATAAAATTTAAGCGCCAGTCGAAAGATAAGTCATCACTGGGCGCGAGGTAGCTAAGAGGAAAGCCTCCTCTAAGAAAAAGCATTTGCATCAGTGACTCGGAGTCCTCCTTCTCGCCCTGTAACTCTCTAATCCGAATCGGTGTCAGCTCCAGATAGCTCACTCTTCCTGCGAGCGACTCGGAGCTCTGCTGAAGCAAGCGGCCAGATGCAGAGCCTAGAAGGAGAAAGCGTCCCGCTTTGCGATGTGCATCGATTTCGGGTCTCAACAGCGCGAAAACTTCCGGAACGTATTGCACTTCGTCCAGCACGACCAAGCGATTGCGATGGGATTGTAGGAAGGCACTTGCGCCGATTAATCGTTGACGATCTTCTGGACGTTGCAAATCAAGATGCACGGCGCCCGGAAAGTGAGCGCTGATGCCTTTTGCCAGGGTTGTTTTACCCACTTGTCGCGGGCCTAATAACGCCACTGCTGGCGCAATGGCGAGTTGAGTGAGCGCCTCCTTTAGAAGTGCTCTCGGGATTTCATTATGGGCAAACGAAGGCTTAAATCTACCTGACATC
>JAYUOT010000214.1:0-2969 GCA_043760705.1 Betaproteobacteria bacterium
CATCTTTTCTAAAGATTCTATTCGTCCTGGCTTCGTTTCTTAGAGCCTCGATCAATTTTCTCTTTTGATCCGCATTGAATTGGGCGATATCACCGTTGAGGACAAGCCCAATCGGATCAAGGGAGATCCAGGGCAAACTAGTCGACACGCGAAGCGAGGTCAAAAGCCAAGCATAGAGCCCTCGCATGGGTTCGACTGGGCGACCATCGAAACCTTGCATGAGCGCCAGAACCCGAGTGATGGGGAGGCCATCCCTCTCGATTGTCTTGGCGATAAATTTACCGGCAAGAAATTCCGCGATGGTGCGATGCCTTGGCCGACGCTCGCCGCCTATGGCGATAAATGCTTTTTCATTGAGCGCATCGTTTAGCCAATCCGATTCCATTTGTGGAGGCAGTTCTGAGAGGCTTAGTGTGTCGATCCCAGGCTCGGCATTAACGGAGATAGAGTCTTTGCCACTCAGTACTAACATCGCACATATTTTGCCTGCTGCATCAAATAGTCCTTCGAGTTGGCCTGGGCGCGTATTTGCGGGTTGCCGTCCGCTTCGCGAGGTCTCGATAAGGAGATGTCGGCAGGCCTTTTCAAAGACTTCTGTCCGCGTTTTTGGCCAGTCATCGTCGCCAACGCTTTTGATGGTAAGGGCTAGCATCAATGGGTTATTGAGTAACCTACGAATCCCGTGCAACTCTGCTCTCTCAAGAAAATCTTCTATCGACTCCTCAGGCCAAGCTGATTGACGAAAAATTTCCTTGATGTCTCCTTCGTCAAGAGGATCAAGAGATAAGCATTTGATGGTCTGATTGGGCGAAGCGACCGCCAAATCAGCTTGATCGGTTGCACCGAACCAGTCTGCTTCACGACAAGAAATGCGAAACCTTGGAGTGCCGCACTCCGCAAGCTTTGCAAGTAAGTCCGCTAGAGTTCGGTGGCCTGAGTGACTACCAGAACGAATCTCGTCGAGTCCATCCAGGAACCAAGGTTGCGGTTTGCCCTTTGCGCCCAAGGTAATGAAGTTGCGAACTGGCATATAGTGGCCGCCAGAATCTCTGGCTTCTTCGAAAAAGCTCTCGGACTTTCCCGCGCCCGGCTCGCCGAGTAATACATAGGCGTCGAGGTTTCGCCATTCACTTAATAGTCGTGTATCCGGCTGATCTTTCGCTTGCATTAGCGTCGCCCTCCGCGGCACGCGATATTGCTCAGCTAAGGGTGGCAAATTCTTTTCAGTCATAAAAGCGTTAGGGCAACCAATCCCTTAGACCTTGAGACAGGAACTCCTCAAGAGAGACTTCCTGTCCTCCAACGACAACGATCTTTGACCCGGGATTCCTTCTTTGGAATTCTGACAAACCCTTTTGTGCCGTCCCAGGCCGCCCACTTTTCACCTCAATGCCAAGAAGCTGACCGCGATGCTGCAGCACAAAGTCAACCTCAAGATCGCTGTCTCGCCAATAGAGTAGGGAGGTATCTGAGTCGCGAAGATTAAGTAGGTGCGATCCTATTGCCGATTCGGATAGCCGACCCCAGTAGCTCCGATCGGCCTGCGCTTGCTCGAAGGTTTGTGCCGTTGTCACGGACATCAAGGCATTATTGTGAACCTGAAATTTTGGTGGGGACGCACGAACCCGCACGGCTTGGTCAGCATATTTATAGAGACCTCCTAGGAGACCAGCGTGGTCGAGCAGGGTGAGGTGATGGGCCAGGGTTTGGACATGTCCGCTGATCTGACGCGTTGCCTTATCGAGCGAGAGAATCTGACTTGAGTAAGCGCAGCCAAGCTCGAAGAGTTGGCGCAGGAGTGCCGGTTTATCAACCCGCTCCAATGCCAATATGTCACGCTGGATATTGGGTTCCACCAAGGATTCGCGTATGTAGCTTCTCCACCGGTTTTCGTCTCCTATGAGTTGAGCGCTACCCGGATAGCCGCCGAAGAAGATGTATTCTTCAAGAGAAAGGCCGAAAGCCGCATCCATTTCTTGGAAGGACCAGTGCCCCATCTTTAAGAGTTCATAGCGCCCAGCGAGACTTTCGGTCAAGCCCTTCTGAATCAGTAGGGGGGCCGAGCCTAGCAGTACGACATTCATTGGGATATCTCGTTCTCGGGCGGAATCCCACAGACCTTTAATGATTTGAGACCAATTGTGAATGACTTGAATCTCGTCAATGGCCAGCATGTAAGGAAGCGTCCCAGCTTGGGGATCTTGCGACCAAGCGTTTGCTTTTTGCTCTGCTTGTTGCCATATCAACTGCAACCATTGAGCGTCGCCATTCGCTTGTGGGGCGAAGTTTGTTTCGGGTGCTTCATTGGCCGGACCGATTCTTATTGTGGGTTGATCCGCAGATGTCGAACTAAAGGAGTTTGGCGAGCGAGTCTCAATTAGCTGCCGGATGACGGTGGTTTTGCCGACCTGACGTGGACCGGCCAAAATCTGGATGAATCTAGGTGGCTGGAGTAGACGTGCCGCGAGCGATGTTGCAACTGGACGCTGAAAGGGTAAAGTCAAGGTAGTTTGCTCGCAGTATTTTTCCGGTGAGTAAAATTACTCACTAATGTAATTCATTTGCGTTTGTGATGCAATATGTATCCGCTATGCTGAGTTTAGAGCCTTTAATTTACCTCTAACTCTTTGTTTTAAAGGAGTTTTTTAAGTCTAGAATCCTATCGTGAAAATGACCGATAAAACGTAAAAAGCCCCGCAGTCACCTGAGGGGCTTTTTCAATTAGGCAGTCTGTACAAGCCCTGCCTTAAGTAGCGGTCGTTAAACCGCACCTGAGATCAACTAGCAGTAGCCTCGCCACCCTCACCCGCAGTAGCCGCTTCCGCAGCCTCTGCAGCATTCGCATCATCAAGAGCTTGCAGCTCCTGTGCCGCCAGTGCCTTGGCTTCTTCAGCATCCATCTGCTCCTTGGCTTTGCGAGCCTTATGGAACGCAAGTCCGGTACCGGCAGGAATCAGACGACCCACGAT
>JAYUOT010000215.1:0-14892 GCA_043760705.1 Betaproteobacteria bacterium
CGCACCAGAAAAGAACCAATCGCGAAGCCGCCCAGCACAATACCAATTTGTGAGGCCGACAGTCCGAGGCTCTTGCCATAAATTGGGATGAGGAACTGCAAAACATCCCAGGAGGCCGACAAAACAACAACGGCCGTATACAGGCGCATTAACTCTGGCGAGCCGATCAAATCTAAAACCCGCTTAGGAGGCTGGCCTGCGATGATCGGCTCGTCCTTGCCCTCCAGGCTCGTGGGGAAAACGAATTTTCTAAAACCAAAATAAGCAATGAAGGGCGCAACCGCTAATACTCCGAAAGCCTCGCGATAGCCGATATGATCGATGGCAAAACCCGCGATCATGGGCCCTAGAAAACCACTGATGGAAAAACCCAGTGCTAACCAGGAAAAATTTGTGGCGCGAACCTGGCCTGGGCCATCCGCCCCCTCGCCTCCCGCAGCCTTGTTCCCCTCTTGTCCTTCACTAGCGGTGCCAATCTCACCGGCGGCTTTTTGAATGCACAGGTGCAAGGTCATGAAACCCATGCCAATCAACACGGCCGCCAAGTAAAGTACGCCGATATCCCAGGCCACAAAGGGGAGCACCGTGCCAAGCGCCAGGCAGGCCACGCTATAGCTGACGGGCTTGGCGACGCCGAAGCGATCAATCAGTCGGCCCGAGCTGATCGACACGAACATCGGAAGCAAGTTATAGAACGACAGGATGATGCCAATCGCCAAGGGCGAGGCCTTCAACTCAAGGCCCGCGAGCGACATTGCGACGCGAGTGCCGCCGTAGGCGACATGGCACAAAATCACCAAAAAGACCAGGGTTTTCATGCCTGATGCGCGGGTCGAAGTCACTGTTGAAACCTTGTCACCTGATCACCCAATCACCCAATCACGTGGCCAACTCGTCACCCAGTTCACACCTTAGACTCGCTCGCCCACCCACGCGACGACCCCTTGCAAGGCCTTGGCAAGATGTTCCGGCTGAGTCCCGCCGGCCTGCGCCATGTCGGGCTTGCCGCCACCTTTACCGCCCACTTGCACGGCCACGAAGTTGACTAACTCCCCGGCTTTCACTTTGCCGATGCTATCTGCGGTGACACCCGCGATCAGGCTCACTTTTCCATCCTGCACGGTCGACAAAACAATGGCCGCAGTCTTGAGTTTGTCCTTGAGTTTGTCCATGGTTTCGCGCAGGGTCTTCATGTCGGCACCCTCAAGTTGCGCAGCCAGCACTTTGATACCTTTCACGTCGACGGCTTGTGAGACCAGGTCATCACCTTGAGAAGAGGCTAACTTGGACTTCAGGCGACTGAGTTCTTTCTCGAGCGCGCGCAATTGCTCACTCATTTGCTCCGCTTTAAAGACCAGCTCAGCCGGTGCGGCCTTGAGCACCTGGGCCACCGAAGCTAATTGTGCTTCCAAACCTTGCACAAAGGTCAGCGCATTATCACCAGTGATGGCTTCAATCCGACGGATGCCCGCCGCCACACCGGACTCCGAAATGATTTTGAACAAACCAATATCACCGGTGCGCGAAACATGGGTACCGCCGCACAGTTCGCGACTGCTTCCGATATCCAGCACCCGTACCGAGTCGCCATACTTTTCGCCGAAGAGGGCCATCGCACCGCCCTTCACGGCGTCATCAAAGGACATCACGCGCGCTTGGGTCGCTGGATTGGCCAAAATATCAGCATTGACGATGGCCTCAATGCGCTTCGTCTCATCGGCCGTGAGCGCGGAATGGTGGCTAAAGTCGAAGCGTGTTTTTTCGGCATCGACCAAGGAGCCTTTTTGAGCGACATGGGTGCCGAGCACTTCGCGCAGAGCCTTGTGCATCAGATGAGTTGCCGAATGATTACGTATGGTTTTGGCGCGCACCTCGGCACTGACTTGGGCGCTCACACGATCACCCACGTTTAACGTGCCTTTAGCCACGTGAATCTGATGGCCAAAAACATCGGCTTGAATCTTTTGGACATCTTGTACTTCGACCCATAAGGCTGAGCCTTCGGCCTGCGAGGCCCCAGGGCTACTCAAGACGCCCTGATCGCCGACCTGCCCACCGGATTCAGCGTAAAACGGCGTGCAATCTAAGACCGCAACGCCTCGTTCACCGCTCGCGAGCTTATCGACCGCCTGTCCATCGCGATAAAGAGCGAGAATCTTGGCATCGTTGACGTGCAGGGACTCATAGCCTTTGAAGCTCGTCGCCGTCCCGTGATAGGCCAAGGCCGTGGACATTTTAAATTTGCCGGCGGCACGGGCCTGATCGCGTTGGCGATTCATGGCCACGTTGAACGCCTCTTCGTCGACAATCACTCCACGTTCCCGGCAAACGTCGGCAGTGAGATCAAGCGGAAAGCCGAAGGTATCGTGCAAAAGGAAGGCAATCTCGCCACGCAAGATTGCCTTCTGATTTTTCACCAGGTTCCCAGGATTGCCGACGTACTCGTTGACCTCCATGATCGCCCGCTCGAGAATTTCCATCCCTCGGGCAATCGTCTCGAAGAAGCGTTCTTCTTCCTGACGCAGCACGTCGGTCACACGGCTTTCGGCGTTCGCCAGTTCAGGATAGGCCTCGCCCATTTCAGCCACTAAGGCCGATACCAGTTTATGGAAGAACGGCAGGCGGGCGCCGAGCTTATAGCCATGTCGAATGGCCCGACGTGTGATACGACGAAGCACATAGCCACGCCCCTCGTTGCCGGGGATGACCCCATCGCAGACGGTAAACGCGCAAGCGCGAATATGGTCGGCAATCACTTTGAGCGAGGGGCTGGTGGCATCACAGTTCGCGGATTGCGCCGATCCGGTGGCACCATCGACAGCCGCCTTGGCCGCCGCCAGAAGCTTCACAAACAGATCAATTTCGTAATTGGAATGCACATGCTGCATCACCGCCGTGATGCGCTCCAAGCCCATACCGGTATCGACGCTGGGCTTGGGTAGTTTATGCATGACCCCGGCGTCGTCACGGTTGTACTGCATGAAGACATTGTTCCAGATCTCGATAAAGCGATCACCATCCTGCTCCGGGCTTCCGGGCGGACCACCCGCCACATCCGGGCCATGGTCATAAAAAATCTCTGAACAGGGGCCACAAGGGCCCGTGTCGCCCATCATCCAGAAATTATCGCTGGCATAGCGGGCACCTTTATTGTCACCAATACGCACAATGCGCCCAGCCGGCACACCGACTTCTTTTTCCCAAATATCAAAGGCTTCGTCGTCTTCGGCGTACACCGTTACCCAGAGTTTTTCTTTGGGAAGCTTGTAAACCTCGGTGAGCAACTCCCAGGCATACTGGATGGCGTCGCGCTTGAAGTAGTCACCAAAGCTGAAGTTGCCGAGCATTTCGAAGAAGGTGTGATGGCGGGCGGTATAGCCGACATTTTCCAAATCGTTATGCTTGCCACCTGCACGAATACACTTTTGCGAGGTGGTGGCGCGGCTGTAGGAGCGCTTGTCAAAGCCTAAAAATACGTCCTTAAACTGGTTCATCCCGGCATTGGTGAACAGTAAAGTGGGATCATCACCGGGCACCACGGGGCTCGATGCCACCCTTTGGTGGCCCTTGGATTCAAAAAAACGTAAGAATTGTTCGCGAATTTCAGAAGATTTCATACTATACATTTTATCTGACTAGCCAACCTGCCCTTTTGATCGAGCTTATGTTCAACATCATTGATACCCTTCAAGCCCAAAGCGCCAAAGAACAAGGATTCCTGTACGGACAACTTTGCAGCGCCCAAATTCTTCATTCGCGCGCGACTTATGCCCGGCTTTTTGCAAATTGCGGCATTTCCTGGGAACAGGCTTGCGACAAAGCGCTAGCCATGCAAGCCGCCATTACAGCACTTGACCCGAGTTTTTTAGACGAGATGCGGGGAATTGCCGAGGGCGCAGGGGTTCGCTACGAGGACATTTTAGCCTTGAACTGCCGCTCTGAGATCCTTCCAGCGGAGTATTTAGGCGTGGCAGCAACGCAGGGCGGCATTAAAAGCCCGCTTGACACCGGCGGTCCACCGATCAGCGCGGCTCAAAGGCAGGCCGCATCGGTGTTTGGCGAGGGCGAATGCACAGCCCTCGCATTAATGCCACGGGCCAGTGCTGACGGAAAATCATGGCTGGCTCAAAACTGGGACTGGGTGGGCACGCAACGTGAGGCCCTTGTGCTGCTGAAAGGGCGAGCCTGGTCTCGGCCAACATCCGAGAATGGCAAGGCCGTACAGGCGAGCCCTGGCGCTGATGCCTCAGCAGATTCCTCAGCAGATTCCTCAGCAGGTGCTTCGGCCGGTTCTTGGATTCCAGGCCGAGAATTTATCACCCTGACCGAGGCCGGCATGCTCGCCAAAATTGGGCTGGGCGTCGGTCCCGAAGCGGATCGCGTGGCCGTTGGGCTCAACATCATTCGCAGCCAATACGATGGCGAAAAACCTGCAATTCCCGTCCACGCCCTACTCAGACATCTCCTGACCCAACCCAGCTTGCAAGCGATTCGCCTGCGCATGAACGAACTGGCCAGCCGCTTTGGCTTTGGTGCAGGCTCCAACGTCCCTTGCGCCGATACCGCTGGCGAGGTGGCCTCGCTGGAAGTCTCGCCACGAGGCTGGCACGAATGGCCCGCCGAGAACGGCGTCATGACCCATACCAATCACTTTCTGAGCGAACCCTTGAAGCCGATCCAGCATCCGACATCAGGCCTGCTTTCCTCGGAACCCCGCTTGGCGACCGCAAAACGCCACTCGCTCAAACGGCCGATGCAGCGTCAAGATCTTGAGGCCTTGCTACGCGACGAAAGCGACGGTTACCTCTCCGTATGTCGCCACCCCAACCCGGACCTTGCGCCGGATGCCAGCGTAGAAAGCGTTGCTGGCATCATCATCAATGTCAATGATCGAGCCATGTGGGTAGCGCCAGACGTGCCCTCCAAAGTGCCCTTCGAACGCGTGAGATGAACTCACCATTGAAAAAATGCAAATACGAAAGCTCTCAAATGAAGCACATCTCCGGTCGAGTACACCCCGGTAGGTTGCAGAGCGAAGTAAAGGGGGGACCGAAGGCCGGAGGACATTCGCGGCGCAACCTACCGCGGTCTACTCGAGCAGCGCATCCCTCGGTGACGAATCACCTTTCAATTCCATACAGATAAAGTGAAAACATGCCCGCAGCACTCGACAATATCCGTGTACTAGACCTCACCCGTGTACTGGCAGGCCCCTGGTGTGCACAAAATCTCGCTGATCTTGGCGCCGATGTCATCAAGGTTGAAAAGCCGGGGGCCGGAGACGACACTCGCAGTTGGGGGCCACCCTTTCTAAAGAACAAGGACGGTAGCGATAGCACTGACGCTGCCTACTATCTCGCGGCCAATCGAGGCAAGCGCTCCATCACGATCGACATCAGTACCCCACAAGGCCAGCAAGTCGTGCGCGACCTCGCCAAGATCAGCGACGTGGTTCTCGAAAATTACAAGGTCGGGCAACTCAAAAAGTATGGGCTTGACTATGAGAGCCTGGTTCAAATCAATCCATCCTTGGTGTATTGCTCGGTGACGGGCTTTGGTCAAACCGGACCCTGGAAGCATCGAGCTGGCTATGACTTCATTATTCAAGGCCTTGGCGGCTTCATGTCGATCACTGGGGAGGCCGATGACCAGCCTGGAGGCGGCCCGCAAAAAGCGGGCGTCGCGGTCGCCGATTTAATGACCGGCATGTACGCCACCCAGGCGGTGTTGGCGGCGCTGTTTCATCGCGAGCGCAGCGGTGAGGGGCAATACATTGACATGGCCTTGCTCGACGTGCAAGTGGCCATGATGGCCAACATGAACAGTAACTACTTGGTCAGTGGTCACCCGCCACGTCGTTGGGGCAATGCCCACCCTAATTTAACACCCTATCAGACCTTTAAATCCAATACCGACTGGATCATCGTCGCGGCGGGTAATGACGATCAGTTCAGAAAGCTTTGCGCGGCGGGTGGCCGGCAGGATATTCCTCAGGACGCAAGGTTCAACAGCAACCCCAATCGTGTGCGCAATCGCGAGGCGCTCCTGCCTCAGCTCAAAGACATGTTCGCGGCCCAAAGTGCCGAGTGGTGGGTACAGACCTTAGAAGCGGTCGGCGTACCCTGCGGCCCCATTAATAATCTCGAACAAACTTTCAAGAATCCTCAAGTTCAAGCTCGCGGCTTACGCATGTCCTTGGACCGTGCGGATAGCGGAGCGGTTCCCTTGGTGGGTAGTCCGATGAAATTTTCGAAAACGCCCGTCAAATACAAGCTGCCACCGCCTCGACTGGGCGAGCACACTCAAGAAGTGTTGGTCGATTTACTGGGCTATTCCGAAGAGCAGGTTCGAATGCTAGTATCCTGAGGTTTGCTTGCAAAAAAGATGATTGAATCGTGCCTGCACTTCACCAGCCTCCTTCGAAAAGCGATGCGGCTTCAGCTCAGAACGCTGACTCCGACGCTAAGGGCTGGCCCTCGCTCAACTGGAGCTTAAGCCGCGACCAACGCCAGCGTTCACCCTCCTATTGGGGCTGGCTGATCTTTTTCATCGCCGCTGTACTCTGCCTGGCTGCGCTCTCGATTCGGCTCGCGGGCTTGTATCAAACCTCAAAGTCTCAGCACGGTCTCGAGCGCGAAACCCGCTCGGCCTCGGAACGCTTACGCACCTATTTCACTGACATCTCTAGCTCATTTTCTCAACAAGCGGAAAAAACCGCGCCGATCTTCAGCAGCGCGGCGTTTGCAAAGAGCCGGTCAGACGAAGCATCAAAACTTCTCGCCCAACACTGGTCCCAGTCCTTTGCGAACTTACCGGCTTTGTTGAGAATCGAGCTTCGAGATAGTGAACTTTTACTACTCGCCAGTTTAGACTCCGGCCCTCCGAATCCGCGCGTCCCAAGAGATCAAGCCGACCGATTATTGATTGATACACGGGTAGCCGTCGAACATGTACGTGATCGAAAAGAGGCTTCATATTCGCGCTCTTTCTATCGGACTTTCGGAAATGCCTACGGCGGCGAGGTTATCGATCTGGTCATCGCCGCCGACCCCAAGGGCTCGGCGTTTTACGTTTTTACCTTGCTGATCAGCCGTGCCCTCGACAGCGCGCTGCCGCAAGGATTTCTTTCAACCTACGGAATCGCGCTTGCCGATGTCGATGGGACCATGATATCGAGGCCGACGGGCCTACTATTTAGACAGGCCGATATTTCCGCTGAAGTACCGGTGCGAGTCGGCGAGCAGGGCTTGCTTCTGCGAGCCAGCCGCCCGACCAATCCCTCTGAAGGAGTCGCGTCAACCCAATTAACGCTCCTACTCATTTTGTGCGCCGTACTGCTCGCCAGCGGCGTGATGCTGTGGCGGACCTTACGGCAACGACGTCTCATTGAGGAAAATTTACTGGATGAAACCACGCTGCGTCGAGCCATGGAAGACTCTCTTGTGACGGGCCTTCGTGCACGCAACATGGAAGGGAGAATTATCTATGTCAATCGCGCCTTTACCGAAATGACAGGCTTTGCTCCTGAAGAGTTATTGGGCATCAAACCGCCGATGCCCTACTGGGCACCAGAGGGCGAAGCGGGCTACCAGCGGCGCTATGCCCAAGTGTTGTCGGGCAACGTGGGTCGGGAAGCTTTCGAGACGGTGTTCATGCGCAAAAATGGTGAGCGTTTTCCAGCCTTGATTCATGAATCACCCCTCTTGGATGCCCACGGGCTGCAAACGGGCTGGATGAGTTCGGTGATCGATGTCTCGGAGCTGAAACGCTCGGAAGATCTGAACCGTCGCCAGCAGGAGCAATTGCAAACCAATGCGCGACTGGCCATGCTGGGGGAGGTGGCGACCGTCCTATCCCACGAAATTAATCAACCGCTTTCGGCGATCCAGAGCTTCGCGACAGCCAGTCAAAATTTATTGGCAAGCGGCCATCCGGACGAAGCAGAGCAAGCACTAAAGAGACTATTGCAACAGGCTGATCGTGCCGCACAAGTCGTGCGTAGCGTCGGCGATTTTGTCAAGCGTCGCAAGCTTAACTTTGAAGATATTCAAGTGGCCGAAACCATTGAAGGATTGCGACCCATCATGCAGCTTCAAGCCAAGCGCCTGGACGTCCAACTGGTTTGCACCTTAGAAGACAATCTGCATATTCGTGGAGATCGCACCATGTTTGAACAAGCAGTACTGAATCTAACTCGCAATGCCGTTGAGTCCATGGAGAAGACGCCCCATGCAACGAGAATTCTCCAGGTGATCGCCGCATCTGAGCGTAACGCCATAGGGCTCGCAACCAAAGCAAGCATTCAAGTGATTGATCATGGTCAAGGCGTAGAGCCTGAACATGCTTCAAAATTGTTTAACGCCTTCTTCACCACCAAGCGTGACGGAATTGGGGTCGGTTTGAGTCTATCGAGAACGGTGGCCGAAGCCTTCGGCGGATCCCTTAGCTATCAGCCGAATAATGTGAGTGGTTCGATTTTCACATTAAAGTTGCCACTTTCAGGAACAACATAGCACCATGAGTATTTATCTGGTTGAAGATGAAGCGGACGTCGCGGAAGGGTTAGACTGGCTATTTCGCTCGCGCAGCCTGAAGCTGGAGCATTTTGGCAGTGCTGAGGCGTTTCAAGCCACGATGAGCACTCGGCCACAGTGGTGGCAACAACCTGGTTGCTTGATTCTCGACATTCGAATGAAGCACAAATCCGGGCTGGAACTCTTCGATGAACTTCGCAAAAGCTGGCGTGATCAGTTCGGCTTGAAGCTTGACCCTATTCCTGTCATTTTTTTAAGCGGCCACGCCGACATCTCTATCGCCGTAGAAGCGCTCAAGAATGGCGCCTTCGATTTTTTCGAGAAACCGGCCAATGGCAACAATCTGGTCAATCGCGCCTTGGAGGCCATTACAGAATCTGAAAAGCGTCAAGCACAAGGACAAACGTCGATCGATACGCAATCACGCATCAATCAGTTGAGCAAGCGTGAGCAGGATGTGGCACGCCTGGTGCTCACCGGGCGATTGAATAAACAGATCGCGGATGACCTCGCCATCAGTATGCGTACGGTGGAAGTGCATCGCGCCAATATTTTCACGAAGATGGGAGTCCGCAGCGCGGTTGAACTCTCGCGACTACTCGAAACTGCGGGAATCACCTTGTAATGTTTTGTCTTAGGCTCATTCAATCCGCTCCCACCGGCGATAAACCAGTGCATTGGGCACTTCAGCGGGTCGGTGCACGTCAACTTGTGGTAGCCCCTGTCACCGCCCCTGTCACCGCCACTTTCACAGGAACTGCCGCAGCATTTGCCCTGATCACCGCCATCGCGGGCGCCCTCTTGGGCACGCAACCCGTCTTCGCGCAAAACAACTCACCTTATCCCTCGCGACCGATTCGCTTGATCGTGCCCTACCCGCCCGGTGGCCCCCTCGACTTAGTGGCACGTGCGCTCGCCGACAAGTTACGTGAGCCCTTGGGACAAACGATACTGGTTGAAAACAAACCCGGGGCCGGCGGCAACATTGGCGCCGACCTGGTCGCCAAGGCAGCACCCGATGGATACACCTTGCTACTCGGGGCGGTGGCAACCCATGCCATCAACCCCTATCTTTACGCCAAGATTCCCTACGATGCTAATCGTGATTTCACTCCCATTACGCGTTTAGCGGTGGTGCCAAACGTACTGGTCATGAACCCGGAGCGGGCACGGACGCTCAAAATCGAGAACGTCAAAGACCTGATCGACTATGCCAAAAAGAACCCGGGGAAACTCAACTACGCCTCGGGTGGCAATGGCAGCGCTGGGCATTTGGCGGGAGAATTATTCAAGTCCAGTCTCGGTGTGAGTATGGTACACATTGCTTACTCAGGAGCACCTCCGGCTCAAGTTGGGCTGATAGGGGGCCAAACCGAGTTGATGTTCGACAATCTGGCCTCGGCCGCGCCGCAAATTAAAGCCGGGAAACTCAAGGCTTATGCGGTGACCACCGCTCAACGCTCAAGCTTTTTTCCGGACATCACGACCTTGTCCGAAAGCGGCGTCGCCAATTTCGACATTTCGACCTGGTTCGGTATCTTTGCGCCAGCCAATGTACCCAGCCCGGTGATTAGTCAACTGCATAAGGAAATCCTGAAGGTTATGGATGGCCCCGAGCTCAAGGAACGCTTAAGCAAAATGGGTGCCGATTCGGCGACGATGACACCGGCCGAATTTAACAAATTCATCCACAGCGAACAATTGAAATACCAGAAAGTCATCAAAGTTTCAGGCGCCAAGATTGATTGACGGTTCCGTTAATCACGGGAACAGATCTCTGCGCAAGTTTTAGGTTGTTGAAAGTACACGCTTGCTGCCCTCCTCGCGCTCAGCCTGTGGATTCCACGAAGTCGGCTTTAGAGGCTTTCACCTATACTAATTGACTAATCACAACAATTGGAGTCCGCCTCGTGCAATTGAGAAACCATAGAGACCTTTGGGCAGGTCTGATGTTTGCTGTTATTGGCATCATCTTTATGATCCTGTCAAAACAATATTCAATCGGTACGTCCGCCAAGATGGGGCCGGGTTATTTCCCGATGGTTCTCGGTGGCTTGATGACCTTATTTGGCATCATCATTACCTTTGGTGCCTTTAACGGCAAAGCTGCAGCTCTCAAGCTCTCCCCGGTGGGATGGCGCGAATTTATTCTTTTGCTGGCCTCAGTTGCAGTGTTCGCCATCGCCTTGCCGCGCCTAGGGATGGTGATCGCTGTGGCCTTGCTCATTTTGATCTCGGCGGTCGCGAGCCATGAGTTCAAACTTAAAGATACTTTGATTTCCATCGTAGTGTTGGTGCTTCTTGCATACGGCATGTTCGTCAAAGGCCTGGAACTTCAGTTCCCGGTCTGGCCTAAATTTTTGACGAACTAAGGAGTCCTGAACATGATGGACGTCATCAATAATCTTGGCCTCGGTTTCAAAACCGCGCTTACATTGGCCAATCTTTTCTACTGCTTTATCGGGGTGCTATTTGGCACACTGGTCGGCGTGCTTCCCGGAATTGGCCCCTTGGCAACCATTGCCATGTTACTGCCGATCACCTACAAAATGACCGACCCAACCTCGGCCCTCATTATGTTGGCGGGTATTTATTACGGCGCACAGTATGGCGGATCGACTACGGCTATTTTGGTGAATCTGCCTGGGGAAACTTCCTCGGTAGTGACCACGCTAGACGGCTACCAAATGGCACGGAACGGCCGGGCCGGCCCGGCCTTGGCCGTCGCTGCCTTGGCGTCGTTCTTTGCGGGCACGGTGTCTACTTTTCTTTTGGCTGCATTTGCGCCGCCCTTGGCAGAAATCGCCTTTAAGTTCGGCCCGGCTGAGTACTTTGCTTTGATGGTCTTGGGCTTGATCGCTGCGGTAGTGCTGGCTCATGGCTCAGTGATCAAAGCGATTGCCATGGTTTTGTTTGGTTTACTGATCGGCATGATTGGCACGGATGTCAACTCTGGCGTGGCGCGCTTCTCGTTTGATGTACCTGAACTCACCGACGGTATCGAATTTGCTGCGGCTGCCATGGGGCTCTTTGGTTTCGGCGAAATTATTGCAAACCTTGAACAGCGCGAGCATCGCGAGGTATTCACCAATAAGGTGGGTAGGCTATGGCCGAGCAAGGCCGAGTTCAAGGCTTCGATATGGCCGGTGATTCGCGGTACTAGCTTGGGTTCTCTCTTAGGCGTATTGCCGGGTGGTGGCGCGGTCTTGGCCTCCTTCGCTTCCTACGCGATTGAAAAGAAAGTCGCAAAGAATCCCGAAGAATTTGGTAAAGGCGCCGTGCAAGGTGTTGCAGGCCCAGAAGCTGCCAACAACGCCGGTGCTCAAACCTCCTTCATTCCGATGCTGACCCTGGGCATTCCCACCACGCCTGTAATGGCGCTGATGGTCGCGGCGATGATGATTCACAACATCCAGCCGGGTCCCCAGGTGATGACGTCCAACCCCACGCTCTTTTGGGGGCTGATCGCCTCCATGTGGGTGGGTAATCTGATGTTGGTGATTCTCAACCTGCCATTAATTGGCTTGTGGATCAAACTGCTCACCGTACCGTATCGTGTGCTCTACCCTGCGATTCTGATGTTCTGCTGTATTGGCGCCTATTCGTTGAACAATAATGTGTTTGATGTTTATATGACGATTCCTTTCGCAATTTTGGGGTATGTTTTCAAGAAACTTGATTGCGAACCCGCACCGATGTTGCTTGGGTTCGTACTCGGCAAGTTAATGGAAGAGTATCTGCGTCGCGCCATGACCATCTCTCGTGGCGACCCCATGGTGTTCTTGACACGTCCACTTTCATTGGCCCTGCTCTTGATGGCGGCGGCTTTGCTGGTGATCGTGTTCTTGCCCTCGATTGCCAAGAAGCGTGAAGAGGCGTTCCAGGGCGACGATTGACATTAGCCGTCGTTATGCTCATAAAGGCCGCAAATGCGGCCTTTTTTTTAGGCGACAAGCCTATAATGCAAGAGCGCAAAATCAACCTGGCACGCGCTCCAAAAACACCGCGAAAACCCTCGCCTGGAGTCTTCGCGAACTCTCTTGAACTCCCTTTAAATTCGATATGACCGCCTTCATTCCACCCAAAATACTAGCCTTCGACGTGTTCGGGACCGTGGTCGATTTTTACGGCAGCATTCAACGTGAAGCAGAGCTTTTATTTCCTGGTATCGATGGCGGTGCCTTTGCGCTGGCTTGGCGAGCGGGCTACCAACCCGCGATGCAACGGGTGCGCAGTGGCGAGCTGGGCTGGACCCGAATCGACGATTTGCACCGCATCATTCTCGAAACCATTCTGCCGCAATTTGGTTTGGAGGGTTTAAGCGAGGCCGAACGCCAACGCCTTAATCTGGTTTGGCACCGCTTGCATAGCTGGCCGGATAGCGTGGAGGGCATGCACAAGTTACGCCGCAAATTTTCCTTGTGTACGCTCTCCAATGGCAACCTAAGCCTGCTCTGCGATATGGCCAAGCGCAACGGCCTGCCTTGGGATTTGATCCTTTCCGCAGAAAATTTTCATCATTACAAACCCGACCCCGAGACCTATCTTGGGGTTGCGAAAGTATTTGATGTGAAACCCGAAGAAGTCATGCTGGTCGCCGCTCACGAAGACGACTTACTGGCCGCCGCAGCTTGTGGACTGCAAACAGCTTACATTCATCGTCCCATGGAATTCGGGCTGGACGACAATGCTCAGCCACGCAAAACCGTCAGTGCCGAGCTCCCTTTCAATTGGGTCGCCAAAGACTTTAATCACTTGGCGGCGCTGCTGGGTTGTTGAGGCTGACGAGCTGCGTTCTCTGTCCCGATTTTCCGATGCACCCCCTTATCTCTCCCCTTGCTCTCCGTTATTAGTTTAGCCCAAAATAGGCCGCCTCTTCCATGAACTCTCCCGCAGAACCCTTGCACGCCCCCCATCACTATCCTTTTGACTGGGAAGCCAAGTACCCGACCTATCGCAGCCCGGTGTTCGCGCGCAACATTGTCTCGACCTCGCAGCCCTTGGCGGCACAAGCGGGCTTACGCATCTTGATGCAAGGCGGTAACGCAGTGGACGCAGCCATCGCGGCTGCAGCCGCACTGACCATCGTTGAACCTGTCTCTAACGGTCTGGGCAGCGACGCCTTCGCCATTATTTGGGACGGCAAGAAACTTCACGGCCTGAATGCCTCGGGCACCTCCCCAGCTGCATGGGACCAGGCCTACTTTAAGAAAAAACATAACGGCGCCATCCCGCAGCGCGGTTGGGACTCCGTCAGCATTCCCGGTGCCGTGGCAGGCTGGGTCGCGATGCATGCCAAGCTAGGAAAATTGCCTTTCGAACAATTGCTACAGCCCGCGATCGAGATTGCGGAGCGGGGCTACAGTGTTGCCCCGGTGACCCAGAAAAAATGGGCGGCGCAGACGGATATTCTAAGAAATCAGCCAGGTTTCGCGGAGGCCTTCTTGCCCAAAGGACGTGCTCCAAAAATTGGCGAACACTTCGTGCTCAAGGGTGCCGCGCAGACCCTCAAGCGCATCGCCCAAACCAAGGGCGAAGACTACTACCACGGCGAAACCGCGCGCGAAATCGCCAAGCACTCTGCACTCAACGGCGGTTCCATGACCGAGGCCGATCTGGCCAACTACCAAGCCGATTGGGTCGAGACCATCAGCCAAGATTATCGTGGCTACACCTTGCATGAAATTCCACCGAATGGCCAAGGCATTGCGGCCTTAATGGCTCTGGGTATCTTGAAGAACTTTGATCTGGCCGCGCTGGGCGCCGACTCGGCCGAGTCGCGTCATCTGCAAATTGAAGCCATGAAAGCTGCGTTTGCGGATGTCTATCGGTATGTGGCCGATTCCAACGCCATGCAAAAAGTGACGGCACAGCATTTGCTCGACCCAGCCTATCTGGCTCAGCGCGCCAAATTGATTTCGCGCGGTAAGGCGACCCACTTCCATCACGGCATGCCTGCTCCGGGCGGCACCATTTATCTGACGGCGGCCGACGAAACGGGCATGATGGTGTCCTTCATTCAAAGCAACTACATGGGCTTTGGCTCCGGAGTCGTGGTGCCAAGTGTGGGCGTCTCACTTCAAAACCGAGGCTTCGGATTCAGCATGGACGCGACCCATCCCAACGTGGTGGCCCCGGGCAAACGACCCTTCCAAACTATTATTCCGGCCTTCCTTATGAAAGACGGTCAGGCACAAATGAGTTTTGGCGTGATGGGCGGCAACATGCAGCCCCAAGGCCATATTCAAACCTTGATTCGCATGATCGATTACAAGCAGCAACCTCAGGCCGCTTGTGATGCGCCGCGCTGGAAAGTAAACCTCGGTCTGGAGGTTGATGTCGAGACCAGCATGGAGCC
>JAYUOT010000216.1:0-2963 GCA_043760705.1 Betaproteobacteria bacterium
GGAATCAGCGCGAGGGCCTGCGCCAAGCCAAGCTTAAGCGCATCAAGATGGGTCATGTCCTCCATACTTTGAATGCGGGCCACGCGTTGGGCTGCTGGACGAGTTTCCACCCAAAGAATGATCAAGCCGCCAACGATAAACGCAATGGCGACCGGTACCGGCTTAAACAAAAACGCCTTGACATATTTGCCGAAGGCTAAGCCCAGGACGGCGGCGGGCAGGAAGGCGATGAATACATTTAAAGCAAAGCGTTGACTGGCGGGGTCACTAAAGAGGCCCGAAATGACCTTTAAGATTTTGAGGCGAAAATACCAAATGACCGCAAACATAGCCCCCGTTTGAATCACAATTTCAAACACCTTGGCCTTTTCGTCGTGCCAACCCAATAGACTTCCGGCGAGAATTAAATGCCCGGTACTCGAGATGGGCAAAAACTCTGTGAGGCCCTCCACAACGCCCAAAATCATCGCTTTAACCCATAAGGGCAGGCTCGAAAGAAACTCAATCATTGAAATACCCAGAAAAACACTGCACGTAAGCGCCACCCAAGTAGCGCTCTGAAATCATTTCTCAGACCCGGTAAATGCCACCGTCCCGAATTGTCCCACGCTTGAGAGCCCTTTTACGCCAAATCCTTCACCCTTCAGGATGAGACTGAAGCGATGCTTTTGCCCCATACTTCTGTTCAAAGCCTTGTATCGTCCACCGACTGTTTGTCCACCCACCCACCCTAGCCCGCGCATGATGTCCAATCGCAAAGCTCTCGTTCTCGACGACCATCCCATGGTTGCCGAGTCGGTGGCTGCCGTGATTCGCTCAAAAGACGCCTTGGCGGTCGTCGAGGTCGCGCACAGCTTGAAAACCGCGCTGGGTTTAAAAAGTAAGGGAAGAGATTTTAATCTCATCGTGCTTGACTTGTCCTTACCTGACTCTAAGGGCATCGGCACCTTCGAATCCCTTGAGGCGGCCTGGCCCCTGGTTCCCAAGATTGTGTTTTCTGGGCTCGCACATCCGGTTCTGATCCAACAATGCTTGTCGCAAGGAGCCAAAGCCTTTGTGGCCAAGAGTGATGATGTAAAGTCCCTCTACCAAGCGCTCGAAGCGAACTGGCCGAATCTCTTGCCTTTTGACGACCACGACCACAAAGTCAGAGTCGCCTCGGAGCTCACCTCCAAGCAAATCGCCATCTGGCAAGATTTGGCGGCGGGTTACTCTAACCTTGAAATTGCTGAGCGCCATAGCATTGCGATTAACACCGTTAAATCCCATGTCCGGGAAATCCTGGAACGCATCCATGTGCGCAATCGCACCGAGGCGGCGCGCCTATTCTTTGAGCAACAAAAAGCTGGCCTCGTCGGCTGAAGGAGTAGTCCAGCGGCTTAGCGCTTGGTGCAGGCAAAGTGGGGCACTGTTGCTATTCATTTGCCTGGGTTGCTTGAGCCTCAGCGAAGCGCTCGCCCGTACGCCCTTACGTGCGCAGGCTCCTCTCGCCCCCGCCATGACCTTAAACGCCTCGAAGTCAGAGCCCAAAGCACTCTGGAGCGGCATCCGTGTCTACCTCTCAGACCAGGCGCATACCCCGCAGCAAGCCTTCGAGCACCTCAACGCAGGCAAGGGCTACCCTCTCCTGCACGCGGATGATGACTTTGGACGACAAGTTTCACCCGTTTGGGCCACTGTCGCAATCCAAAATCCCTCGGATCGAAGTGTGGCGCAGGTGCTCAGCACCCGGCAAACGACATTAGAAGTGTTTGAGCTTTACCGACTCTCGCAGGGACAATGGGAGCGAGTTCTCGGGCGTCATGAACTTGCCAGGGAGAGTTTTGAGCGTGATCGCGCCCCTAGTTTCGAGCTCAACTTTAACGGCAACGAACGAGTGCAGTACCTGCTTCGCACGGAAACCGCAGCCCCCATTAAGTATCTACTGGAAATTCAAAGCGAGCGCGCGTTCCGGGTCGATAGTTTTCGACAACATTTTTGGGTGATTGTGGCCTACGCAGTGCCGCTTTCACTGATGTTGTTCATCACCTTGCTGCGGCGCATGGAACATGCCGGGGGAGATCCACTCTTCATCGGTCTCGTGTTAGCCGACTTGCTGGCGTCTTCCTGGTTAATTGGGCTTGCGCCTGAGATTTTTCCAACCGTATCGGGCTGGACCTTTCGCTGGTTCGGTCAACTGTCCTATGGCGCCTTGTTCTTTTTGCTGTGCTGGCACGAAAGAGTGTTCCTGGCCTTGGACAAGGTCCTTCCCTGGGCCGACAAAGTGTTGCGAATCGCTGGCTGGATAGGCTTTCTCAGCATCGTTACACTACTCCTAGTGGACCTGCGGCTGGGCGCCCAAATGACTCTGCCCATACTATTTTCTGGCTCCGTGCTGTGCCTGATCGTGGCAGTCTTTGCCCACCAAAACGGCGCACCTTATTCAAAAACTTACTGTTTGGCAATTGCCGTCTATGTGATCTCCGGTCTCGTCTACGTTCTTTACTTCCTCGGCATTGCTCCGATGGAATGGTTTGGAGTACTTGCCTTCTGCCAAACCGCAGGCATCTGCATCATCATGAGCTTCGCGGTCGCGCGCGCGCTTCTGGCGAAGGATCAAAAATTACAAGACGCCTTGACAGAGTCGGATCAGCATCGTCGCGAAAGTCAGGTGCTGGCCATGGAGCGTGATCGCCTTTTTGCCGCCGCCAATCACGACTTACGCCAACCACTGCAAGCGGTGGCACTCAATCTCGAACTGATGCGCCAGTTTGATCTCAGCCCAGAGCAACAAGCCATTAGTGCACGCATGAGGCTGGCCTTGGCCAGCATGTCGAATATGTTGAGCTCGTTTCTCGATTTGAGGCGAGCCAACATTTCAGAAGGCGCCTTAAAACTTGAGCCTGTCGCTCTGGGGCCCCTGCTCGAGCGGCTCGGCCTGGAGTACCGGGAGCATGCACGAGCCAAGGGCCTCAGCTTAAAAA
>JAYUOT010000217.1:0-2960 GCA_043760705.1 Betaproteobacteria bacterium
GCAGGCTGGAGGCACCATTCTCGGCTTTTTGGCTGGACTGGTGATCGGGCTTGTTGTCGCCGTTGTGGTGGCCATTTTTATCACTCGGGCTCCAGTACCCTTTGTCAACAAGGCCGGCAACAAGAATTCAGATCGGGTGATGGAGCCCAAAGCGGGCGTGCCCTTGCCGGATCCGAATCAGAGCTTGAACTCCAAGTCGAAACCTAACCCCGGCGCCGACAAGGCAGGCTCAGACAAGTCCAGTGATAAAGCCTCCAAGCCTGCCGATGCAGGAGGCTCTGTGCTCGGTAATGTCTTCAACAACGGCCAACAGGCGGGTCAGGCGGCGCCGCCTGCGCCGGTTCCTTCTCCCTCGCCCAATCCTGCGGCTCCGAGTGCCTCACCCCCTAAGCCCAACTCTCCAGGCGTTCCAGTGACCGCGAGTACGCCGACGAATACGACGCCGTCGACTCCGGATAACCCTGAGGACAAGACAACCTACATCATTCAAGCAGGTGCTTTCCGGGTGCAGGAGGACGCAGAGGCCATGAAAGCAAAACTTGCACTGGCAGGATATGAAGCGAGAATCTTAACCGCCGATGTTAGTGGACAACCACTTTATCGGGTTCGGCTAACGCCCTATAAAGTGTTGGACGATGTCAACAAGGCCAAAGCCAAGCTCGCTGAAAACGGCATTGAATCCACCGTGATTCGAATGAAATAAGGGTTTCCAACGACACGCTCGCTGGCCCGAAATGCACAGTATATGCATCACCCGCGCCTGGACCCGGTAAACCGAGACCCCTCACGAAGCGTTTCAGACGCAGACATAAGTTAATGAATACGAAATGAAGGATGTTTGATGGCCTACCCGCTAACTCGCCGTAAATTCAATAAACTCTCCGCAGCCCTCAGCTCGGTCTTGCTAGCCTCTAGCTTCGGCTTGGTCGTAAACGCGACGGTGGCCCAGGCACAGGCCGCCAAGGGCCCGGAATTCAAGATCATCAAGCCCGAGCAAACACCGGACGTTGAGAAGGGCAAGATCGAAGTGATCGAGTTCTTTTGGTTCGGCTGCCCTCATTGCAGCGGTCTAGAGCCGAGTGTGCGCGAATGGAGAAAAAAGTTAGCGCCCGACATCGTTTTCAAACGGGTACACGTGCCTTTCCGGGAAGAAAAGCATCAGCAACTGTATTACACCCTAGAGTCTATGGGTAAGGTTGAGGACATGATCGACAAAGTGTTTTACGCCATGCACGTCGAACACAACCCGCTCGACAACCCTAAAAAAATGGTGGAATGGGCCGCCAAGCAAGGTCTGGACGCAAAGCTATTTGAACAAACCTTGGAGTCCTTTGGCGTCAAAACCAAGATGAAAAAGGCTTCCAATTTGGCGGCGGCTCATCAGGTGGACGGCGTCCCGGCTTTGACCGTTAACGGCAAATTTTATACTGCCCCGTCTATGGCAGGTTCGAATGGTGGTGCCTTGAGGCTCGTTGATCAGTTCGTTGAACAAGAGCGCAAGGCCAAGAAGTAATCCCTAGGCCGCCACCCTTCGGGCGGGTGCCATGAGAATTGTCAGCCTTGTCCCCAGCTTGACCGAACTGGTCTGTGAGCTGGGGCTTGGCGAGTATCTAGTCGGCCGTACTGGTTTTTGCATTCACCCGGCATCCGACTTAAAGCATGTTCCTAAGGTCGGCGGAACCAAGCAAGTCAATGAAGCAGAGTTGTTGGCGCTGCGCCCAACCCATCTCATTGTCAATAAAGACGAAAACGAATGGCCTCTGGTGGAGCGCCTCGCCAAGGTGATCCCCAATATCGTGGTGACGCATCCGATTCAGGTCGAAGACAACCTTATTTTATTCAAGCAGTTTGCGCAAAGTTTTGGGGAGGTTCCAGGGGTGATCGAAGCAGCACACAAACTCTCGCAGGGATTGCAGCATGCACTCGACGACAATAAACTGGCCGGTTCGGATTTTAAAAAGGAAACGGTGCTGTACTTGATCTGGAAAAAACCATGGATGAGCATTGCCACAAACACCTATATCGCAAGTATGCTGCGTAGCGTTGCATGGTTCAGCCACACGACCCAACAAGGTCAATCTATTTTGGCAGAGGTTGGCTCGCAGCGTTACCCCAGCTTGAGCAATGACGAGGTTTTTGGCGCTCCTGTGGATCGCATTTTATTGTCCTCTGAGCCTTATCGATTCCAGGAACGACATGCACAAGCCTTGAGGGCCGAGCTTCGCTTCGATTCGCTAGCCTCGGTGCACGTCATCAACGGCGAAATGTGCTCCTGGTATGGCCCCCGCGCCATTCAGGGCCTGAGATATTTACTTCAATTTAGGCAGTCTCTGCAATGACCAAGCGATCACCTCTCCCCTTGTTGTTCTTGATGGTTTGCCTCGGGCTTCAGGCCTGCTCAAGCTCGCCCAAACGCAGTACTAGCTCACGCCCGAACTCACCCGTGCTGAGCGAAGGACCAAGCGCATCAAGCAGCGCGCGGCCCACTACGCCAAGTCAAGCACCCGCGCCGGGCAAACGACCTGGCGGCTACTACCTGGACGATGGACCAGGCGCGAATCCACCCGATATTGAGGCCATTCCCGACGCAACTCCCAAGCTAGAAACTCTGGCCTCTCGCGCCAACCGGCCGTACAGCATCTTTGGAATTCAATATATTCCACTCACCCAACTCAAGCCCTATCACGAGCGCGGCTTTGCGTCTTGGTACGGCAAGAAGTTTCATGGCCAAGCGACTTCAAACGGCGAACGTTACGATATGTACGCCATGACCGCCGCGCACCCGACCTTCCCCCTGCCGAGCTATGCCAAGGTGACCAATCCTAAAAACGGGAAAAGTGTGGTGGTGCGAGTCAATGACCGCGGCCCTTTTTTGTCCAATCGCATTATCGATCTGTCCTATACTGCCGCGGCAAAATTGGGCTACGTGAATAGCGGTAGCACTGAGGTTGAAGTCAGTC
>JAYUOT010000218.1:0-2954 GCA_043760705.1 Betaproteobacteria bacterium
GACACCGTTCACAACATCCTCACGAAAAAACAATTCGTCGTGAATTTGGTGGACGAAGGCATCGCCGAAAAAATGCACGGCTCCGCCGTCGACGCACCGACCGAAATGAGCGAAATCGAGTTGGTCGGCTTTACCACCACACCGTCGCAACGCGTCGCGCCACCACGCATCACCGAATCGCCGGTATCTTTTGAATGCGAATTGCACACCGAATTGGATTTCAAAACACGCCGATTGATAATCGGCCAGATCGCCTGGATGCATGTGCGCGACGGCATAATCGATCCAAGCAACATGCGCCGTGTCGCCAACGCGTATCACCCGGTTGGACGGCTGTATGCTAATCGCTACTGCCGCACGCGCGATGAGTTTCAGCTTGATAACAGTCAATACGCGGAAATCACTGCGAAGTTTACGAAATGAGAGATAGCACAGGTACCTCATGGATACTGGCACCTGTCCGGTATGTCTGAGGAATCGCACGCTACTTAGCTCCGAGCCACAACGGTTTCCGTGACGACAGACCGACTAAGCTCGTGCGCGCCACCCACATCCCTTGGATACCCCCTTGCCGAAATATTTAATATAGCGTTTAATCCAACGTAAATATCGCTCGACGCGACAGTGATCGAAGATTTGATCATGCCGCTTCAATGGTTGCAAAGTTGGTGGTTTATCCAAAATATATGGGGGTGTTACCCACAAATCGTTAAACGAAGCGCCTATTAAAGGTCCTTCATTTTGTTAGGGTACGGGATTCAGACTATGTCTCTCAAATATATTTGGAGCGCACTAAGTGAAAGAAATCACTGTAAATAACTGGACAGAACTTAACGAGGTTCTCTTCAGTGACACTTGGAACGGTAGTATTCGCCGATTTCGCTCAACGTTCGCCTATCGAGGGCTAGGTGTCAAATCCTGGCCATTGGTGAATAGTCTATCCCGGCTTGGCCCGCCCTATCCAAATATGGAACAAAATCTAATCAAGCAGTTCAAGAAGTACGCGCATCCCCACATAGTTGATCGAGATACAGAGTGGCACTGGCTCAGTATTGCGCAACACCATGGTCTTCCAACCCGACTTATGGACTGGACGTACTCGCCATATGTTGCGCTACACTTTGCGACCTGCGAGCTTGACAATTATCATGAAGCAGGAGCAGTTTGGAAGATAAATTTCTCCGATGTACATAATCTCCTACAAAATGCGCAGACTCGTGCTCTTGATGAACTCGGAGCAAGAATCTTCTCAATTGATGTATTGTCAAAAACAGTATCAAGTCTTGACGAACTTGATAAATTGCGTGCGTCCACTTTCGATGTTGCCATATTTTTTGAACCACCGGCCATTGATGATAGGATAGTGAATCAGTTTGCTTATTTTTCTGTTTTGAGCGATCCTTTTCTTTCCATGGACGACTGGCTTAGTCGTCCCCAGATTAGTGGCACAGTAGACTATGTAAAGATAGTCATACCTGCGGCGCTTAAATGGGAGATACGGGACAAACTCGATCAGTCGAACATAACGGAGCGCGTACTTATGCCAGGGCTTGATGGTCTATGTTCATGGCTGAAACGTCACTACAAACCAACATAAATTCATTTTCTCGACTGAAGCGTACCCGAAGAATTAGTTGTTCTTGGGTTACCCTCGGTAACCGGTAGACTCAATCGTTGAGCGTCAAACACCACCATGGCGAAGATCTACATCTCCTATCAGCGAAACGATTCGTCGTTCGTGATGCAGTTGGCTCAGCGCCTCAAAGACGCAGGGCATTCACTTGCGTACGATGTAGACACGCTTTCGGCGGGTACCGATTGGCGTGCCGCGCTTGATCATGGGCTGAAAGCCTCCGAGGTATTCATCGTCGTAGTTTCAGAAAGCACCGCAAAGTCACAGTATGTTCTTGCGGAAGTTGGGGCTGCTCGGGCCTATGCGCTCGAATCAGGACGAATGCTGATAATTCCAGTAATTATCGACAATAGTCCACCACCGCTTTCGCTTCAAGACATTCACGCCATCATTCAGCCGGACCAAGATGTTGGGGAAATATCAAACAAAATTGAGACAGCGATTTCCGCGTTCATCGGGCGCCGGGCTGCCATTGATGCCGCGGCTTCTCAGGCCGCAGAGAAGATACAAATCAATGCTGCGGACTACATTAAAGTCGCTATCGACTCGCTCGCAAAACTCGAATCACGTGACAGGTGGCTTGGCTATCTATGGTACGCCGCCGGATTCCTAGCCCTTGTTGTCGGCATAGCATTTACCCTATGGGGCCTGTCGCAGGCGGGGCAGCGGGGGAACTTGCCCACAGAGAGTCTAATGCTTATTGCGCTGAAGGCCGTCATAGTGATTGGCCTACTAGGTGCATGTGCGAAATACGCGTTCTCGCTTGGAAAGTCGTATGCCAGCGAAGCACTGAAGAGTTCAGATCGGATCCATGCCATACGATTTGGAGAGTTTTATCTTCGCGCTTTTGGCGACAAAACGAAATGGGAGGAGCTCAAAGAGGTCTTTCAACATTGGAACATTGACCGTAGCTCATCTTTTGCATCTCTGGATTCGTCTTCGTTCGATCCGAAACTCATCGAGTCAATTCTAGAACTGGCAAAGCTGCTTCCGTCCAAGACTTCAGGTAAGTGAAGCCCAACCCTTCGTACTGCCCATGCGGCACGTAAATTACGTACCACGCCAAACGCCCCATAGATATTAGCACTTAGCATGACATGCCGTTAGAACCCCATTCAGATTGGCTTGCAAGCAATCTTTCGATAAAAATTATTTCTTTTTGATCTTCGGTCGCTGGCTATTAGCGACCGTCCAATCGTATTCGAAAAATCGCAATTGATAGCCGGCCGGTATTTTTTCCGGCGCGTAGCGATTGATGTAGTCGATCAGCGTCGGTGCGTGGCTGGGGGCAAAATCTTCGCTATAAAACTTCAGAATTTCA
>JAYUOT010000219.1:0-2953 GCA_043760705.1 Betaproteobacteria bacterium
CGTTAACATCTCAGGCGCTCGCCTGATCGTGGACAGCATTTCATCCACCAAGCGGATCAATCTCCCTCTCGTGGAAATGAATGACATTGACGGTTGCGAGAGCTTCAACAGCCTTCAGGTTTCTGGTTTATACGGGGACTCTAACAACCTCAGAATCCCTGCAAAGTCTAATGGTGACGTCGTAACTTGCGATACAGAGTCGCTCGGCTAATACCGAGCCGTTTGGCCGCTAGTTCAACATTGCCTCTCGTATTGACAAGCTCCTGCTGAATCAATTCTGACTGCACCGTTTTGAGTAGTGGCGGGTCAAGCGCAGCCTTTCGTTTTGCTCTTGTCGCCGGATCGCTTGGCGAGGAGTCTACAAGCAGTCTCAAACCAGACCAAAGCGGCTGCTCGCTGACCGCACTTGAATTGCGGACCCGATCAAACAAGTTATCAACCGGGGTTGCGAAGATGTCCGACAAATGTACCCGGACATTTTTAAGGCTTTGCAAATCCGGGATCATTTGACGTGACACTTGATCGCAACCCAGAATTAACCCATCTTCGTCCACACTGAACAGTCCACCGCGGGCACTATCGGACGCTTGCCCCGGCCAGCGCACCTGGAGCATCAGCGCATGCTTTTCCTGGGCTAAAACCGAGCGCTCGATTTCAAGTGCATACTGACTCACCATATGGATCAGTTGCGTTTGCTCCCGGACGCGAATGCCGGTGAGGTCAAGCATGCCAATGCAGGCACCGCGCGGATCGAAGAGCGGCGCCCCCGCGCAACTGTAGACCGAAGTAGCCTCGAAGAAATGCTCATGCTGGTGCAACCACACAGGATGCAGCTCGCTGAGCGCGGTACAAATCGCGCTGGTGCCGGCCGAGTGCTCTGACAAGTCCACACCCACCTGAGCTACCGCCGCAGCCATAGGGTCTGAGTGATCCACCGCGCCCGCGACATCGATCACCATGCCGTGGGCATTGGTCAAAAGCACGAAGTAGCCAATACCCGCCACCAGGTCGGCCAAGTTTTGTAAACTCGGTCTGGCGGCATCGATCAGTGCGTGGTGTTCATCGACAAAACGCTTTTGTTTGGCCAAAGGGTTAGGTTCAAAAACAATGGGTGCCGTGGGCTGCTTGCCGTCAGCAAAGCAGCGCTGCCAGGACTGACCGATCCAAGGCTCTAAGTCCGCAAGGGTCGCTTGGGGTCCATTGTCCATTAGACTGCGGCGAGCACGCTGCACTGCAATATGGCGATCTGCTGAAGGTTCTGGTCTCATTTTGAGATTATTTTAATTCAAAATAGAGTCGCTCGAAGAAACCGCTGGCAGCTTCTTCGATAGACTGCTTTAATCACAATCGTTGCTGACTATAACCCCTAAGGGAGGAGATTTACATCATGCAAGTTCAATTGCAGGTTAATGGCCGTTCCGTCACCGTCGATGCGGCTGATAACACCCTACTCGTGCAAGCCTTGCGCGAGCACCTTAAACTCACCGGCACCCATGTCGGCTGCGATACCGCTCAATGTGGTGCCTGTACCGTCCACGTCAATGGCAATGCGGTGAAATCCTGCAATGTGCTTCTCGCCCAGGTCGCCGGAGCGAACATCACCACGATTGAAGGCATCGCCGCACCGGACGGCACCATGCATCCCATGCAAGCTGCCTTCAAAGAGTGTCATGGCTTGCAGTGCGGTTTTTGCACCCCCGGTATGGTGATGAATGCCATCGATTTGTGCAAACATAATCCCAAGGTCACGGAGCAGGAAATTCGTCAGCAACTTGAGGGCAATATTTGTCGTTGCACGGGCTATCAAAACATCGTTCTATCGGTCAAGCAAGGCGCGGTCGCCATGAGCTCCTGATTGAGGCTAATGATCTCCTGGCTCGCCGAAGCCGAGAACAAATGCAAATTCCGCAACACTTACCACGTTAAAAATACGAGGAGAGACAAATGGGTGCAATAGAATTCGACAAACTTCCGCATATCGGAGAATCTGTCCGCCGCAAGGAAGACTACCGTTTTCTGACGGGTGCCGGAAACTATACCGATGACATCAGTTTAGCCAATCAGGCAGTTTGCGTATTTGTGCGCTCGCCGCATGCCCATGCTCTGGTCAAAAAAATCGACGCCTCAAAAGCCAAGGGCGCCCCGGGTGTGGTGGGCGTCTTGACAGGCGCAGACGTCGCTGCCGATAATATTAATGGCCTACCGTGCGGCTGGTTAATTACCAGTATTGACGGCCAGCCCATGAAAGAACCGCCTCATCCTATTTTGGCCCAAGGCCGGGTACGCCATGTGGGCGATCAAGTCTGCATGGTCGTTGCGGAAACCTTGGAGCAAGCTAAAAACGCCGCTGAAATGGTTGAGGTGGAGTATGAGCCTCTACCCGCTATCGTCAACGTCGCTCAAGCCTCAGCCAAGGGCGCCACGGCACTTCATGATGCAGCGCCTGATAATCATTGCTATAAATGGGCAATCGGCGACAAGGCCGTGGTGGATGGGGTCTTCAAAACGGCGGCCCATGTCACCAAGCTTGATCTGTACAACAATCGCCTGGTACCCAATGCGATGGAACCGAGAGCCGCGATAGGCTGCTATAGCCGGGCGACTGAGGAATACACACTTTACGTCTCTAATCAAAACCCACACGTCGAGCGCTTGCTGATGACCGCCTTCGTGATGGGCTTGCCCGAGCATAAAGTACGGGTCATTGCCCCAGATGTTGGTGGTGGCTTTGGCTCCAAGATTTACCTTTATGCTGAGGATGTTTGCCTGACCTGGGCTGCCAAAAAACTCAATCGCACCATTGGCTGGACCGCTGAGCGTAGCGAATCTTTCCTCACCGATGCGCATGGCCGTGATCATCAAAGTCACGCCGAGTTGGCTATGGACAAAGACGGAAAGTTCCTGGCCTTGCGGGTCCACACCGATGCCAATTTGGGCGCTTATCTTTCCACCT
>JAYUOT010000220.1:0-2949 GCA_043760705.1 Betaproteobacteria bacterium
GGCATTATTCGCTCGGCTGGTGTCAATTTGCTGTCCTCCGGCAAGGAGCAGGGCGCGAGCACCATCACGATGCAGATCGCGCGTGAATTCTTCTTATCATCCGAAAAAACCTATACCCGCAAGATCATTGAAATTCTATTAGCCCTCCGGATCGAGGAGCAATTGAGCAAGGAGCAAATTCTTGAGCTCTACATGAATCAAATTTTCCTGGGCAAGCGTGCCTACGGCTTTGCTGCCGCTTCGCAAACCTATTTTGGAAAGCCTTTGAGCGACATCACCGCTGCCGAGGCTGCAATGCTGGCCGGCTTACCCAAGGCACCTTCTCGCTTCAACCCTTTGGTAAACCCAAAAAGAGCCACGGAGCGTCAACGCTATATCTTGCGCAGAATGCGAGAGTTCAACTTCATTGATGAAACGACGTACCAGACTGCCTTAAACGAAACCCTTAAATACGCGTCTAACACCGTCGATTTTGCGCTTAACGCTCCTTATGTTGCCGAGATTGCACGGCAAGCAGCTTTCGACCTCTATAAGGAAGACAGCTACACGGCGGGTATTAAGGTCTACACCACCATTCTCGATGAGGATCAAAGAGCGGCCAACGCGGCCGTGAAACAAGGCGTCCTGGATTACGACCGAAAGTATGGTTACCGGGGGCCTGAAGGCTTCATTGACCTGGCCTCGAACACTGCTAAGCTTGAAGAGCAGGTGGAGTCGGCGATTGGTGAGGCCGGCGATTTAGAGGAGTTTCTGGCGGCGGTCGTCCTGGACGCCTCTCCCACCAAGGTCCGAGTCAGCCGTGGGAAGGGCAATACCATTGAGATGAGCGGCTCGGCACTACGCTTTGTCGGCAATTCCTTGTCGCCGCGCACCGAGGGCGATCGCAAGCTGCGCCGAGGCGCAATCGTGCGTATCGTAGAAGCCAAGCCCGGTCAGTTTGAAATGAGTCAGTTGCCCGAGGTGGAATCAGCCTTCGTTGCCTGTAATACCGAAGATGGCTCGGTTCGTGCCCTGGTGGGCGGCTTTAACTTTACGCAGAACAAATTTAATCGGGTCATTCAGTCGATACGCCAACCCGGCTCAAGTTTCAAGCCCTTTATCTACTCCGCCGCATTGGAGAAGGGTTTCATGACCACCACCATCATCAACGATGCACCAGTGACCATCGATCCCGCACTCACGGGCGGACAGCTCTGGGAGCCGAAGAACTATGACGGCGGCTTCTCTGGCCCCATGCAAATGCGCACGGGCCTGGCAAAATCCAAGAACATGGTATCGATTCGAATTCTTCAAAACATCGGCCCCAAGTATGCCCAGGACTACATCACACGCTTCGGCTTTGATCCCGAGAAGAACCCACCCTACCTGACCATGGCCTTGGGTGCGGGCAGTGTCACCCCTTGGCAGATGGTGGGGGCCTTCTCAGTCTTCGCCAACGGTGGCTTTCGTATCGACCCGTTCGTCATCAGCAAGATCGTCAATCAGCAGGGTCAAACCGTGGCAGAGGCTCAGCCGACCAAAGCAGGCGACGAGTCGATCCGCGCGATTGATGGTCGTAACGCCTTCATCATGGATAGCATGATGCGTGACGTCATCCAAAAAGGTACGGCGACCAAGGCCAAGGTACTCAAGCGCAATGACCTCGGCGGCAAAACCGGCACCACCAACGATTCCCATGATGCCTGGTTTGCCGGCTATTCGCCCAAGATCGCGGCGATCGCCTGGGTGGGCTTTGATACCCCCCGCAAGTTGGGCGACAAGGAAACAGGTGGCGGCCTCGCCTTGCCGATCTGGATCAGCTATATGTCAAAGGCGCTGCGCAACAGCCCTGAGACACCTCAGCTCATTCCCAATGGAGTGGTTCAGGCAGGCGGCGACTATTACTACGCTGAGACCCGACCCGGGCAAGGCATCTCGGCGGTCGGCGTGACGGAAGGCGGCATCTCCAATAGCCACAACGCCGAACAGATCAAGAATCAGGTGTTTTAAACAACGCTTTTCGAACCCTGCTAAGGAAGGCCTAAACAGCGAAAACGACACCCTGTCCGGCTTGCGCGCTGACGGCTCTTGAAAGCACTGCACTGAGTGTTTCGCCGGAGCGGGTATCCAGCCACTGCGCGCCGCTCAGGCGAAAATGATGGGCGCCACCGCGATAGGCGAGCCAGATCTCTTGCATGACCGCCTGACCATTGATGACCATTTGCGAGTCGTCGTCGAAGGTCACGGTCAGAACATGACCTTGCCGATCAGTATCGTGATCGATCGCGGAATCCCCTAGTAAATCTTCAATGCGGTTGAGTAACGCTTCGCAGCGCTGGAGAAAGACTTGTTCGCTCATGCTATCCTCGAATGATTCGTTGTCGGCATCATACCGGCAGTGCTTGGCCTCGATCTTGCCTGTCTATCGTTGTCGTGCGGCCAAGTCGATGGCCTGGCTCTCAATCATCCTTCAACATGTCCACTCGGCCCCTGAATCCATCTTCTCGCGACAGTGCTGCTTCGGCAGCGAAGCCTCCTAGCTCGCTGCGCCGAACAGTGCTTGAACGAAGTGTTGGGGCGATATGCGCACTTACCATTGTTTCGCTCGGTGCTTGTGGGCAAAAAGGGCCGCTCTATCGCCCTGACCCGAACGATCCCACCCTAAAAAGACCTTGAAACTCAATTCAATGATGGACTGGCTTAACTATCGCTCGGGCGAACTTTTCGCCGAAGACGTGTCTCTGCACGGCATTGCAGAACAATTTGGCACCCCAACCTTCGTGTACTCGCGCGCGTCCATTGTCGGGGCCTTTCGAGAGTTTAAAGAAGCTTCCGCAGGTCGAGATATATTGATCTGCTACGCACTGAAGGCCAATCCAAACTTGGCGGTGATTGATCTTCTGGCTCGCGAGGGCGCGGGCTTTGACATCGTTTCCGGTGGCGAGTTGCAGCGTGTACTGGCGGCGGGCG
>JAYUOT010000221.1:0-5896 GCA_043760705.1 Betaproteobacteria bacterium
TGGAGGTATCCCCGGCCTGCTCAGAAGCGTCCGAGTGGCCTTGTTTCGCACTGACCCGGCGATTGATCTCGGTACTGATCAACGAATACATATCGGCCAAGCCCGCAGGGGCTTCGCCCTGTCCTGCCACCGCCTCGGAGGTTTCCGCCAAACAATCTGCCGCCATTGAAAGCGTTTCCGCCAAATCTGAATCGGGCAGCCTGCCTTCATCATCTAGAAGCTGAAGGAGGTCTTCCAGGCCATGCGTCAAGTGGGCAATCCCTCGAATTCCCACCGTGTTGGCCGACCCCTTCAAAGTGTGGGCAATGCGACGAGCGTCGCCGAGATCGACTAGAGACCCGGCCACGACGGCTTCAATATGGGCACTAAACTCATTGCTGAGTTGGGGCAACTCTCGCAGCAACTGATCCACCACATTGCTATCCGCATCGGAGGGAATGGCGAGTGAAAAGTCCTCGTCTTCCAGCTCCGTGGCACGCAGCGCAACCTGGCGGCTTTGAATGACATTCAGGGAGACAAGCTCGGCCAAAGCGCTTTTAAATTGTGAGGCGACGTCCGTTTCGTAGCGCCATACATCGTTGGCCATTTCGGCCAAGGCATCTTTGAAGGTCTCAGCAGTTCTGGTGAGAAAGGCGTCGCTCCAGGCCATTGCCCAACGCATTAAGCCGGTTTGATGTGAGCCATTGAACAAGCTCGGCGAGCGCTCAGCATTTTCAATAATTTTCGAGAAGGAATTCAGAGAATCGGCGCTGAACTCCAAGGTCATGAAGCGCAGCGCATTACTGAGGTTTCCCAATTTTTCGCGACAGTCAACAATGCTGAGCAGTTTTTGCTCGTTCGCTTCGGCGCTAGGATCATCCCAATCTTGCTGGGCCAAGGCCATAGTGAGTGACTCGCAAAGGTCTTGCCAGGCCTCAGACACCATTTCCAACTCGTCGAGTGCCACCGTATTGGCCTGATTCGTCGACGGATCAGCCTGCTCGAACATGATTGGCTCGTCACTGAGCCCTTCAATCTCTTGCTCATCTCCAGCCACGCCAAGCTCAGCTTGTGGGGCCCTCTCGTGCTCTGCTCCCAGGCCATCCGCGATATCGATCGCGTCATGCGTCGTTCGACTCGATTCGACGCCGCCGTAGACGTTCGAATTTTCCTGGCGGTTCAAGTGCGCCGCTCTCAGCCATTGTGAATCACTGCCCAGGCGTTCGGCCATGAGGCGATCAACAGAAGGGGGCAAGGGGGTCAAGGGCTGCACCCAGGACTTGATTTGGTCGTAGAGTCCCCTGGCCTCTTCAACGTCAAGATCGCCCGCTATAAAGCTGAACAAACTGGCCGTAAAGGATTGAGCCGTCTCAATATCTTGGACCGCCCTGGACTGCCTCAAATACGGGCTCAAGAGCGAAGCGAGGTGCGAAAGACTCTTGATGCCTTGGGATTGAGCTTGCTGACCCGCGGCCTTGAGGGCATCCAAAAAACTCGAGCGCCATTCAGGTGGCTGGGGCTCCAAGTCGGCGTTGGCCGTGCCGTCAAGGCTATCGACAGGATAGCCTTGGCAAAGCGCTTGCGCCTCACCAAGAATCTCGAAGAGCATCGCAACAGGCGTTAACAACCCGTCCAAGTCTTGATCGGACACTTCAGTTTGCATGACTGGATTTTTTTGGAGCCGGCGATTAATCTGGAACTTTAAACACGCTAACTTCTTGTAGTAGCGCTTTCGCATAGTCTACAAGACGTTTGGTTTCGCTCGATTGTGAGTTCAACTGACGAGCCGTTTCAGCGCTCGACTCTTTAATCACCCGGGCTCGTTCTTGCAGTCCGCTCGACACACGGGCCTGTTCCACGGAGGATTTGGCGATGTCCCGAACACTCGCCGCCAACTCTTGAGTATCGTCCTGGGTACGCTTCATTTCGCGACCCGCATCATCCGCCATCTTGCTAATCTCAACCACCTGGCCAATCGCCTGGTTCATGGCGATCACGGTATCTTTCGTCTCTGACTGAATGGAGGACACCAAGCGACCAATTTGCGAGGTGGAGTCACGAGCCGACTCCGACAGACGCTTCACCTCGTCGGCCACGACCGCAAAGCTTCGACCGGCTTCACCGGCCGCCGCCGCGTGCATCGACGCGTTCAAAGCCAAGATACCGGTTCGCTCCGCAATCCCCTGAATGATGTTCACGACCTGGCCAATCTCTTGTGAGCGTTCGCCCAGACGCTTGATCCGTTTTTCAGTTTCACGAATCAGGTCTCGAGATTCGGCAATACCAATCACGGTACCGCCCACAATGCGCATCGCTTCGTTGGTGGTTTTCACGGCACGCTCAGCCACTTCGTTGGCCTGCAAGGCCTGGCGGGCCACGGAGGACAATGATTCGGCAGCCGTCGCCAACTCAGTCGCGGCGGATTCCACCTCAGCCTGCTCTCGCACCGCCGCCCGGGTCGCCGACTCAGACTGAGTTCGCACCGCCAAAGTCGCCTGGGCCACGTCTTTGGACACGAGGCCCACGGCACGCAACACCTTGGAGGTCTCGTCGGTCAACAAATTCAAGGCGTCAGAAATCGCACCGGTCAAGTCTTCCGCCACCGGCATCTTTAGACCGAGGTCCTTGGTGGTAGCAATGGTCCCGATGGCCTGCATAATCTCGATCACAGAGTTATTTAGCTGATCATTCTGCTTGGCAGACTCGCTCAGAGTTTTTAGACGGTCGTCCAACAAATTGTCGAGAGCGGCCGACAATTCACCGAATTCGTCGTCACTCTTAATGCCCACCCGAGCATCAAAATTACCCTCGTTTAACTGGCCCACGGTCTCGGTCACCTGCGCCAGGGGCACGGTCACTTTCTTAATGAGCGTCCGCGACATCGACAAGGCCATGACGCCCAGAACTGCCGCAGAAAGCACACCAATAATCAGCACACGCCCCAACAGATCGCCCAAAGACTCAAAAGCCTCCGCAGCGTCAATTTGGGCAACCACCTTAAAGTCCTGATTTAATAACTTACTAGGGGCAAAGGCGACCAATCGCTTACCGGCGGGCAAGTTGAACACCTCTGAACCGGTAGGCGCTGAGGACACTGCAGTCACCACAACCTCTGGCAATTTCACCAGACCAACATCGCTTCCAGCCACTTTAATTTGATGGGCATGTCTCTCGTTCTCGGTACCCGCCAGGCTCGCAACAAATTTGGCGGGATCCACCAAAACTTCCCGGCCAATGGAGAGTTGTAGACCCTCTTTGTCCACTAAGAGTGTTTGCCCGGTACGCCCCAGACCCCGCTCTTCCCATTTTCGATCCAAGGTCATCACTTGGTTAATTTTGTCGATCGGCACCTGAACGATCAATACAGCCACCAAAATATCGCGGTCATACATGGGTACCGAAATGAAGGCCGCCTGGTCATTGTAGGAGGGCTTATAGGGCGCAAAGTTGGACGCCCAAGGCGACCCCGCTTTTTGCTTCAGACCGATACGAAAAGCATCACCCAGAGGTGTTTTTGAGAAAGGGCCCGAGACCAAGGAAGTCCCATAGTCCAATTCCTTAAAATAGGTATAAACAATGCTGCCATTTGTAGGGTTCACCACAAAAAAATCATAAAAACCAAACTTATCGTAGAGCGATCTAAAAGTTTTATGGACTTTACTGTGTGTTTTTGAATACTCCGAGCCGTCACCCGCTTCATCCAGGAGATTCTTTTTGCCCAGTGGATTTGCATTGGCCGAAAGGTACAAATATTGAGAGGCAATCACATCTTCGGAGGCCTCCGCCGCAAGCTTGTCACCTTGTACATCGGCACCCGCATTACGCTTGCCGAACTCTTTTCCGAACTGTTCAATATAGTATTTTTCGACTGACTTGCGCTGTGCGACAAGGTCAGCTTTCGTCTTCAACTTAGGAAACTCTTCGACCAAGACCTTGGCTGCACTCACGACGTCAGGCAACTCCGCGGCCGCCACCAGGATCTGGCTCATATTTTTGAAGTAACTCTCGACCGAAGCCGACTGAACCAAGGCCATCGTTTCCAAGCGAACCTTGGACTCCTGGTCAATGGTCTGTTGGCTGGAGTAGTAGGTTGTCGCACCAATCACCACCGCGGTAACCGCCACAGATGTTGAGACCAGCGCAAGCACGTTTCGCCCTAGGGCTTGGGCGATAGAGTTCTTATAAGCAATCATTCTTATTGACCTTTTAACTGACTAAGTCTTGCAAATAGAGTTTCGAAGGACAAGCTCCACCACAGGCTGGGTGGATCGGCGCTGTCTGACAATTTGCCACGAAGCGCGGACGTCTCTAAGCCGGAAAAAACCGGATGGTCGGACTGAGCGGGCGAACTCAGCTGCTCATCAAAAGCAAGCTGATCGAAAGTCAATTTTTCGCCCAGTTGGTTCAAAAGTGCTGGCGCCCGATCAACGACTAGCGCCCCCGCCTGCCCGCCCTGACCGATGATGAGTACGGGCTCATCCAGCTTCATGGAGGTTCGTTCACGCACATGTCGGCCTGCATCAAAGACTGGAATTCCGAAGCCACGAGAGTGGACTAAACCGATCACTCGACTTGGCGCCATCGGCAGACTGAAGAGCTGAGCTCTCAGGATAAAGTCGCAAACGACTTGTTCTGGCAATAAAAACTGATAGCCCGACAGCAAGACACCAAACCGAGGCAACTCGAGAGTTGCCTCAGGGGTTGATCGAGCAAGGCCTGCATCAACAAAGGAAGTTAAATCCGACATGTTAATTGGATCAAGTGCAAGCTTGTAGCTCATTGACGTGAGGTGCGAGCACGCAGCTCACTTAAGAGGCATGTTTCAAAACATCGGAGGCATGCTTCAAAGCATCGACAATTTGTTCAGGCTGATAAGGCTTCGCGATCAAGTCTTTACCACCCTGCATACGGGCCCAGACCTGATCTGCGCGTTGGTTCTTGGTCGACACAAACACCACCGGGATACCCTTAGTTTCAGGGTTTTCAGCGAGCATACGGCAGGCTTTATACCCATCAACGTCGGGCATCACAATATCCATGAAAATCAGGCTGGGTTTTTCGCGCTTGGCCTTATCTACGGCATCGGCACCGTTGTTAGCGGTTGAAACCAAGAAACCAGCATCGCGAAGAATATTCGAAAGGTTCTCGCGCTCGGTCGCGGAATCGTCAACAACTAAAATCTGGTTCATGATGGATTTCTCTTTCAAAAATTAGGCGGTCTTAACGAGATCACGCTTGGGTAAGGAGCGAATATTGGTATTGGGTTGCAATTCGGGCTGGGAAGTCCCGGCATTTTGTAGCGCTTGGTTGTGAGCCTGGGCTTGCGCGTTGCGAGCGATTTGCGCACGCAAGACGGACTCCACATCGTCAATCGTCAGAGACTTTCTAAGGCTCTTGTACATCGCATCCTTGAGCTTTTGCATGGTGACGGGTTTGACCAAAAAGGTGTCGCATCCAGCCAAGGCACCGCGCGCCAAATCAAATGGCGAGGATTTGCTCGTCAAGATAATGACGGGGGTTTTTTTGAAATGTTTGCGAATTTCCTTGGTCAGTTTGTAACCGTCCATTTCAGGCATCACAACATCGACCAGCGCCAAATCGTAATGTCTGTGTTCGCAGAGTTTCAAGCCCTCGATAGCGCTTCCCACAGGGTCACAGGCCATCCCAAGCTTTTGCACCGCAAAAGCCAATTGGCTTCGCACCGTGGGGCTGTCATCGACCACAAGAATTCGAATCTCTTGGGCATTATGTTCAACTTCCTCTTTAATCCCTGGAACCTCGTAGGAAACCTTCGCGCTCGGAGTCTTAGGAGCGGTTTCAACGGGGTTCGACGGTGTCGCTGTCCAGCGACTTGGTGCACTGAATTGATCAGCGGGAAGGGGCGGATTGTGCGCTGAACTTTGCGCCGCAAGCTGAG
>JAYUOT010000222.1:0-2943 GCA_043760705.1 Betaproteobacteria bacterium
CACAGCGAACCAAAAGCTAAAAAGGCCCCAATCATTCAAGAATAAATTAGCAAAAAGTGCTGAATCCGAAGCGGGGAGAGCGCTCAGCCAATAGATCGCTAACAGTGGAAGCGTTGCTTTCAGTGCAGGGTCGATCAGGCCGATGAGAATGATTGCACTGGATGAATCCGTTAACACATCGCCCTGAGAGGTTTGCCAGGTTTTTTGAAAGGGCATCCACCTTTCCAGCGCGAGGATGAGTGCGAGTTGCACAACGCTCACGGCGAGCAGAACAAGCTCCAAGTTGCTTTTGAAATGAAGGGCAAAAGCGAATGCTGCGAGGCTGCTCACTAGAAAGAGCAGATAGAGACTCGTCTGTGTAAGACTTTTGAGAGCGTTCTTTAGAGATTGGGGATGGAGGTTCATCGTGCTTTCTTTCGAGGTGTTGTCAGCGCAAGCGGTGCGCAAGTAGCCCCTCCGCAGCAGTTTTCGGTGAGAAATTGAAGTAGAGATGTCATGGTCGCGAAATTCGCGGAATAAATGGCAAACCGTCCCTCGTGGCGCACACTGACCATCGCGGCGTGCGTGAGTTCTTTGAGATGGAAGGAGAGGGAGGAGGGCGGAATGCCGGTTAAGTCACTGATTTTGCCCGCAGCGAGGCCCGCCGGGCTGGATTGAATGAGTGCCCGGAAAACGGCGAGACGCGATTCTTGTGCGAGTGCCGCAAGGGCGGAAATGGCTTGTGAGGTTTCCATATTTCCATAATAGTCGAAATATAGAAATATAGAAATAAAAAAAGAGCCGCAAGTTTGGATGCGGCTCTTTTGTTGCGCGGGCGAGTCAAGAAGTGGCGTCGCCCGGCAACCCCGTTTATGCAGCCTCAGCCACGCGCCGGGCAAACAAGGCTTCGCGATCCTGCGCCGCCTGGTAGGTCTCACTAAATGTTTTGAACTCTTGCGCTGCTGTGGCCGGTTGTTGGTCCTCGGCCAGCTCAAAACTATCGAAGCCGCAACGAGCCAGGAAGAACAATTGATCGCGCAACAGATCGCCAATGGCACGCAGTTCTTGGGTCCAGCCCAGGCGGCCGCGAACCAAGCGCGCTTGCGAAAAACCCCGACCGTCCACGAATTGTGCGAAGTCGATGGCAATCAGGTCAAGCTTGTCGAGGAACGGTATGAGGGCGTTGATGTCGTCGGCTGCGCTCAGCACAACACCGAGGCGCGCACCGCTGGTTTTGGCCTGATCCAGCCACAAGTCGGCGTTTTCCTTGAGGACTTCAAGGGGTAAGAGGAGGTGTTTGGCGCCAGCGACCGCACCCGCATCGCCCGTAAAACGAACCCATGGGTTCGACGCGCTGATCTGGCCTTGACGATTAATTAACGTTGGCATACACAGCCTCCTTGAATGGGGTGATTCCGGTGCGCCGCACGACATCGACGAAGCGCTCGTGCTCGGAGTCGCGGATCGACAGGTAAGTCTTGATCAATTGTTCGACCACGTCGGGAACATCTTCCTGCTTAAAAGAAGGGCCGATGATTTTGCCCACCAAGGCAGGCGAGCCTTGATTGCCGCCAATGGTGACTTGGTAGAAGGCCTCACCCGCTTTGTCGACACCCAAAATACCGATGTGGCCGACATGGTGATGACCGCAGGAATTGATGCAACCCGAGATGTTCAGGTCCAGCTCACCGATTTCGTGTTGATAATCGAGTGCGTCGAAACGCTCATAAAGCGCTTGAGCAACCGGCAGCGATACCGCATTGGCTAGAGAGCAAAAGTCGCCGCCCGGGCAGGCAATGATATTGGTGATCATGCCGATGTTGGGCTCGGCCATACCCAGGGACTTGAGTTCGGCATACAAGGCAGGTAGCAGGTGCTGCGCAACGTCCGGGAGCAAGAGGTTTTGCTCATGGGTGACGCGCAGCAGGCCCGAGCTATAACGCTCGGAGATATCGGCGATGGCTTCCATTTCAACGTCGGAAGCGTCGCCAGGGGCGATGCCGTTGCGCTTCAGGGAGACCGACACGGCCGAGTAACCAGGCACCTGATGGCCATGCACATTGCGCTTGGTCCAACCGGGGAAGCCGCGTGGCGCTTCCAGCGCGTTGAGGTCCAAGTCACTCAGTGTTTTGTGCTCGGGCTTGATAAAGCGCGCTTCGATACGACGAATTTCGGCGGCAGGCATTGGCGCATGCGTGCGCTGCATGCGTTCGAACTCTTCATCAACCAAGGCGCGAAACTCGGTGAGGCCTAATTCCTTCACGAGAATCTTGATGCGAGCTTTGTACTTGTTGTCACGACGACCAAACAAGTTGTAGACGCGCATGATGGCTTCTAAATAATTGACCAGATCGCCTTCTTCCACGAAAGGCTCAATCTCCTGGCCGATCACCGGTGTGCGGCCCATGCCACCGCCGACGAATACCTGGAAGCCAATCGCACCATCCGGGGCGCGCGTGGCTTGCAGGCCAATGTCATGCAATTGAATCGCGGCACGGTCCAGCTTCGCGCCACTGATCGCGATCTTGAACTTACGCGGCAAAAAGGCAAACTCAGGATGGAAGGTGGACCATTGCCGCAGAATCTCCGCCCAGGCCAGAGGGTTGACGAGTTCGTCAGGCGCAAGACCGGCGAAATGGTCGACCGTAATGTTGCGAATGCAATTGCCACTGGTTTGAATGGCATGCATTTGCACGGTGGCAAGATCGGCCAGAATGCTCGGTACATCTTCCAGCTTGGGCCAATTGAACTGAATGTTCTGGCGGGTTGAGAAATGACCGTAAGAGCGGTCGTATTTGCGTGAAATCTCGGCGAGTTTACGCAATTGATAGGCGGCTAACAGGCCGTAGGGGATCGCGACACGCAGCATCGGCGCCTGGCGTTGGATATAAAGGCCGTTTTGCAGGCGCAAGGGGCGAAACTGCTCTTCAGTCAGCTCACCCGCTAAAAAGCGGCGAGTTTGTT
>JAYUOT010000223.1:0-2941 GCA_043760705.1 Betaproteobacteria bacterium
TGCGCGATCTAACCTTAGTCGTTCGACATTGACATTGAACGTTGCGCGTGCGGCGCCAGTCCCGCGTTGTCACCGGGCGTCGAGCTGCACGTAGATCACATAGTCCCCTGGAGTAAGGGCGGTGGGACCGTGCTAGAAAATCTACAAACCCTTTGTTCTGTCTGCAACCTTGGCAAGTCAAACATACATGAGGGCTAACGACTAAGGTTAGATCGCGCAAGCGAAGCGCAGCCGCGATCTGAACCGTTTGTTGGACGAGCCCGGTCCCGGAGTGCGGGCCGCACTGCCTAGAAAATATATATTTGGAAACGGCCCCGATTTGAAGTTCTACCGGGAAGACGGGAGTTCGATTCCCCGTTTTATGCGAGCCGCGGCGGCGGCCGGAGCCCGAGTGAGGCGGTTATGGGTCTATTGAGACGGATTCAATGCGAGCCGATGCCTCAGCTTGTGGGCACTGAACTCCCGATACGCGCCGAGGGCCGTTGTGTTTACACGGTCGCTGCCCCGGTGGTGACAATAGTAGCCGGCACTGCCCCATGCATTACCGACGTAAGCTGCGTTTTCACGATCACCATCACCGCCCCGCAGCAGGCGCATAGGATCGGCGCGCGTTTCTTGAACCAGGGCACAGCCTGACCAGGATCGAACTTCAGCAACAGGTGCAGCAAAGCGATCAGGCGTTTACAGTTGGGATGCAGAAAGCCAAAGTTGCGCGCACGGCGGAACCCTTTGGGCAGCACATGCTGCAGCACCAGCCACAGGAAATGCGCACCGGACACGGTCCTCCGTTCCATCTTCCCGGTCTTGGCGTTCCGATAGCGGAAACTCACCTGACCATTAGCGCAAGCGACGATATCCTTCTCGGCGATGACACCGCGATAAAGGTAGCGCCCGAGGTAGACGAGTGCCTTCTCGCCGCTGCCGACGGATTTGCAATCCACCACCCACTGCTTGGGGTGGCGGTGCGGCAGGATCAATCCGGCGGCCTCGATCCCCGCCAGCATCTTCGCCCGAAAGACCTTGGCCAATGCTTTGTGGTTAAACAGATAGACGCCCTTGCCCCCGGCACGGTCTTTGGTTCGCCATTGCCGGTGCTTGCCGTCGAGTGCTGCCGCCGGCATGACCAGGTGGACATGGGGGTGATAATCAAGTTGGCGCGTGTTGGTGTGCAATACCGCGATGGCGCCAGGTGTCCCCTGAAGCTGCTTGTCGTTGTGGCTGAAGGTACGCACTGTCTCCCAACAACACTGCATCAGCGCCGCATAGACGACGCTCTGGTGCGCCCAGGCGAGCGCCCTGAATTCGGCGGGCAGCGTGAACGTCAGCAGGAAATACTCAGCCGGCACCCGCTTCTTCAGTTGACGCTCCAGCCACTGCTGGCTCTCGTGATGCTGGCAGTGTGGGCAGTGGCGATGACCGCAGGAGTGCGGCACCAGTTTCTGATGGTCACATTCCGTGCATTGGACCTGCATCTTGCGGCTGGCGTCTGTGCGGCACTGCTTTATGGCGGTCAGTGCCCGGTAGTGCGCAGAGGTGAGTCGGTTGCGGTATTGCGCCAGAAAGTCCGCCGCGAAGGTTTCGATGAGCGAAGCCAGGCGGATCATTTGACCTGTCCCCAGACGACGCTGAAACCATCCATCAAGCCGTTGATCCGTTCGAGCGCGTGATGTTTGGTCTGATCCGTCAGGTGGGTATAGCGGACGGTGGTGAGTATGGAGTGGTGGCCGAGGAATTTCTGCACCTCGATCAGGTCGATACCCGCTTCGATCAGGTGAGTGGCATAGCTATGGCGCAGGCTGTGTGGCGAGATCTTTTTTTTAGGCCGCAGGCACGGCTAACCCGCTGCAGGGTCTTTTGCACACCACCGCGATCCAGCGGCGTGGTGGCGGCCGCAGCACCTTTCAAGCCGCCATGGCGATTGGGGAACAACAACACCGGATTGCGATGCACCCGCCAGAATCGGCGCAACAGTTGATGGGTGGCCTGCGGCAGGGGAACCAGACGGTCTTTGTTGCCCTTGGCGTCGCGCACATGTACACGCCCACGTACCGCATCGATGTCGCCCACCTGCAGCCGCAGGCCTTCGCCCAGGCGCAGCCCGAGGCTGTAGAGGGTGAAGAAGAACACCCGGTAGCTGAGCACGTGGGTGGTGGCAAATATCCGCTGCACCTCCGCTACTGTGACGATGTCGGGCAGGCGCTGGCTCTTGGGCGGTTTGATCAGCCCCGGAGCCACCCACGGCTGATGCAAGACATGCGCGTAGTAGAACTTCAAGCCATACAGATCGAGTTTGACCGTACTCCAGGAGTGCGAGGCCACCAGCTCACTGAAGTAGTCGGTCAGTTGTGCTTCGCTCAGGTTGTCGATTTGTTTATCAAATCGATCTCCGACCCGACGGATGGCACGGGAATAGGCTTCGATGGTCTTCGGTTGCAAGCCCTTGAGCTTCAGGTGTTTCAGATGCGATTGATAGTTCTGTTCGAAACGTGTGTTGGCAGGCGCTTTCATCTTGGAGTAACCTCGTCTTATGTCGTGAAAAATCCCCTCGGTTGAGGGGGCGAGGTCATAATCTCATGTCAATCTGTCAAATTGATTTCCTCCGCGTAGCGGCTTCGTCCAACCCAACAATCCAGAGCGGACGGGCCGTGAGCACCGTGCCAACGGATACGTTGTGCCGGTCCGCCACTGATTTCAGACGTTATACGCCTTGAGTACATAAGGCACACAGTGGTAAAATCCTGAGCGTGAAGCCTATGAGATGGAGCGCCGAGAAAAGCCTTTCGCTTAAAGCGGAGCGTGGCGTCTCATTCGAGGAAGTTCTTTCCGCCATCTCGCAGGGCGGTCTGGTCAGGGTATTGGACCACCCGAACCGGGCAAAGTACGGGCATCAGAAGGTGCTTGTAGTACGGATACGTGATTACGCGTACCTCGTTCCTTACGT
>JAYUOT010000224.1:0-14636 GCA_043760705.1 Betaproteobacteria bacterium
GTGTTGGTTTAAGCTGAATTCTGCGATGAATTTGAGAAAGGCACACCATGGCATTCGGCCCTTAGAAGGTGCCCATAATGCAACGGGTCAGAAGGAGGGGCGCGCTCGCGCAGAACAAAAGGTTCGACGGTCTTGCAAGACCGTCTCGCTCAGCGCGCCTCATGCATTGATTTAATTTTTACGAACGGTTATGTTTTTCCGGCTTGAAGCGGAGAGAGTTACAGGGCGAGAAGGAGGACTCCGAGTCACTGATGCAGACGCATTTTCTCAGAGGAGGCTTTCCTCTGAGCTACCTCGCACCCAATGATGCCTTGTCTTTTGATGGGCGTTTGAATTTCATTTCAACTTTTCTAAATCGCGATCTTCGCGAGTTCGGCGCAAACGTACCTGCGCAAACGCTGCACCGCTTCTGGCGCATTGCATCAAAGCCATACGGTTGAGGTAATTTCTCCAGCACAACTCGAACACATTTTTAATCGTTTGAATAGCTCGCAAGAGTAAAGGCATGCTGCTGCGTTGCAAGTAAAGGAGTCTCCCAAGGTTTTTTCTAGCCCTACAAAGCGACCCAAAACGCAGCAAGCACCCAGGCAACATCAGGCCGCCAACCCGCATTAAGCCACGCCGTATGCGCAACCGTGCAGCGATAGAGTCGACCGTTGTAGATCACCACTTGTCCCGGCGCGTAGGCCAGCCCGTCGATCCAGGGAATTGGTTGGGCCAGGGTGGCAGTGTTTGGCGGTAATACTGAGGCCCACAAAACGTTTTGCGTCCATGAAACATCGGGTCGCCAACCCGCGCCAAGCCAGGCGGTGTGGGCTAAAACACAACGATAAACCCGGCCGTTGTGACTCACCAACTGACCTACGGCGTAGTTCTGTCCTTCGACCCAGGCAGGCGCTGTGGTTGACCCTGCTATGGTGCTAGGCAGAGTTTTATCGACCGCAAATCGCAGCGCTGCGTTAGTGCTTGAGGCGTAGACTTGGAGCTGGGTACGGCTCACCGGCACCACCACTTGGCCGCCTTGCAACTCGCCCACCCGAATCGTCGTTGATGCACGGTTTGTCACCAAGGCAAGCTCGGTCAGCCATTGCGTTGCCAGCCGGTTCGTGGCGGTCGTGACCAGGGTGTGATTTTCAAGATCAGCCCCATTGCGATCAAAGACCCGTAATTTCAAAGTCGATCCAACCGGCAGGTCTTCCCTGGCCTCGATCTGGCCAATCTGCTGCAAAGTGTTGGCCACCGCACCACTACTGCCCAATGTCACGTCAGAACAACTGTAAAAAGCCTCGCCCAAGTCCGAACGCTGCCAGATTGCGAATAGTACGTGGCGCCCGGTACGCGGCGGCAAGCTCAGTTGCATGATGTAGCGATTGTTGGCCGTGGTGGTGATCTGTGCGCTGCCCAGCTCGGCGACGTAATCCAAATCCGACCATCGCAGGGTGGCTCCTGGGGTCCAGCCTTGGCGCGTCAGATAGAACCGCCAGTACTGGCTGCGGTGCGGCGCAGTCGCGTTGTAGCGAAACTCATAAAGTCCATCCGGCCCCGGCACCCAGGGCGTGGGGAACCAATCATCACGCGCCAGATCAAAGGCTCGGAACAAAGTAGCACCACCGGCGCAAAGCTTTCCGTCCGGCACTACCGTTTGGTGATTGCCATTCGCGTTGGACTGAAGCACGCCATTCCAGTCGTAAAGCGCTTGCTCCCCCCCAAAGCTAATCGCCGCCGCGCAGGCCGGTAACTTGGGGTTCAAATAACAGTTGTACTGCCGACTGATGGGATACTCAGGCGCGCCGTGCGCCGATACTGGTGACGCTGAAGTGCCTATCAATAGCACCAACAACAGGGATAGGAGGGTCGATGCAAGGATGGAGGAAAGGGTCGAGGAAAGGGCCGAGGAAAGGGCCGTCGGATGAGCTGGCAATCGTATCGACTGAAATAGTCTCAAAACAAATGCGCCATGGGTATTATTACCTGCGCGAGACAGTCTTTGATCATTGCTCACAGCCGAACTCCTCTCATTGCTTTTGATGCCGCTCGGTTGCTGCACGTCAAAGCGTGACCGGCGGGCTTTGATTGTGCCATGACGCATACTCAACATCCGCATGCCTTGATCGAAATGGGTTTGACCCCCGCATTTATTGGTTACGTTGTGGCGAAAAGCAAACGCAGCTAGAAAGGTGTCGAACTTGTTCGCGACGTCACGCAGAACATTAGGGAAGCGCGGATTTACTCGCGCGGCGCCTGGCTCCTTGAATCGGGCGGTCTACTTCGTTGAATTTTTAGCCAATAGCAAGTGCTATTGGCTGCAAAATCCGCCTTGTAGCCCATCCCAATTCAAGGGCCAAGCATCCACGCGATTAAATCCGCGCTTCCCTAGACCTTTCGCAAAGTGCAGACGGTGTCGAACCAGCCTTGCATCCCGACCAGGGGCGCAGGTTGAACCGGGAGAATGGCGTTAATGTTGTAACCCGCACCAGTGCCACCGTTCGACTTATCCCACCATAGATCTTCAGTCAGATCCATATCCTCTTCAATGAGACTGGAATCCCAGGCAGGTAGGTCTTGCTTTTGGCCCTTTCTTCCGGACGAGGCGCGTCCGTGCCAGGTGTTACCTAGGGTGTTTGATACTGCGAGAACTCTCGGGTGAATGCCTTCAGTCACCCAAGCGGTGATCAGCGCTTTGCCCACGACTTGCCCCCCGCCTTTCATTGCGTGCCCGGAGGGTCGGTAGGTGGTGATTTCCACTTTGTCACCGGTTTTGATCCCGTACCTTTGTGCGGTGGCCGTATTGATCCACATCGGGTTGTGATGCACGATCTCGGTGAGGTATTTTTGGCTCTGAGTTCGCCCCTGAGTGTGAACATTCCACTTGAAGGTCACGAGATGAAGGTGATCAGGACCCATTGTCTCGAAAGTGGGAATAGGGAAATAGTCCGGCATCCCTTTTTGACCGTCTTCGGTAAAGCCAGTTTGCTTCGCCGCGTCTTCGATATCCGCGTGATACACCGAGAATTTGCGAGTGGGCGTGATGAAACCTCGGCGGGCCTTGCCGTCGGCAAAGATGCCAACGACGGTCTCTTTGCCAAGCGTATCAGCTTTATGGATCAATTGAGTGACTGGATCGACGCGCGTATTTTGTAGTTCGGCCGGAGTCAACTCCCAAGCGTACAAATCGAAGTACTGTGGCTTACTCATATCCTGCCAAACGCCCGTGCGTTTCATATACTCAAAGCCATCCTCGCCGAGTGTTTTTGTGAGTCCGGTGCAACGCTGTCTGATCCAGTCGGCATGGTCTTCGAACTGAAAGTATTTAGCAGTCTCCGGGCTAATTCTCTTGCCAATGGCAATGAGGGAGTCTACAAAACTCTTGCACTCCCCTGGCGGTTGAACCAAGGGTTGGCGCAAGGTGACATAGTCGCGCAACTCCATGTTGTTGCGCGTATCGAAGCCCCAGCGCTCCATGTAGCTCGCATCCGGCAAGATCATGTCAGCGAAATGCGCCTGTTCGCTGTAGACAACATCGGAGCAAGCGTGGAAAGGAATCAGCTTTTCGTCCTTCAGAACCTCGACGGCCAAGCTGCGCCCTTCAGGCCAGGTCTGGGGGGCGGCTAAGGTATAACTTAAATACACCTGAATTTTCCCGCGCCCTTCCTTAATGTACTTGAAGACAATTTGCCCCACCTTCATCCTTTGCCATTTGTTGGCAAGAGGCCATTCAGGTGGATTCTCTATGGCACTCTTGGCCCGCACCGCGGGAGGTCTTGGCATGGGTTGCGGGAACACACGAAGCGGGACACGTGTCGGCTCAACGGTGTAGCAGTAACCACCCGGCTTGCCGATGGAACCCACGATGGCATTGAGCAACACAACTGCGCGATCATTGTTAAATCCGTTGTAATGCGCACCCGCTCCACGGTTGGAAAAAGCGATCGCTGCGGGCGCGGCCTTGGCAAACTCTAAGGCGATGCGGCGAATGTCCTGAGCAGGCACGCCAGACACGCTTTCAGCCCATTCAGGCGTATACCGTGCGATCCACTGAGCAAGCTCGGCGGCTTTTACATTGCTCCAAGTATCTAGCCACTTCTTGTCATGTAAGTCGGCAGCGATAATGGCTTGTCCCATGGCCAAGGCAATGGCGCCATCCGAGCCGGGATTCGGTGCAACCCATTCGTCCGCACGGCCTGCGGTATTGGACATACGCACGTCGAAATACACAAACTTTGCACCGTTATCGAAGCGCGCTTTAATGATTCGCTTGGCGACGTGAATCGCCCCCTGATGAGCCTCATACACATTGGCGCCAAAGTCGATAATGTACTTGCTGCGGACAAAGTCACCGCTCTCCCAGTCGGTCTCACCCAGCGATACATAATTTGCGGCGCGCTTGTTCGAAGAGCACAACGCCCGATGATTAAATAGAGAGGGCGATCCAATGGCCTCAAGGAAGCGCCCCATCTCCTCGCCAAGACGGGAGCGCCCAATATGAATCGCCACTTCCTCGGGCTTGCCTTGGTCTATCGCTACCCGAATGCGCTGGGCAATTTCCCCGTGAGCTTCGTCCCAGGTAATACGTTTCCATTGACCTTCGCCCCGCGCCCCAACGCGCTTTAGGGGAAAGAGCAAGCGTTCTGGGTAGTTGTTAATGGTCGGGCCTGACTGACCCTTAGCGCACAGCGATTTACCATTGTTCGGATCGAGCGGATTACCTCCGACTTTTACCAATTGACCGTCGATCACATACCCTTGAATTCCACACACGGTTGAGCAGTTCAAGCACACGCCTTTAACGATGGTTGCTTTGCTGTAATCATTGGTTTTGCGACCTTTGCCGTTTGCGCGACGAACCGCCTTGCGTTGCCCGATGAGTTCGGGCTTTCGTTTCCAGAAAAATGCTTGAGCTTCGCTAGGCATCAATAGAATGGTCTCGCCCACCGCCAAGGTGGAGAGCGCTGCAAAACCTGTCTTGAGAAATTCTCGCCGATCTGTGCTGCTCATCTTAGGCTTCGTCCAGTTTGTTGTACTGAGTCACATTATTGGCGGGATCCACGCTCGCCCAAAGTACCCGCTTGCGCTTGGGGAAAACAGATTCGAGGGTTGCCCAGGTTTCTATCTCATAGCTATAGGGGTCGTGCACCTTGCCCTTTGGGATTTTGGCTTCCATGGCAGTTTGGTGCCCGCGGTAGCTCACCGACGGTTTGGTTTTCTCTTCTGGTTTGAGTACTTTGGTTTCGCTGCCGTGTTTGGCCATAAACATGGAATAGGGCGACTTGGGATCGTTCTCATCCCCGAAATGAAATACATCCGCAGGACAGGTTTCTACACAGGCGGGCTCCATATTGGCGTCCAGTCGGTGAGAGCAAAAATCGCACTTGTCGGCGACGTCGTTGTCGTCGCAGCCAATCGCCCCATAAGGACAGGCCTTTTCACAGTGACCCAGGTGATCGCAAAGATCCGGATCGACGCGAACGATTCCGTCGGCCAGACGATTAATGGATTGGGTTGGGCAGGCCTTAAGACAAGGCGTATCCTCGCATTGCATACAGAGCGTCGGCAAAAAGTACCGTTTGGTGCTCGGGTACTTACCAGTGTCCCAGTAGTACACCTTAGTGCGATAGCGGCCCAAGGGCACCGAATTTTCCACCTTGCAGGCCACTGAACAGGCGTGACAGCCAATACAGCGTTCGACATCAAGCGCCATTTTCCAGCGCGGCATTTTACCCGTATTGGGATTAATGGGAACCATGAAGAGTCCTAAGTTTAGTAGGGGTGGTTTGAGAAAAGTGCTTGCATGAACTTGCGGCCGTATTCCAGGCAATCGCGCGAGGTGAAGCGCTTTAATTCGAATAAGGACGGGGCAACAAAGAGCCGCGAGCGAGGCTAATGGATCAGCCGATGGGGAGGGGGAGGATGGGGCGGATGGGGGTAGCGAAACGCAGGAGGGAAAACAGCAGGTGCAGAGGTGAAATGAATAGAGGCGAAAGCCACAGAGGGAAAGGAAACTAGGTCGAAGGACACAAAACTGAACGAAACTGGAGGGTCTGAGTGAACCCATGAAACAGTGCTCGGCGACGCGCTACCCCAGAATCGAATCGAGGTATAGAAATGCTTTAACCGGTCATTATGATAGGCATGGAACATAGCAGGGCCTCATTTATTATTGATAACTCGCACGACAATATCACACGGTCGGTGACAGTCTCACTGGACTTACATAAAGATACTCGCTCAAAATATTATTCGTCAACGGGTTAACATTGATTTCGTTTGCGAACATTTGCGTCGGCGATCACCGTGCATCATGCATTGATTTTCTTGTGCATGATAGTCACGAAATAATGCAATTCAAATTCATTGCATTTCGGATTTCTAAATGAAGCGTTTTCTCAATTTTTCACCACGCAGGAACACGTCGTGGTCTACTAAACGTCGCAAGCTCGCTGGCGCCGTCACTTGCTTTGAAGAACGCCGCACTTGCGCAGGGTGTTTTTAAGATCACCACCATTGTTCAGCGGGTTGAAAGCACCCAGTTTCCGTCCGTCTTTAATACACAAGCCAGTTCCGACTTTAAAACTTTGGCGGACCTCAAGGGCAAGCAATCTAGCTCTCTGTACCTGACTGGTCAGTTCGATGCGAAGCAGTAGAACCGACCTGATCCGCCGGTGCGCACTAACGCTTCCTGACTGCATCCCGCCGATTGATGCGAAAAGTTCCAGCTCTTGGCCCAAGCTTCTGACACTGGGCCTGTAAGGTCGTGATGACCGACAATGGCCGAGCCATCGGTGCTACTGGACCAAGCTTTGCAGGTGGTGTCGGTTTGCGGAGCCAAGGCTGTGCCGTCGGCACGCGAACCGGTCAAAATGTCGTGTTCATTCGGATTGTCACCACGACCTTTCACCACGGCTCCGCGCTCATCTAGCGCGCTGTCCTTATTCATGTTGTTGCCGTTGTGCAAGTGGACGACGTCCCTGGCAATCAGCGTACCCTTGGCGCATCGGCCAGCCCCAATGCGATCACGTGCATTGACGGAAGGCACTCCCGGTGATGCTGGTGCAGTGGCTGTTGCTGCGCTTGGGAATTTGCCTGGAACACTTAGGTAGGCACGCCACACTTTGCAGCTTGCGTTAGCGGCTGAAGCGAGCGTAGTGCAGGCGGCAAGCAAGGCTGCGCCTGTGATCGTGCCGAGTGTCAAAGAAAACCGATTGAACATGAGAATCTCCTGTAGATGGTGAGTGATCGACTTTGGGCGCTCCATACTACAACTAGATTATCCGATTGAATAGGTTTGCTTGACAGCATTGTTCAAATCTGGTCGCCTGTTCTTTATCCCATATCCCCGTCAATATATTTCCACGCGCCGTCCACTCGAAAGAAGCGGCTGATCTCAAGCATTGTCTCGGCTTTGCCGTTTGATTTCAGGTAGGCGATGCATTCGACGATGGCCGCATCAACACCTTCTTGGGCATGACCCACGTCGAGTCCGATCCACTGGATGGGGGCCCGTTCGATCCCACTCAAGTGCTTGCGTGAATACTAAGCGGCCTTAACTTGTAAGCGCCAAGCATGCAATAAAGGCTCGGTGTAGCCACTGGGTTGCTCCAAGCCCTTGAAGACAAGATCGCAGGCTGCCTTGTAGGCGGAGGAAGTTGCGAAATTGTCGGCCATGTTTTTGTAGTGGGGGTCGCCGGCATTTTGTCCGTCGACCACCTTGGCCATGCGCTCGAAGGTTGCACGTACCTGAGCCTCGGTGACGACGCCGTGCAGCAGCCAGTTGGCGATATGCTGGCTCGAGATGCGCAGGGTCGCGCGATCTTCCATGAGGCCGACGTTATGAATGTCGGGCACCTTGGAGCAGCCCACGCCTTGGTCGATCCAGCGCACGACATAGCCCAGAATGCCTTGCGCGTTATTGTCGATTTCTTGCTGCTTTTCGGCGTCGGTCCAGTTGCGATCTTTGGCGACAGGGATTTGCAAGAGGTTGTTAAGCAGGGTCTCGCGCTCATCGCTGTACTTGGTGGCCTCGAGCGCGAGCTGAACTGCACTGACGTTCACCGCGTGATAGTGAAGTGCATGCAAGGTAGCGGCCGTGGGCGAGGGTACCCAGGCGGTATTGGCGCCGGCTTTAGGGTGAGCGATTTTTTGTTCCAACATCGCGGCCATGAGGTCTGGCATGGCCCACATGCCCTTGCCGATTTGAGCGCGCCCCCTTAAACCACAGTTCAAACCCACCAGGACATTGCTCTTCTCGTAAGCGGCAATCCATGCGGAGGACTTCATCTCGGCTTTGCGAATCATGGCTCCGGCATACATGGCGGTATGCATTTCATCGCCCGTGCGATCCAGGAAGCCGGTATTGATGAAGGCGACACGCGATTTCGCGGCGGCGATGCAGGCTTTCAAATTGACGCTGGTGCGTCGCTCTTCATCCATGATGCCAAGTTTCACAGTGTTCTCGGGCAAACCAAGCAAGGACTCGACACGGGCAAACAATTCGCTGGCAAACGCGACTTCGGCTGGGCCGTGCATCTTGGGCTTCACGATATAGACGGAGCCGGTGCGCGAGTTGTTGATGCCCGGTGTACCGGTACGCTTGATATCATGCACGGCGGCGGCGGTACTGATCACCGCATCCAAAATACCTTCGGGAATTTCTTGATTATTGCCGTAGAGAATGGCCGGGTTACTCATCAAGTGGCCGACATTACGGATGAATAACAAAGAGCGACCATGCAGCACGAATTCGCCGGAGCCCATGGCCTTGGTGTATTTGCGATCCGGGTTGAGGCCGCGCGTAAAGGTTTTGCCGCCCTTGCTCACTTGTTCGGTGAGCGTGCCTTTCAAGATGCCAAGCCAGTTGCGATAGGCCAGCACTTTATCCTCAGAGTCCACGACCGCGACGGAGTCTTCCAGATCCAGAATGGTCGAGAGAGCAGCTTCCATCACGATATCGGAGACCCCTGCGGCGTCGCTTTGACCAATCGCCGTGCTGCGGTTGATTTGAATGTCGAGATGAATGCCGTTGTGGCGAAGCAGGATCGAAGAAGGTGCATCGGCCGTGCCTTGATAGCCCTGGAATTGGCTGGGGTCGTTCAGATAGGCGGTCGTGCCGTTCTTGAGCGTCACGGTTAATTTGCCGCCGACGACTTTGTAGGCGGTGGCGTCTTTATGAGAGGCGCCGCCCAAACTTGCGCTTTGGTCCAAAACATTGCGGGCAAATTCAATCACCTTGGCGCCCCGTAGCGGGTTGTAGCCGCCCGCGCGATCCGCGCCACCCGCCTCGGAGATGGCATCGGTGCCATACAGCGCGTCGTACAGCGAGCCCCAACGGGCATTGGCGGCATTCAATGCATAACGGGCATTAAGAATGGGGACCACCAACTGAGGCCCCGCCTGCAAAGCCAGCTCTGCGTCGACATGAGTCGTGGTAGCCGTGAAGTCCATCGGTTCTGGAACCAGGTAGCCGATCTTGGTGAGAAAAGCGCGGTAAGCGGGCATATCGGCGATGGGGCCAGGGTGAGCCTTGTGCCATGCGTCTAATTCGAGTTGCAGGCGATCACGTTCGGCGAGCAGCGCGGCATTCTTGGGGGCCAGATCTTTGACCAGGGCGTCGAAGCCAGCCCAGAATTTGGCGCTATCGATGCCGGTGCCCGGGAGCACTTCCGAGTTTACAAACTGGTACAAGTCGCTGGCGACTTGTAGGCTGTGGCTGGTGGTTCTTGCGACGTGACGTGTGGTCATGGCTTGCCCTGAAGGTTGTAATGGGGTTGAATTGGGTGGGCGTAAAACGCGCGGACTTAGAGTGTAAAACGGTGCAGCTCGGCGAAGGGGAGGTTTTGTCACTCTAGAGCTTTTCTTCGAGAGAAGCTCTCGTGACAAAAAGTGAGGGAATCACCCGGACGAGAGATTTTTAGGCGGACCTGAGCGGTAGGCGGGGACTCAAACGGCGGATTGGTGTCGGGCGATGCAGGTATCCAACACCGTGCCATAGTCCTTTTGCCACCAATGGTTGATCGAGAAGATCTCGACCTCGCTATCACCCTGAAACCCTTGCGCCTCCACCCAGCCCCGAATTTGCGGAATATTGATCACACCGTCACCCATCATCATGCCGCGATCATTGAGCAGATCGGTGGTGGGCGTGAGCCAGTCGCAAACGTGGAAGGCCTGAATTCTTGAGCCTGCGCGCGCAATTTGGGCTTGAAGTTTGGGGTCCCACCACACATGATAGACATCAATCGCTACCCCAAGAGCACCAGTGCGCTGGGCATCAAGAGTGTCGCAGATATCGAGCGCCTGATCCAGAGTGTTGACACAGGCGCGATCAGCCGCAAACATGGAGTGCAGGGGCTCGATCGCCAAGGGCATGCTTTGTGCCTTGGCATAGTCGAGGAGTTCGGCAATGCCCTCAGTGACCTGCTGGCGTGAGCCCGCTAGGTCTTTATGGGCGGAGGACAAGTCACGGCGGGGTTCCTGGATCTCGCCTCGGCCCGTGCACACCTGAGCTCTGGCCGCATGAAGTTCCTGGCAATTTGCGGCACCAAAAGGTTCCCGGGTTTGCCGAATGTGCCTACCTTTGCCGAGGCTGGGCTGAAAGACTTCGAGGCGAGTGGATGGTTCGCGATGTTTCTCCCCGCCAATGCGCCGAAAGAGGTCGTCGCCAAACTTTCCACGGAAGTGGCCCGCATCATGAAGCTAGCAGAGGTACAGGCGAAGCTCAATGACAGGGGACTACAGTCCGTTGATCCCAGCCCCCACTCTTTCGCTGCGGTGCGCAAGTCGGCGAAAGAATCGGTGAAGGAACAAAGCGAGGGACAAGACCTGGGCCGGGCGCAACGCTCGCGCCCGGCTCCCCTGAGCTGGTCGTATGGCCAACTTAACCTTAAGCTTAGAAGACTCTTTGCTGCAACAAGCCCGCGAAGCCGCCGTGCGTGACCACACCTCTGTAAACGCGTTAGTGCGTGACTATCTAACCCGCTGCGTAGACGCTAAACGCCGCCGCTTTGAGGCACTTCGATATGCTTGATGCCGTAGCGGCGCGCAGCAACTAGACACTTGTTTGGCAGTCAATGCATTAGCTTGCTTTGAAGTGATGGCATCAGATACTTCGCAGGTACTTGATACCCATGAGTTAGCCCATCGCGAAAAGCTCTCCTGGTTCGATGCACTTATTGTGGAAGCCGCTATTCGTAGCGGTTGCACGCAATTGTTTAGTGAAGATTTAAGCCACGGTCGCAGATTTGGTGACCTCATTGTGTGCAATCCATTGTTGCCACAGTAAGAAGGATCAAACTGCAAAACTCGGAGTCTAGGCCAGTTCCAAGCGCTGTGCAGGTTTGGGCCGGGCCTTCTCCAGGGTATTGCCGTAACCAAGAATCAGATCGGCGGCTTTTTCGGCAATCATAATGGTTGGCGCATTGGTATTGCCGCCAATCAGGGTAGGCATCACTGAAGCATCGATCACACGTAGGCCCTGGAGGCCATGTACTCTGAGTTCTGGATCGACCACCGACATGGTGTCTGTTCCCATTTTGCAGCTTCCCACCGGGTGATAAATAGTGTCTGAGGTTTGGCGGATAAAGGCCTTGATGTCCTCGTCGCTCTTGGCATTGGCTGAAATGGCAAGTTCTCGCCCGCGATGGGCGCTGAGTGCTGGCGCTTCCATGATGGCGCGCATGCACTTCACCCCTTTGACGAGGAGGTCCATGTCATCTGGATGGGTCAAGAAACCTGGATCGATCAGAGGATGATCTGTTGCATAAGCTGAGGCAAGCTTCACGCTTCCCCGGCTCTTCGGCCTGAGCACACAGACGTGACAAGAGAAGCCGTGGCCGAGGATGGTTTTGCGGCCGTGGTTCACCAGCTTGCCAATCACAAAGTGAAATTGGAGATCGGGGATAGCCTGATCGGGCGAGCTCTTTACAAAGCCGCCGGCCTCGGCGAAATTTGTCGTGAGCATTCCAGTGCGCTGAGCGCGCCACTCAAAAATACCTTTGACCATATTGACGGCACCCGCAAGCGAGATGCCGAGGAGATCGGTGGCCTTGGACTCGTAGACCAAAACGGCATCGGCATGGTCTTGCAAATTCTCGCCCACGCCGGGCAAGTCGAGAACAACTGGTATGCCATGTTGCTTGAGTTCATCGGCAGGGCCAACACCCGACAATTTGAGGAGCTGTGGGGAGCCGAATGCGCCCGCCGTCAAGAGGACTTCCCGGTTGGCCTTGGCGGTCATTACTTCTCCGCCCCGAACGTATTCCACGCCTATCGCCCGCTTGCCATCAAAGAGAATACGTTGAGTCAGCGCCTCGGTGATCACGGTGAGATTGGGACGCGACAGAATGGGTGTGAGATATCCCTTGGCGGCGGAGAAGCGCTCGCCATTTCTGTGAGTGACCTGATAAGGTCCCACGCCTTCCTGATCAGGACCGTTGAAGTCGGCATTGTATTTGTAGCCTGCTTGAACCGCCGCCTCCCAAAATATTTTGCCAAAACGATTGGGTGTAGTCAGGTCTTTGACATTGAGGGGTCCCCCGACACCGTGATAGGCGTCGGCCCCTCGCTCATTGTTCTCTGCGCGCTTGAAGTAGGGGAGCACTTCGCTCCAAGACCATCCGGCATTACCCAAGGAAGCCCAGTGATCGTAATCGGACGGGTGACCTCGAATATAAATCATGGCGTTGATTGAAGACGAGCCGCCGAGCACTTTGCCGCGTGGCTGAAAGCCGCGACGCCCATTGAGCGCGCTTTGCGGAACGGTCTGATAGCTCCAGTTGGCCTTGCCGTTCTTGGCCAGCAAAGCGAGTCCGGCGGGGCAATGAATTAATACGCTGCGATCACTTGGCCCGGCTTCAATCAGGCCGACGCTCACTTGTGGGTCTTCGCTGAGACGATGGGCTAATACGCAGCCCGCTGAGCCGCCACCAATAATCAGGTAGTCGAAGTTCACGATCAAGGTCTCCGGTGTGAGTTTCCGGCCCAGTATAGAGAGCGCTTCTAGAGGGAATGGTCGAAAAACAAGATGCTGCGACGCAGCATCGATGAGTGAAAAAGGGGTCGTAAGCTAAAGCACCCGCTTGCGAATTTGCGTGACCAGGATCTCTAACACCATGACCACCACGAAAATGGCAATGAGCACCATGGCCACTCTGGGCCATTGAAACAAATTCAGGGCGGTGTCCAGGACCATTCCAATGCCGCCCGCACCGACTAGCCCGAGGACTGCCGATTCGCGCACGTTGATATCCCAACGTAACAGCAGGACCGACCAAAAAGCAGGTTTGATCTGTGGCCAATAGCCGTACAGAATCTCAGAGAGTTTGCTTGCGCCTGCCGCTTGCAAGGCTTCAATCGGGCCGGGTGGAGTTTCCTCTAGGGCTTCACCCATTAACTTGCCGACAAAGCCGATTGAGCGAAGGGCAATGGCGAAGGTTCCGGCCAAAGCGCCCGGGCCAAACACCGCGACAAACAGCAAAGCCCAGACCAGTGAGTTCACCGAACGGCTTGAAACCAGCACCACTCTCGCGAACAAGTTGAGGGCCGGATGGCGAGTGACGTTCCTGGCGACCCAAAGCGCAAAGGGCAAGGCCAAGAAAACCGATGCCAGGGTGCCGAGCGTTGCGATGTGTAAAGTTTCAATCAGTGCTTCATGAACGCTCTTGGGATAGTGAGCCCAGTCGACTGGCCACATGCGCTTGAGCATGTCAGCCATTTGCTCAGGGGCATCGGCGATAAACTCGGGAATCACTTGAATGGTGCGCAGAGACTGGACAATCGCAGCCACGATCACTAACCAGACCAACCAGCGCCAAAAGCTCTCGGCACCGGTATGGCGCTGCCAAGTCTGTGGCAAGTTACCAGTACGCTCTTGACTCATACGCGAAAGGCTTTCTTTACGTAATTGGTCAATACTTCACCGGCCACAATGAGCAAAATGATGGTCATGAGTATCGTACATACAAAGTCGTAATCGAATCGTTGGAAGGCCGAGAAAAGTGCGCCACCAATACCACCTGCACCGACAATTCCCACCATGGTGGAGTTGCGCAAATTGGAGTCGAGCTGATAGGTTGCGAAACCCACGAAGCGCGCCAAGACTTGGGGTAGTACGCCGAATAAAATGACATTCATGAAAGAGGCTCCCGTAGCTCGAACAGCCTCCACTTGCTTGGCGGAGATCTCTTCGATGGCGTCGGCAAAGAGTTTGCCGATAAAGCCAATGGAGGCCACGATCAAAGACAAAATTCCTGCCAGGGCACCAAACCCTACCGCTTTGACAAAGAGAATTGCAACGATCACCGGATGCAAGGCTCGACAGGCAGAAATGAGTGCGCGCGCAGGCCAAGTGAGCGCGCTCGGCATCAGGTTGCGGGCGGCCATTAAGCCAATGGGCAGGCTGAGAAGTATGCCAGCGGCTGAGGACAAGACCGCCATTTGCAGGCTTTCATAAATACCTGCCGACAGCACATCCCACTTGCCCAGATCGGGTGGAAACATGCGCGCAAGGAACTTGGCGCCGTTGACCAGCCCGGAGGAGAAACGCTCAGGCCTGAAGTCCAGTGTGCTGAGGGCATAAATGACGTAAAGCGTGAGGGCGACCCATGCGAGCTTCTCTCTGCCTGACGTTGCAAAAGCGGTAGCCC
>JAYUOT010000225.1:0-2933 GCA_043760705.1 Betaproteobacteria bacterium
TAGCCAATAGCAAGTGCTATTGGCCGCAAAATCCGCCTTGTAGCCCATCCCAATTCAAGGGCCAAGCATCCACGCGATTAAATCCGCGCTTCCCTAGAACTTTCCCAAGCCTAGCTTCGATAAAATGCCATGGCGTACATTGAGCCACCAACCAAACTGCACCGGCCACAGGCTGAAACTGGTATCCGCCTTGATTTGTTGAGCAGCGTGCACGGGCCAGTTAGGATCGTCCAAGGCCTCGCGGCCAATGGCGACCAGATCCGCATCGCCGCTGGCGGCAATTTTCTCGGCTTGCTCGCCGGTAAGAATCAGGCCCACGGTCATGGTACTGATCTTCGCGCCCTCCTTGATCGCTCGCGACCACGGGACCCCGAAGCCCGGGATGCGTTTGGTTCTCAGGGCGAGCGCGACCGCTCCTGGCGCTGTGGCCGAGCCAATGATTCCGCCCGAGGAGCAATCAATCACATCGACACCGAGAGCCTTGAGCTGTGAGGCCAGCCAAATTGAATCTTCGATTTCCCAGCCGCCGTCGAGATCGTCCACCGTGGACAGACGTACGAAGACCGGTTTGTCCGCCGCCCAGTTGGCGCGCAGGTCCTTGGCGATCTCGAGAATGAGTCGACTGCGCCCGGCGCGGTCTCCGCCATACTGGTCGGCACGCTTGTTCGACAGGGGCGACAAGAAGCTGTGCAATAAATACCCGTGCGCCGCATGCATTTCAATGATGTCGTAGCCTGCAAGCGCGGCGCGTTGGGTCGTGCTGACGAAGTCTTTTTTCAGTTGTTGAATTTGTGCCAGACTCATTTCTTGCGGCAACATCCAGCCTTCGGCCACGGGCAACTCACTAGGCGCTTGAGTCGACCATGCGAGATCGCCACGATCCGTATCGGCTTGCGTGAGCGGCCCATTGCCATACCAGGGGCGAGCCATGCTGGCCTTGCGCCCAGCATGACCAATTTGTATGGCGGGGACGGCACCTTGCGAGCGCACGAAGTCCGCGACGCGCTTCAGGCCTTCGATTTGTTCGTCCTTCCACAGGCCGAGGTCACCGTGAGTAATGCGGCCCGAAGCTTGCACCGCGGTGGCCTCAACAAACACGACCCCAGCGCCGCCTTGCGCGTAGCGCCCCAGAGTAACGAGATGCCAATCACTGGCAAAGCCATCAATTGAAGAGTAGTTGCACATCGGCGAAATCACGACGCGATTGCGCGCAGTAATGCCACGAATGGCTATGGGAGAAAAAAGGGTGCTATTCATGCAGGCGATGCTAGCAGAATTTCATGGCGCCCAGCTCGCCGCCCAGCGCTTATTGAGAGCGGGCTTACCAGCCGTAGAACCTGGGCCAGGTCTCCACTACTTGCTGGCCCTTCACGGCGACATACTCAGGAAACTGTGCACCAGTCGCACAAGCATGGTTGGGTAACACGCGTAATTGGCTGCCCACGGGGAAGCGTTTGGCGATATCCAAATCGATACCGGTGCTTAAAGCCACGATGCCGTGCTCTTGATTGGCTTGCTCGACGATGAAGCCGGGGAGCACGCGGCCTGCAACATCACAGACCTGGCCATAGCCAAAGTCCACGCTTTGTTTTTGCGTGCCACGATCCCGGCTCATGGCCATCCAGCCCGCATCCACAATGGCCCAGCCTTTCTCGACTTGATGGCCGATCACCGTGGTCAGGACGCTCAGTGCAAGCTCGGCGGTTGTACAAACCCCGACGTTACACATCACCAAATCAAAAAATACATAAACACCGGCGCGTACTTCCGTGACGCCTTCGAGATGGGTAGCAGAAAGTGCGGTGGGTGTTGACCCTACGCTGACCTCGGGACAGGCGTAGCCGGCCTTGCGTAATCGCTCGGCGGCATGACCACAGCGCGAGCGTTCTTGCTCGGCCATGTTTTGCAGTGCTTCTGGAGTGTTAAGGTCGTAGCTGGCGCCCGCATGGGTCATCACACCGGCGAGTCGGGCGGCACTATTCTCATGCTCCAAGGCAGCGGCAATTTCAAGCAAGAGGCCGTCGTCCGGCTTGACGCCACTGCGATGGCCGTCGCTGTCGACTTCAATGTAAACGGCAATCTTGCCGATCCGATCTGCTCTGCTATCGCCCCCTTTGCTTTCGCCTTCTGTCTTGTCGGCGGCAATGCAAGAAGCGGCAATGGCCTGCGCAGCGGCAACGCTATCCACAATCAGCTTGAGTTGACAGCCCGCCGCAATGAGCTTCAGGGCTTGCGCAAGTTTGTGCGGCACCATGCCCACGGCATACATAATGTCAACGATGCCATGGGCAAAAAACTGCTCAGCCTCTTTCAAGGTGGATACGGTAATGCCCTGCGCCCCAGCGCGGATTTGAGCCTGGACGATCTCCACGCACTTGGTCGTTTTGACATGCGGACGAAAACGCACCTTGAGCGCTTGAAGTCGGCTTTGCATGCGCTCGATGTTGTTTTGCATCAGCGTTTGGTCAACCAGGGCGGCGGGGGTGGAAAGCTCGGTGAAGTTCATAAATGGTCGGGAGTGGATGGCTAACGGGACGAAGTCGAAGCGGAGCGTGTTTTGCAGAGGCTTAGATTCTGCCGGATGTTTGACAAGCTATTTATACCCGGGTATTATTGGCTCATAATTTAATCCGGGTAAAAATATGAATTGGCTCAACACCGCATGCATTGCCTTTGAAGGCTCGAAAAGAATCGCCCAGGGCGCCTTAAAAGACGTGGCGATGGTCAGCAAAGCGATCATGGATCGTGCGACGCAGGCAAGCCACCCCTTGCCCGTGTTGATTTTCGATGAACAAAGTAGCGAAACCGTTGAGTTGGATTGGCGCGGCTCTGAGCTCGAGTTCTTGGGGCGCCTAAGTCAGCGAGCAAAGCAGATGGAGGCGCTTACCGCAACTGGTATCGCCACGGCACACATATCAACGCCGGAATCGGGA
>JAYUOT010000226.1:0-2931 GCA_043760705.1 Betaproteobacteria bacterium
GCATCCACGAAGTTATCGTTCAGGCTGATTCTGATATTGGAATTCCTGTGGTCAGGTAGACGGGTGGCGCGATATTTGAGCTGAACCGGCGCACCCTTGCTTCGCCAAGTAAATACATCGGGGGGCACCCGATAGTTGAGACGTATCGATTCCGGACGAAACCCTTTGACGCGAAGCTCTTCGAGCTTGGCCAACTCGCCAAACTTCATCGCTCGATCGGTGCGCACCCAGGCGGGTGCATCATAGGGTTTACGCGGCGCAGGCTCGACCTCACTCAGTACTGAGACACTGCGACCTGACAAAGTTTTGTGCAGTAATGCAATCGTGCGCGCGGCACGCAACAGCTCGGCTTCAGTCCCACCATTGACGAGCAGCAAACGAGCATTGGGGTTGGTTGGATGGGTCTGCACCGAGATAACCGAGCCAGGCACCCCCTTATAACCCGCGACTTCTGCACCATCACTCAAAAACACGACCGCATTCTCAGGCGGCAAGGTGTTCAAATAGGCTGGAAACTGAGCCCCTCTACTGCCCGCTTGAATACCAAACCAGGAGGCGAGCACGCCCGCCGCTTTTAACGAACCCATGGAAGGGCTCGCTGAAAAGACAAAGGGCAGCCGCATCGGCTGGTTATCCCATTTATCGTAAAACGGTGCGGGCAAGTTTTTAAGGTCAGGGGCCACCGGGCGAGGCGCTAGCGTGAGCTCCAGCTTGGTCAGCTCGTTGACCGTCAGCCACACCGATGCGTTGACCCCTGGGCCGCATTTGCCGCCCGACAGCCCTACAAAATTAATGCGCAGCTCGTTGTATTCACGCATCGCCGCGGTTTCCAGTGCCAGCTCGCGCCGCACCGCCAAGCCTTTGCCTTTGGGAAGCCCATCGGTCGCGACCAGCTTGTCGTTCACAAAGATATTGAGTTGACTCAGCTCTTCAATCAGGGATGGGGAATAGTCGTACGCCAGTGTGAGCTTCGCACCCACCACGATTTCGTCCGAGCGAACTGTGAAAGCCAGAGTACGGGAGGCATCGTAACCACGTAATTTAAGCGAAGACCATGCGCCCAGTTGCTTCAGATCAAGAGAAACCACTCTTGTGCCCACAGCGGCTGCTTTGCCCTCGCTCCTAAGCGCATTTTGCTCGGCCATTGCTTGCTGTGCATGAACGAAAGGCGAACTCAAGAGACCAAAAAACGCGAGCATCCAAACTCCTACAAGCCGCATGCCGAGTGCGTTGCAAAGAAGTTTGCTGCCGTGAATCATTTTTTCTTTTTCCAAAATTGAATGATGCTGTCCAGGCGAAGGTATTTGCTAAGGTTCATCGATACATCAAGAAGCTTGATCGGAATCGCTACGAGAAATCGCGACAACCAAGGGGGCAGGGGATGATCCGCTGCGCGATCAGGCAGCCACATCGGCCAGTCCTTTCCGCGCGAGAAGACCGCATCTTTGATTCGGTTCAATTCTGCACCTTGGCCGTCGATGAGGCGAACGTAAGTCGTCAAACCCTCGGTTCTTAGGGCCTGAACGGTCAAGGCCGTCGCCTGGTTGTTGTGAAAAATTAACAGGCTCAACTCTTGGTTGGCCGAACTGTTGAAAGGCACAGGTGTCAGCAAACCAAGCTCGGCGGCAGGAAAATTCAAGGTTTTACAGGCGAGTGTCCGACCAAACGGAAGGCGAATCATGGCCGCAAGCGACTGCTGGCGCTTGGAGAAGCTTTTGATCTGACTGCTTTCTTGAAAGATCGCTTGACGCGCGATCAAGAGCAGCACATTGACCATGGCCCATAATGTGTAGCTAAGGGTCCAGCGAAGCTTCGCTGGCTCCGTTTCATAGACACGTGCGATGCCGATCAAAGCCGCATCGAGGTTGAGAATCAAAAGAAGTGAAATGACCAGTCCATAAGCCCACTGGGCCCACGACAAGTCCGAACGCCAGCGCGCGATAATTAGGTGCGGACGAAGTAAAGCTGTCTGTAAATATGAAATACTCGTGGCCAGGACCATGTACGCGGACAAGGCCAGTTCCTTAAACTCGCGCCATTCAGTCCACCGCCCAATTTGGGTATCGCGGGATTGAACAACACCAATCAAAATCAAGGCAGGGACAGCAAAACAGGCAAACCATTCCAGTGTCGCGTTCACCAAGGTCAGGCCCTGCAACAAGAAGGCGAGAGGGAGTAAAAGACAGGCCAGGTAGGCCAAGGGGCGATAGAACTGCAACACCGAACAGAGCTGCGCGACACGACGCTTCCAGGCCAGCACCGAGCTTGAATCCGCTCGATCCATTCGAATCATGCGAAGGCTTGCCGCTGGTGGGAGGATGGTGAGTTCTTCAGCCACGGATGCACTTTCGCCAAAGACTAAAGCGCTACGATCCCACATAGACCTTAATTCGCCTTGCCAAGAGCTTCGTCGAATCATTGCAAATGAAAGGCCAGGTGACACGCTCACCCGATCCTGATCAAGCGTGGTGGAAAGTTTGGGCGCCAGGCTGTGATCAGAGGTGTAAAGCAGGGACAAACCAACATCGTTGTTGAGCCAAGCCAACAATTTCTCTAAAAAATGCTTATTGGGCAAGGACGGATGTTCGAGTACCCACACAAAGTCACCTCTGCTTTGATCCAGGCCGCGTTGAATGGCCGACATTTTTTCGCCAACCTCAGGACCCTGATGGGCCTGACTCAGATACACTGCGCCGAGACGAGCGACATTGCTTTCCAAGAGAGGTCTAGGTTCAGAGTCAATGACATAGACCTTCAGGTTTTTAGCGGGCCAGGTCATCTGGGCGCAGGCTAAAGCACTTTGAATTACTGTCTCACTATCAAGCTCGGCGGCAAGCAAAAACACATCAACTGAGGGTAACTCTTTGGCTTCGGCAAAGAGTTCGGCCTCTCCTTGTTCAAGTGGCCAAAGGCGTCGAACCCAGCCCAGGA
>JAYUOT010000227.1:0-5866 GCA_043760705.1 Betaproteobacteria bacterium
CATCGCCAGTTCAACTTAGGCAACAATGGCACGGTTTAAGTCCTTGGCTTGGGAAGAAGGGCAACATCTAAGGTGTTGACGCTCATCGAATATTGACCGGCAAATTACAGGTTCGGATGCCTCATGATTTCGGAGTCGATGTACTCGCTCATGCTTGACTCGCTCTCCACTGCAATGTCCACAGTTCGCAGCAGTGTGCCCGCAGCCACCGTGCTCGTATGAGCAACTGCAAGATTTAGTGCTTCGCAACAATGAAATATTGAGTGAAGCGGCCAAAAAGATCAAGAAGACAGATCTTCGCTTGACGAATGATCACCCAGAGGTGCGGTGGCGAGTCATGGTGGCGATGCGCAATCGTGTCTCGCACGCCTATTTTTCGGTTGATCTTGAAATTGTACGGCGAATAGCGACCTTTTTGGCGTTAGGATCGACATGCGCAAAGTCAGCGTGCGCTCTCGGCGATGGGTTTGAAACTGGTATGTGCTTCAGAAGCTACCTTTAAGGCGATATTGTCCAGTAGGTTAGGCAAAGCTGATCCTGCCTTGCGGGCAAATTTTTATCATTTTCATGCAGATTTAGGGCTGACAAAATGTTATCGTCGGCTTCGCTGGAAACTCTCTCGAATTTAAGTTTGGCGTATCGCTTCAAACGATACGATTTGCGCCGCGGAGCATTCCGGCATGACGTCCGGGCATGAAAGCAGTTTAGTGCTGAAGTTGCAGTTAATCAAGGAGCATCCAATGAGCGTCGAATTTATGAACCCTGTGGGCCTATCCAAAGGAACTTACTCGCATGTGGCCGTTGTCAACGGCGGCAAAATGATCTTTATTTCTGGCCAAGTTGCGACGAACGCTTCTGGCCAGATTGTTGGAGGCGCCTTTGCTGAGCAAGCGACCCAGGTGTTTGAAAATCTGAAGATTGCACTTCAGGCCAGCGGTGCGAATTTCTCAAACATCGTCAAGATGAATACCTATGTACGGGACCTGACAAGCGCTCGAGTCAATGCGTTTCGGGAGACAAGAGTGCGCTACCTGGGCACTCACCAGCCGGCCAGTACCTTGGTGGCAACACCTGGGTTAGTGCATGAGGACATGATGCTTGAAGTGGAAGTCATCGCAGTCGTTTAGTCGGTCGAATGCCTGAGCCTCGCGCTAGCGCCGCACATCAATAATCTTAACTTTGACCTGGCGCTCATTTTTTCCGTCACGAACTACCGTGAGTTCTACCGTTTTGTCGATACCGCGCTTTAGATCTGGGTCGCTGGGATTCTGCTCTCTAGTCAATTGCGGGGCGGGGCAATTCGAGAAATACCTGAGGGATCAACCTTCCGGAGACACGCTTGCAAGCTTTTGGTCTGCAGCCAAGGGCACTGGTTTCGACCATCGATCTTTAAGTTAACCTCATCCAAATGCCAAATGCCAAATGCCAAATGCCAGATGTCTGAGACTGGACCTCTGCACTTTTTTATGGTTTGGCGCTTGTCGGTGCCTGAGCCTAAAAAGAAGATTGATGTGTACGGCAGATTGCCGTATAATTGTTAAAAAGGGGTTTTGCTATGGCTCAAGGAATGTCAACGGCTCGACTCGAAGCGCGGATCAGCACTGATCTTCATTCAATGCTCAAACGTGCAGCCGAAATTCAGGGGCGTACGATGACTGATTTTGTCGTGACCGCCGTTCAGGCCGCCGCTCAAAGCACCATCGAGCATGCTGAGGTGATTCGGCTGTCAATAGCCGATCAGGAATGCTTTGCCCGAGCACTATTGTCGCCGCCACGCCCGAAGGCAGCATTGAAACGAGCCTTCGCACGTCGAAGCAAGCTGCTACGCGCTGAATGAGCCCTGTGCCGTTTCGGCTTGTGCCTCTTGACGTTGCACATGATCGCACATCGTTCGATAGCGGGTCAAAACACTTGGATGGGTATTTCCGGGAGCAGGTTTCTCAAGATATTCGTCGTCGCGTCGCTGTATGCTTTGTTGCGCTGACTAACGAATCGCGTGTCGCGGGTTACTACACACTCGCCTCCGCCAGCATTTTGTTGGCCGATCTTCCTGCTGTTTCTGCCAAGAAGCTTCCCCGCTATCCGACAGTGCCTGCGGTTCGCATGGGGAGACTGGCTGTTGATCAGACTTTTCAAAGTAAAGGCCTGGGCGGCGCATTATTGGCCGATGCGCTTCACCGTGCAGCCCGTTCTGAAATTGCCGCCTATGCATTGATGGTCGATGCCAAGGACGAAGTCACATCGACCTTTTATCGCCATCATGGATTTGTCGCTCAACCTGACTCGCCGTTGGCGATGTTTTTGCCACTGGCGACAGTACATTTAGTCCAAAAACCGGGCTTGTAGTTGGCTGGACCCGTGATGAAGCGAAAAATTCATGCTTTACTGAAGACGTTACAAACTTTCACGGCTCACGTGTTGATGCTTATTACTTTGTAAACCCGGCAAAGAGTTAGAAAATGGCCGCTTAAAAAACCTTTCGGCGAACTCACGACAACATTTCTCATGATGATTTGGTCCTGACTTACAATGCGTGTAAGCGCTCATCGAATATTGACCACCTGGGGGTGCGGCGTAAAACTTGGACTGGTTTATGCAACGAGTCCGACGCTCTCTCGTTGTTCAATGGGACTGAGTGAGCCAAGTGAGATTTTGATCCGCTTTTCGATATACCATCGGATGTAGGTATCAACAACCTGAATGAACTGTTCAATGGTTGTCGTCGGCCAGTCCCGAGAATAGAACAGCTCCGTCTTCAGCCGTCCGAAGAAGCCTTCACTGGCCGCGTTATCGGGTGAACTGTAGTTGCCCCGATTTGACGGACACATTATTGTGTCAATCATTGCACAAGGTGGACCTCTCGCCGCTCGATGACAGCTTCAAGGCCATCATTTTTGTAGGTGCGAATCAAACCCGCCTATTGCTTCCAAGAAGCCAGCAACAGCCTATAGGTTCAGCCGTGTGGACTTCCCTGAAAATCTTGGACAGCGGCAAGATGCGGGCCAAGGTGGTGCCACAAGCGCCTGATGAGCCTGCTCAGAAAGTGCCCTCGCCGGAAGATGACGAGGCCACTCATGGCCGACCGATGCGCCTGGGTTGGGCTAAGCTTTTTAAGCGGGTCTTTAGCTACGACATAACTTGCAAGCAAGTTAGTCTTCGCTGAAACTTCGTTTTACGCTTGATCTTGAACATTGCCCGAATTGTGGTGGTGAGCTGAAGGTGATTGCATCGATTCTAGAACGACCCGCCATCGAGAGGATTCTCAATCATCTTGGCCTGGATGCGAGGGCCCCGCCCCGCGCGCCTGCCCGTGGACAGATGCCGCTTTAAGACTTCTGAGCTCGGCGGCCAGAACCCAGCCCGATCCCGTATCACAAAGTGACTTGCGTGCCAGGCTCAGGCAGGCGAGCGTACCGGCATTCAAAAGCGGTCGATAAACCATGCCGGACTGAACCTCATGAGACACTCACGAGGTGCCCTTCGGCTAAACTGAGGGTCGAAAACCAGCGGGGCAAGCTTTAGAGGACCACGATTTGATGATCAAACCTCGACTACCTACGCCCCGTTTTGAAAAAAATGCCCTTTAAAAGTCCAATCCCCCGCTCCTAGGCCAAGAGTTGGAAAATAGGCCGTTTAAATGACCGATCCCCCGCGAAGGGTTCACTGTGCACGTCCAGACCTACAAATTTGCTAAACTGTTCAATGACTATCACCCGTTAAAACACAGCCATGCTTACCGAAAAGGTTATCGAAGAAGCCGTTCAAAGAGTCGTTAAAGCTGCGGCCAATCCGCTGCGGGTAATTTTGTTCGGATCGTATGGGCGCGGCGAAGCTACCAAAGATTCTGACCTTGATTTACTTGTGGTTGAAAAGGAAGCCTTGAATCATGGCGAAGAAATGATTCGATTAAATGATGCTATCGGATCATTAGACGTAGGGGTTGATTTGTTGGTGTACTCAGAGGCCGACTTCGAGCTTCGCAGAAACTGGTGCACCACGCCAGTTTATTGGGCTATTCGGGAGGGTAAAGTGCTTTATGACTCCCAAACTTGAAGAAGCTTCAATGATGAGCCGCTTGGCTCGACAAGATGTTGTTGCCTTCGCTACGCTTATTGCAAATGCAGATGTCGAGCTTCGAATCGCTTGTTTTCATGGGCAGCAAGCTGTCGAGAAATTCATTAAAGCGGTTCTAGTGAGTCGTGGTTCTACATTCATTCCGACTCATGATTTGATCAAACTCGCTGATTTGCTGTTAGCGGCCAATATTCCTCTCCCACTTGGAATGGACGAGTTGAAGCGACTAAATCCCTATGCAGTCGTTTTTCGGTACGATGATCGCGACATAGATCTGTTAACGAGGGAAAGTGCTGTATCCATTGTTAATGCGGTTGCGGCTTGGGCTTCTGGCTATATTCAGCCAAGCTATATTCAGCCAAGCTATATTCAGCCAGATTAATCTCGGCCAAACAAGAGTAATAGCGATCAAGCGTTAAGAAAAGGCCGCACCCCTCATGAGATGCAGCCTCTTCATTTAAGCGTCCAAAAAAGCCAGGGCTGTGATTTATTCCAACCCTAAGCCTTTTCGAGAGCCACCAGCCTTGGATTACATATCCATACCGCCCATACCACCCCCCATGCAGCCGCCTGCGCCGCCGTTGTCATCGGCTGGAGCTTCAGCGATCATGCAATCGGTGGTCAGCATCAGGCCAGCAACCGACGCTGCATTAGGCAGTGCTGTACGAGTGACTTGGGTTGGATCAACCACACCCATCTCAAGCATGTCGCCGTAGGTGCCGAGGGCTGCGTTGTAACCGATTTACCCTTGCCTTCGAGTACTTTGGCAACGACTACGCCGTGGCTCGTCGCCAGCATTGGCTACGATGATGCGCAGTGGCTCTTCGACGGCGCGAAGTACGATCTTCACACAGCGTCTTGGTCAGCGCAGTTTTTACCCATTGCGCCTTTAACCTTAACGGCTGAATGGGCACGCAGCAGACCGAAGCCACCACCGGCCACAATCCCTTCTTCCACCTCGGCACGGGTTGCGTGCAGCGCGTCCGTATTTGATTAACTACGCACGTGCCGTTGCTTTTCCGTTGCCGACTTCGACATGGTGTGGCTTTACCGAGCTCAGCCAGGGTGGTTTTCTCGAGGTTCATGCCAGTCTCTACAGCAATGACCAAGGTAAAGATCCCACGTCGGTGCGAACCCTCTCTCTCGTAGGCGATGCTATGTCCTGGAATATCAACCCAAAAAACACGAGCCTTTCGCAACGGCATAAAATACTGGCATCATGTCAATTGTTGATCCAGCATTCAAAACCAAGGTTTATGTTGAAACTTCGGTCATTAGCTATTTGGCAGCGAGGCCGAGCAAAGATCCGGTGGTTTATGCTCATCAGCTGGTCACTACCGAGTGGTGGCATGGGGCGAGCGCCAGTTACGATCTTTGTACTTCTGCTCTGGTTTACGATGAAGCAAGGCAGGGCTCTCCGTCGATGGCCGCAAAGAGGGTTTCTTTTTTGGATCAGTTGCGGTCATGAGCACCGTCCCCTTTGATCGCGGACGTGTCCGGTGCACTGATTCGCGCCGCCGTCCTACCTGAGAAAGCAGTGCGTGATGCGGAGCACATAGCACTTGCAGCGATCCACAACGTACCCTACCTTGTCACTTGGAATTTTGCTTCGTCAGTAAAATCTGTGGGCGAGTTTTGGCTCGGGAAGCTTGCCAAGGACGTGATACAAGGCGAGTTCGGTGACTCTGAAGGTTCGAAACCCGTATGATTTTCTCATGGTCACTTTGACTTTGTTGTTCAGACCTTCGACTACACCACTGGAGAACTGCTTTTTGGCCCGGAAATAGTTGAG
>JAYUOT010000228.1:0-14613 GCA_043760705.1 Betaproteobacteria bacterium
AAGCCAATCTGGAGAATGCGCTTGGGCGGCTCCAGAAAGAGCAGCCAGGACTGCATTTGGGCCACGTAATCGATCACGATATCCCAGGGGCGACGAAGTCTCATCGCCCCCTGAATCCAGGGTGAGCCGAAATGCAGGTAGCGAATCCCGGCCTCTTCCGAGAGCGTGATTTCCGGCTCGTCACTTGATGGACGGCTCAAAGCTTCGCTCAGGCACTCAATTTCAAAAGCATGTCATTCATACGCTTCACAAACAAAGCCGGCTCAAGCAACTGGCCGCCTTCTGACAGGATGGCTTGATCGAACAGGAGCGCGGCCCAATCCGCAGTTCGCGCACTCTCTTGACCCACTTCGGCCTTCATGCGCAACACAATCGGATGGGTTGGATTAAGCTCCAGTATCGGTTTTCGGTCCGGCGCCTTCTGGCCTGCCTGTTTCAGCATGCGTTCAAGATTGGCACTGATATCGCCTTCGTCCGAGACCAGGCAAGAAGCCGAATCGGTCAAACGTTTGGACACGCGCACCTCTTTCACTTGCTCGCCCAAAGCCGTTTTCACGGCTTCCAACGTCTCTTTAAACTCGGCATCGGCCGCTTCGTTTTGTTTTTTCTCTTGTTCATCTTCGAGTTTGCCGAGATCGGCGCTGCCGCGTGCCACCGATACCATTTCCTTATCTTCGAATTGCTGCAAGTACGAGAGCATCCATTCATCGATGCGCTCGGTGAGCAACAACACCTCGATACCTTTTTTGCGGAATCCTTCCAGATGCGGGCTCATCCGCGCGGTCTTGAGGTTCTCGGCGGTCACGTAATAGATCTTGTCTTGACCGTCCTTCATGCGACCCAGATAGTCGGCCAGGGACACGCTTTGATCATCTCCTTCGCTTTGGGTGCTTGCAAAGCGCAGTAATTTTTGAAGACGCTCGGCATTGCCGAAGTCTTCACCCAAGCCCTCTTTCAAGACCTGACCAAACTCTTTCCAGAAGCTCACATACTTTTCTGGGTGATTCTCGGCTAAATCTTCGAGCATGCTCAGGACGCGCTTGGTACAACCCTCGCGAATCGCCTTGACATCGCGCGACTCTTGCAATATTTCCCGCGATACATTCAATGGCAAATCGGCGGAATCCACAATGCCGCGCACGAAGCGCAAGTACACGGGCAGCAATTGCTGGGCATCATCCAGAATAAAAACCCGCTTCACATACAACTTCAAGCCACGGCGGTTCTCACGATCAAAAATATCGTAGGGCGCGGTGCCGGGTATAAAGAGTAGTTGGGTGTATTCGGTTCGGCCTTCCAGGCGGTTATGGCTATAGGCCAGCGGGTCCTTGCTGTCGCCAGTGAGGTTTTTGTAAAACTCAAAATACTGAGCCTCGTCAATTTCACTCTTGTTGCGTGCCCAAAGCGCGCTGGCTTTGTTGACCGACTCCCAGGTGTCTTCTATTTTGTAGGCCTTGGCTTCGCTGTCCCAAGTGCGCTTTTGCATTTCGATGGGGAGCGAGATGTGATCGGAGTACTTGCTGATAATGCCGCGCAGCGAATAGTCTTGCAAAAGATTATCGAAATCATGACCTTCCTCGCCAGGAACCGTCGCGCGTAGATGCAAGACCACTTCTGTGCCACGACTTGTTTTTTCGAAGCCTTCAATGCTGAACTCGCCCGAGCCATCGGACTCCCAGAGAGTTGCCTGGTTGGCTGCCGCACCCGCGCGACGAGTGCGTACCGTAACCTTGTCCGCGACAATAAAGGCCGAGTAAAAACCAACACCAAACTGGCCAATAAGCTGGGAGTCTTTCGCGTTGTCTCCAGAGAGTTTGCCGAAAAACTCCTTGGTCCCGGAACGAGCAATCGTGCCCAAATTATCGATCACCTCTTCGCGCGACATACCAATGCCGTTATCCGAAATACTGAGCGTGCGCGCTTTTTCATCCATGCTGATGCGAATCTTAAGTTCGCCGTCCCCTTCATAGAGGTCACCGTTGCTCAGCGCCTCGTAGCGCAACTTGTCGCAGGCGTCTGATGAGTTGGAAATCAGCTCACGCAAAAAGATCTCATGATTGCTATAGAGCGAGTGAATCATCAACTGCAGGAGTTGTTTGACCTCGGTCTGAAAGCCCATGGTTTGCTTGGCTTGCCCCTGGGGCACGGCGTTCTCAACTGTCATTGTTTCCTCTGGTAATAAAACTTAATCATGAAGCGCTAAGCGCATTAGTTCGGCTAATATTTTGGGTTGGTTTGGGGGTTTTCAAGAGCTGTGCGAGTGCGGCCCACATTTTAGGATTGTTGCTGGTGGCCACATTGAACCGCAACCATTGGCTATCGCGCTGATCGGGCATAAACAAGCTTCCTGGGGCCAGTAAAAAACCCTTGTCCAGCATGGCCTGGGCGAGAGAATTGGTGCCATAGCGACACTGCGCCCATAAGAACATGCCGACTTGAGGGCTTGCAAAGACCTCCAAGCCGAGTTTTTCGAGTTCGCGCAGTACCGGGGCACGCGCAACATTGAGTTGCTGGCGCAAACGCACCAAATGGCGTCGATAATGGCCTTCAGAAAGTATCCGGTAGACCACCCGTTCTCCCAGCTCGGAGGACGTTAGCCCGACCAACATCTTCAGGTCGGTTAGCTCACGGGCCAGTTCGGGTGAGGCTACCAAGTACCCGACCCTGAGGTTAGCCGCCAGGGTCTTGGAAAAGCCACTGAGGTAGATAATATTTTTTAGCTGATCGAGCGCCGCCAAACGGGTACAGGCCTGGACACTCGCGCCCGGATGCAGATCGGAATAAATGTCGTCCTCAACCACCTTGAAACCCAGGGTCTCGGCCAAACGCAGCACTTGAAAGGCCTTGGCCGCACTCATTGAAGAACTGGTGGGGTTATGAAGGATCGCGGTCGTAAAAAACAATTTGGGTTGGTGCTCACGGGCCAAAGCCTCAAGGACCGTCAGGTCGGGCCCGTCGGCCAAACGAGGCACACCGAGAATACGCGCGCCCAGCAAGCTAATCCGCCCAAACAGCAAAAACCAGGAGGGCTCGTCGACCAGCACCGTATCCCCCGGGCGAATGAAATGCTGGGCGATTAAATCCAAGGCCTGAGTGACGCCATTGGTGAGCACTATTTGATCGGGACTGGCTTGAATATCCACTTCGGCCAGTTTCATTTGAAGTTGTTGGCGTAAGGGCAAGTACCCCTGAGGATGCCCATAATCCAGGAGCCCTGCACCCGACTGGCGGCTTAAGGTTCGCAAACTCGTCGTGACCAGTGCCTCATCGAGCATCTCGGCAGGCAACACGCCTCCGCCCGGCATATCTTGAGCTGGCAGGCGCTTGAACATATTGCGCAGTAACCACACCACGTCGACGCGGCCTTGCGGTACTTCGGCCCAGCTTCTCGCGACGGCCAACCCTGCCTGCAGGGATCGCTCACGCACATAAAAGCCAGAGCCCCGGCGAGACTCTAGATAGCCGCGCGCAATCAATCGATCATAAGCTTCGACGACTGTAAAGCGTGATACCTCTTGTTGGTCCGCAAATTGACGAATGGAGGACACCTTGCTGCCTGGCCGGATCAAGCGCTCGTCAATGCGCTGTGCGTACCAGGCGACAATGCGCTCGACAAGCGTCTGATCGCCTCGGCCTTGGGAGTCACGCAGCAGTATTTGAGGGCGAGGCGTCATAGCGCAGAAATAATTTTGTAGGGTGAAACGGATAGCGATGGAGCGAAAAGTGGCTCGGTACTCGGACCAGTACAGTGAGCTATCAAAAATCACAACTGTACAGAAACTGGACTGGTCGTTAGTCTAAACTTCCTTCCTATGGAAATCAATATCCCTCTTTACATCGCCTTTGTTTGGTTCGCTCTGGTGGGTTCGTTCACGCCCGGCCCAAACTGTTCCCTGGCACTTGCGGTCGGTATCCATCACGGCTTGCGGCCAGTCTGGCGACACGCGTTCGGGGTTTGCCTCGGGTTGACCATCCTCATGTTGCTAGGGCTCTGGGGCAGTCTGGATTTGCTGAAAATTTATCCCCTCGCTGCCACTACTCTCAAGTTCTTTGGGATCGCCTATCTCTTATATTTGGGCTACTGCTTCATCAAGGCAGGGCAATCCCGCATGGACGAAGACCCGAGCAATGCCGTCCCCAAGCCGACGATTTATCAAAGTGCCTTTATGCAGATTAGCAACCCTAAAGCTTGGCTCCTCATCACAGGAACCTTAGGCGCTTATCAAGGCATAGCCAAGAGCTTCTGGCTCAACGCGACTTTAATTTTCGTCACCCTTTACTTTGCCATTTGGGGCGCAGTCTACCTGTGGGCTTGGATGGGACAATCGATTCGCGCTTGGCTAAACCATGGCCGTCGCATGCAAGTCTTTAATATCGCTCTGGGTCTTTCACTGATCTTGACAGCGCTTTGGTTGGGGTCTCAATAATGTGGCTAGGTTTTATCGGTGTGCTGATTTTTTCTCTGACCTTACCGGCGACACGATTTGCCGTCGAAGGCTTCGAGCCCGCTTGGTTGGCGATCGCGCGAGCGGTGCTTGCCGGGGTGATGGGTGCAGGGATTCTCTTCGTCACCAAGCAGACCCGACCTCAGGCTCATCAATTGAAATCCATCGCCGCCATCATCGCTGGTGTGATCTTTGGTTTTCCGTTCTTTACCTCGGTGGCGATGAAAACAGTCGACGCCTCACACGGAGCGGTAGTCGTTGGGCTACTGCCCATGGCAACCGCCATCGTCAGCGCGGCCGTGAACCAGGAACGTCTGAGTCGAGCCTTTTGGGTCGGCTCGATCCTTGGGGCTGCGATTGTTTTGGGCTATGCGCTTTCACAGGGTAGGGGGGCGCTTGGCTGGGGCGATGTTTGCTTGCTCCTCGCAGTCGCTTCGGCGGCAGTCGGCTACGCCTTTGGCGGCAAGCTGTCTCAGGAGTTAGGCGGTTGGCAAACCATCGCCTGGGCCCTGCTCTATAGCTTGCCCATCATGATCGCGCCGCTCATATACTTCAGCTGGGGCTTTAATTTTTCAGCAGTGAAACCCAGCGCCTGGTTAGGCTTTCTGTATGTGAGTCTCTTTAGTCAATTGATCGGCTTCTTCTTCTGGTATGGAGGCATGGCCCAAGCAGGTGTCGCTAAAGTGTCGCAGGTGCAGCTCTTACAACTCTTTCTGACTTTAATTTTCTCAGCGCTGATCAATCAAGAAAAAGTGACGCGTCTCACCTGGGCCGTTGCCCTGATCATCGTGGCCCTCGTATGGTTCATCAAACGCTTACCGGTTCAAGCGTCGAAGCCGGAACACGCAAAGCAAAAATAGCGCGAAGATCTGAAGCGCTGCAGGCTTAACGCCCAAAATGGTGACGCACAAAATGACCGTCAATGAGCTCCGGAGTGACCTCCTCAAAACGTGCCGGTAACCACTTGGGTTGGCGATCCTTATCAATCAATAACGCCCGAACGCCTTCGTTGAAATCCAGGCCGCGCTGAAAGGCTTGGGCCAGCACCAGGTCCAGATCGAGCACCTCGCGTAGCGATAGCTTTTTGCTGCGCCTCATGTACTCATCGCTGACATAAGCCCCCGTGGGCGAACCCTTGCTCAAGCTTTCAGACGGAGCCTCAAAGTAAGGATCCTCTTGGGCGGCCACCTGCAAAGCATCGCGCAATTCGGTTACGGTAGGCTGCAGAGCGATGAAACGAATTGCATCAAAATACTGCATGAGATTTGAGGTTGGCAAGCCCGGTTTGTACTTACGGTGCATCCCTAAAAGAGCGTGACTCACGATTGCATGGTTCTGCGCGGTATTGCAATGGGCGATCCATGGCAGCGACTGCAACTTGCTCAGCATCAACGCCTTGGCTTCGAGGGGCACGAAGTAATCTGACAGTCCCGAAAAAATAGCGTCAGCCTCATTGATCGTCAAGCCGGTAAGGGCCATGACTCGCCCGGCTCCGCCAGGCATGCGATTCAAAAAAAATCCGCCGCCCACATCGGGAAAAAGACCAATGTGAATCTCGGGCATGGCGATCCTGGAGGACTCCGCCAACACTCGGTGGCTGCATCCCACCGTCATCCCTACGCCGCCGCCCATGCAAACGCCATGGGTGTAGGAGATGATGGGCTTGGGAAAGTGATGAATCAAATAATCCAGTTCATACTCGACCGCAAAAAACTGATCGCCATAGACGTAGCGCTGCGGCCCGCCTGCTCTGACCTCGCGAACCACCGAGGCCACATCACCCCCGGCGCAAAAACCTTTGGGGCCTTCGCCGTCCAGCAGAATGGCCACGACCGACGTATCGGAGGCCCAGGCGCGGAACTGCTTGAGCATTAACTCAAACATTTCCAGATTCAGGGCATTCAGCGCTTGGGGCCGATTGAGCCTGGCGTGACCGATGAAGAGCGTGTCGGCAGTCGGGTTGCGGCCTCGACTCTCGCAGGCGATAAGGTCGAACACGACGGGCGACACAGCGCTTGCCTTGGATGTCATGATTTTTCTGAACTCAAACTTAAACGCGCCTCTTTCACGCGAGGCTCCAGGAATTTACCCTTACGAGCGCGACCACCAAAATATTCTTGCAGCACTCTCGAGGAGAACGTTTTGTCGGCTGGCTTGGCGCCACGGCCTACACCTTCAACACGAATACTTGGCGCACTGAACGCATCTTCGTAAACAAGCGCCTGAGATAAAGTATCGCCCTTGTCAAGCGCCATGACGATCACGCCGCGACCTCCATTTTTAAGCAGCTTGACTTCCTCAACATCCAGGCCCAGGGCCTTGCCTTCGGAGCTTATACACAGCACTTTGGCCATGCCGGGTTTGAACACCGAGGGCCGACAGGCGCTGTCTTTCTCTTCGAGCGTGAAGAAGCTTTTTCCTTGGCGCGTGCGGGCGACCAGATCCTTCACCTGACACAACAAGCCCATGCCTTGACGGCTGGTAAACAGCACGCCCATATTTTCGGACGCCGCGAACACATGCTCAATACGGGTTCCACTCTCAATTTCAAAGAAACTAGTGATGGGCTGGCCATCACCACGGGCCGACGGTAGTTGGGAGACCGGTAGGCAGTACACACGCCCATGGGTGCCCACCGCAATTACTGAATCGGTACTCATGACCTCATAGGTGCCATAGTAAGAGTCACCGCTCTTGAAGCTCAGTGCGGCGATGTCCACGCCATGACCTTGCCGCGCGCGCACCCATCCTTTCTCTGACACGACGACCGTGATCGGCTCCTCAATCACTTTAACTTCAGCACTGGCTCGAGCTGCGCTCTCAATCAAAGTGCGACGATCATCGCCAAACATCTTGGCATCCGCTTCAATCTCTTTGATCACCAAGCGCCTCAGGGCACTAGGGTTATTGAGCAGGTTCTCGATATCGGCTTTCTCGGCTCGCAAGGTTTTAAGCTCTTGCTCAATCTTGATCGTCTCCAGACGCGCTAACTGACGTAAGCGTATTTCTAAAATGTCTTCGGCTTGCCGGTCCGACAGCTTGAAGGCCTCGATTAAAGAAGGCTTGGGCTCATCCGACTCGCGAATGATCCGAATGACTTCATCGATATTGAGCAGAATGATCTGCCGCCCTTCGAGAATATGTATCCGGTCATCCACCTTCCCCAGACGATGCCGTATGCGTCGCTCAACCGTTTGAATGCGAAACTGACACCAGTCAGCCAACATGCCGAGCAGATTCTTCTGGCCGGGGCGTCCGTCCAGGCCCACGCTCACCAGATTAATGGGAGCACTCGCCTCCAAACTGGTTTGGGCTAGTAGAGTATTGACGAACTGGTCGCGATCAACTTTCGAGGTTTTGGGCTCGAACACCAAACGAACAGCCGCTTCCTTTCCGGATTCATCACGGGCCACGTCCAGCACCGAGAGCAAGTTTTGCTTGAGCTGCAATTGATCGGCGCTCAAGGCCTTCTTGCCCGTTTTTACGTTCGGATTGGTGATCTCCTCAATTTCCTCCATAATTTTTTGAGAAGAAACTCCGGGAGGTAATTCATCAATCACCCATTGCCATTGGCCGCGCGCAAGGTCCTCAAAATGATGGCGCGCTCTCACTTTGAGGCTACCGCGACCGCCACTATAGATCTCACGAATATCCGAGGCCGGACTTATGATCTGCCCGCCACCGGGATAGTCCGGACCGGGCATGACGGCAAGAATTTCGTCGATGCTGGCCTTCGGATTGCGCATCACGATGATCGCCGCCTGCGCCACCTCACGAAGATTATGCGAAGGAATCTCCGTCGCTAAACCCACCGCAATACCGGAGGCACCATTTAACAAGACCATAGGTAGCCGAGCCGGTAATTGCGTCGGCTCTTGCTGCGAGCCATCATAGTTGGGCTTGAAATCCACGGTGCCCGAATCGATTTCATCCAGCAAGAGCTGAGCAATCTTGGTGAGACGCGCCTCCGTGTAACGCATCGCCGCCGCGCCGTCACCGTCGCGCGAACCAAAATTACCCTGACCGTCGATCAGCGGATAGCGCAGACTAAAACTTTGCGCCATGCGCACCAGGGCGTCATAGGCAGCCACGTCACCATGCGGATGATACTTACCCAGCACATCTCCAACCACCCGTGCCGATTTCACCGGCTTTGAGGTCGCGGTCAGTCCCATTTCATTCATCGCAAACAAGATGCGGCGTTGCACTGGTTTTTGACCGTCCGCGACATCCGGCAGGGCGCGGCCCTTCACGACCGAGACGGCGTATTCTAAATAAGCACGCTCCGCATAGTCGGCCAGACTCACCTCACCACCTGGGCCGCCGTCTTTGACCGAGGCGCCACCACCGCCACCGCCACTGCCACTGCCACCGCCACTAACGACACCACCACCGTCCGCACGACTGCCGATACCGTCGCCAGCACGGTCCGAGGTAATAGGTTCGGTGTCACCACTTTGGCCCGCGACCGCTTTATCCGCGCCAGTCCTGTCACTCGCGCCCAGGTCAGCGCCCAAGGTCGCCCGTCCATCCTTCACCACAAGCGTGGAAGGCTCCGGCAATAAATTAGAGAACAAATCGTCAGTCGTCACCATAATCAAACATCTACCTCAGCTTCATTGCCGCGCTCTTCCAGCCAGGCGCGGCGCGAGGCGGCTTCATTGCGCCCCATTAACATATTGAATCGCTCATTGGTGTGAGTGGCGCCCTGGGCACCAAATTCCACTTGCAAAAAGCGCCTGGTCTCCGGATTCATGGTGGTTTCCCAAAGCTGATCGGCGTTCATTTCACCGAGACCCTTAAAGCGCGAAATCGACCAGACGCCTTCGCGGATACCTTCCTTGCGAAGCTTGTCCTCCACATGCTTGAGCTCGCCCTCGTCCAAGCAATAGATTTTTCTCAAAGGGCGTTTACCCTGGGCCGGCACATCCACTCGGAACAAGGGGGGCTTGGCGATATGCACATGACCCAATTCGATGAGCTTAGGGAAATGTTTATAAAACAGCGTGAGCAGCAACACTTGAATGTGCGAGCCGTCGACGTCCGCATCCGACAGGATGCAAATCTTTCCGTAGCGCAACTGCGTGAGGTTCGGCGTGTCCCCGGGACTATGGGGGTCGACACCGATGGCCACCGAGATATCGTGAATTTCGGTATTGGCAAACAGGCGATCACGCTCGGTTTCCCAGCTATTGAGGACCTTTCCACGCAGCGGGAGAATCGCCTGAAACTCCTTGTCGCGCCCCATTTTAGCGGACCCACCGGCCGAGTCACCCTCCACCAAGAATACTTCATTACGGGCAATATCACTCGATTCGCAATCGGTGAGTTTGCCGGGCAGCACGGCCACCCCTGAGCTCTTTTTCTTCTCTACCTTTTGCAGGGCACGGCTGCGCGCCTGGGCCTGTCGTATCACCAACTCGGCAAGTTTTTTTCCGTACTCGACATGTTGATTGAGCCAGAGCTCAAGTTTCGGCTTGGTGATACTGGACACCAAGCGCAAGGCGTCCCGAGAATTTAGTCGCTCTTTGACCTGGCCCTGAAACTGAGGATCTAGTACCTTCGCAGAGAGTACAAAACTTGATCGCGCAAAGACATCTTCGGGTAAAAGTTTAACGCCTTTCGGCAGGAGATTATGAATCTCAATGAAACTTTTCACTGCCGCGAACAAACCATCGCGTAAGCCAGCCTCGTGGGTACCGCCTGCACTCGTCGAGATGAGGTTGACATAGGACTCACGCAACAGCGCTCCTTCCTCAGAAAACGCCACGACCCACTGTGCGCCCTCGCCTTCAGCAAATGTGTCATGGTGAGCGTCCATGTATTGCTCGCCTTCGAACAAAGGGATGATCGGGTCGCTTGCACCACCCGCAATCAGTGCTTCCTGCAGATAACTTCGCAGACCTTCTTTGTAAACCCAGGTCTGTGTCTTGCCGCTTTTCTCATCGAGATAGTGCATCTGCAAGCCGCCTAAGAGGACGGCCTTGGCGCGCAACAGGTGATGCAACTCACTCAGCGGAAAGCTGGGCGCATCGAAGTACTTAGGGTTTGGCCAGGCGCGAACCCGGGTACCCGTGTACTTCTCGCTGCGCGGCCTCTCGCCAGGTAGTCGATCCGCTTTCTGAATCGACTTGGAATTTAAGGCTTTGACGACATCACCGTCCTGAAAAACGATCTGATGCTCGCCTGCGTCGCGCCAAACGGTCACTTCCAATCGCTTTGAAAGTGCATTGGTGACCGATACCCCTACCCCGTGCAAACCGCCCGAAAAGCTATATGCCCCGCCCGACGCTTTGTCAAACTTGCCGCCGGCATGCAGACGAGTGAAGACAATCTCCACCACCGGTACTTTTTCTTCGGGATGCATGCCCACCGGAATACCACGGCCGTCATCTTCGACCGAAACGCTGCCATCGCCATGCTGCACGACGTAAATGTTTTTGCAATAACCGGCCAGTGCTTCGTCCGCGGCATTATCCAAAACCTCTTGAATAATATGCATGGGATTATCGGTACGGGTATACATCCCGGGCCGTTGCTTGACCGGCTCCAGGCCTTTAAGTACCCGGATGGAGGCTTCGCTATAGAGTTGATTCTTGGTGGCCATCAACGACACTAAAATTTAAATGAAAAACCCTCGCAAGCGAGGGACTCGGCCTACAGTGCGGCCCATACTAAAAGGCAAAGGCCCCGGCGATTGCCGAGACACCGACCCGCCTAAATCGCGAGCTGCGCGCCCAGTTCAACCACTCGGTTCGGCGGCAACTTAAAGTAACTCGCCACAGACGTGGAGCTTTGCAACATCCAGCGGAACAAAGATTTCCTCCAGGCGAAGAAGCCTCCTTGATCCAAAGACACGACCGTCGGCTTGCTTGTAAAGAAAGAAGTATCCTCCATCTCAAAAGTCACGCCTTTTTCGGCCGCTAAGCGCAAGATCGGTTCAATGTCCGGATCCTCACGATAACCCACTTGGGCAACAATACTATAAATCCCGTTTTCGCCTTTCACAACCTCGACCCGCTCCGCATCCGAAATGCGTGGGACATCGGCAAACAACACCGTCAAGAAGGCGGTTTGTTCATGCACCACTTTATTGTGCTTCAGGTTATGCAAAAACGCACTGGGGCAGCCGCCTTTGCTCGAGCTAAAGAAGATGGCATTGCCGGGCACCCGGGGCACATCATCCAAGGGTAAGCAAAGCCCATCGATCCCGCCCTTCGGGAAGGCCTCTTTCTTGGAGCGCATATTTTCCATGCCCACACGCCAGGTGAGGAACACGGTGACGATGATGACGGAGAGCACAAGAGGGAACCAACCACCGTCGGGAATTTTGCGGGCATTCGCAAAGAGAAATACCAATTCGAGCGTTAATGCAAAGACGAAAAAGGCCAGCAAGAACCAGTGTTTTCGCCCACGCATCAAGCCAAGGGTGAGCAAGACAATGATGCTGCTGATCACCAAATCGCCTGCCACGGCAATGCCGTACGCCGCCGCAAGCTTTTCGGAATTTTGAAAGCCAAGTACCAAGACGATCACCAAAAGCAGCAGGATCCAATTCACAAGCGGAATATAGATTTGGCCCTGTGCCGTATCCGAGGTGTGTTTGATTTGCAAACGAGGTAAAAGATTCAGCCGTGAGGCTTGCTGCGTCGCAGAGAACGCGCCCGAGATGGTGGCCTGCGAGGCGATGACCGCCGCCATGGTCGCCAGGATCACCATCGGAATCAGCAAGAAATCAGGAGCCAGAAAATAGAACGGGTTTTTAACCGCCTCAGGCTGACGTAGTACCAGGGCACCTTGCCCAAAATAATTCAGCATCAATGAGGGCATTACCATTGAGAACCAGGCGATGCGAACCGGCTTGGGACCGAAATGGCCCATGTCTGCATAAAGTGCTTCGGCTCCCGTTAAACACAGGAACACGGCGGACGAGGCGATAAACGCCAGGCCCGGATGCGCAATCGAAAATCCGATGGCGTAGCTTGGACTCAAAGCACGCAGAATCTCGGGCGACTTGACGATACTCATGAGGCCCAAGACAGAGAGCGTCAAAAACCAGATGACCATCACCGGTCCAAATAACGCCCCCACCTTGGCCGTGCCCTTGCGCTGAAAGGCAAAGAGCGCGATCAGAATGACCAGGGCAATCGGCACTGTGAACCCTTCAAAATGCTTGGACACCACATTGATACCTTCCACGGCCGACATCACGGTCATGGCAGGAGTGATGACCGCGTCCCCATAGAATAACGACGCCGAAATCGCTCCCAGTACGGTCACTACCCATGCGAGCTTCGGCTTTTCGCGGAGCACGCTCACGGAGTACGACAACAGGGCGAGCACGCCGCCATCACCTTTATTGTCGAAGCGCAACATGATCACGACGTACTTGAGCGCCACGATAATGGCGACGGCCCAAAACATCATCGACAGGACCCCGTAGACGTTTTCCGACGTTAAAGGAATGGCATGCGCGCCGTTAAAAGCCTCTTTAAAGGCATAAAGCGGGCTAGTGCCGATGTCCCCATAGACAATGCCTAAGGCGGCAAGTGTCAGCGCGGGGATGGCGCCTTGGTTAGAATGGGAAGTCATGGGCGGCGATTTTACTCCCACCTCGGCCAAATTTTTAAGCCGTACACACTAAAAACAACTTAACGTCGTTTAAACCAAGTTTTACCTTTAGAAAACAAACAACAAAACCCTCAAAAGGCTTCATGAACGTTACTAGTTTCGCCCTGGTCCTCACGGGTGTTTTACTCAATGCTTTTGCCCAATTGCTTCTGAAGATGGGCACGAACCGTGCCGGAAGCCTGGAATTCACCATCGGCGCAGCCTGGCAGACGGCAATCAAAATCCTGAGCCAATGGCCATTTTTATTAGGTTTTTCCTTCTACGCCATCAGTGTAGTGGTTTGGATCGCGGCCCTCGCACGGGTTCCGGTGACGGTGGCTTATCCCATGCTCTCGATTGGCTATATCGTCAATGCCTTGATCGCCCGCTACTGGTTGGATGAGCATTTGACCCCCACCGGATGGGCTGGAATTGCTTTTATTTGTGTTGGCGTTTGGTTAATTGCGCGTCACTAAACTTTCTTCTCGCGCGGCACCCGTCCCATCAAATAAAACTCTTCGTTGGGCATCATGCCGCTCAAGTTGGCCATGCGGTTACTGAGTGCAAAAAAGGCCGCGATGGCACCGATATCCCAAGCATCCTCCTGGTTAAAACCATGAGCCGACAAGGTGGCGTAGTCTTCCTCAGTGAGATTCGCAGAGTCGGTGGCCACTTTCATGGCGAAATCGAGCATGGCGATTTGGCGTGCACTGATCTCGGCCTTTCGATGATTGAGCGCCACCTGATCCGCCACTCTTGGGTTCTTCGCAAATATTCTTAAAATCGCTCCGTGTGCGACAACGCAGTACAGGCAACTGTTGGCCCCACTCGTGGCCACGACAATCATTTCTTTCTCCGCTTTGCTGAGGTTGTTTTCTTTCAGCATTAATGCGTCGTGATACGCAAAAAAGGCGCGAAACTCATCGGGACGACGCGCCAATTTGAGGAATACATTCGGCACAAAACCGGATTTTTCCTGAACCGAAAGAATCAAGCCGCGGATGTCCTCGGGTAGCGAGTCGAGGCTGGGGGGCGGAAAGCGTTGTTCAGTACTCATGGAAGGTCCAGTGGCGGTCAGTCGAAGCGCCAATGATACTCAATCCGACATCAGAAAGTGACGAATAATCCCGCTTCAGTAGTCTCTGCCCAATACGGTGTCCCACTTTGGGTGCTGAGGCGAGTGGACCCTGGAGAGACTTGCAAATTGACCTGGGAAGGCGAAGCCGAAGTCACGCCACCACTCGAGGTTCCCGATACCACGAGGGGCTGCGTCAAACTGCAACGAGCACCAAACCCGCCGCTTTGAGCGGCCGGGCGATCTAGGAGCACAGGAGCCTGTGGGTTGATTTGAAAATTGCAAGTGGACACCATATTCACGGACACCGACAGGCTTGCCTGCGCAGTGCGTATCAGCCTAGCGCCACTATTTGGCATCGTCTCGCTAAAGACAAAGCCAGAATAAAAGGCAATCAGCATCGCCACAAAGCCTAGAAAAATAGAAACGGATAGGCGGTTGGTCATTCTGAAGCCTAAGCATTCATCATGCCATGAGTGCTAA
>JAYUOT010000229.1:0-5845 GCA_043760705.1 Betaproteobacteria bacterium
CTGCGTAATGTTGGCGTATGGCTATTCAATGGATGCACCAGCAGCAGAAGCGCGGAAAAAGCACTTCGCACAGGCGAACCCTATTTCTCTACAACTCAATCTTCAACCTCCTTTAAATCTCATGATTTTTCGCCTAATCTTTTCAACACTCATTTCCGTTTCAACTCTTCTTCTTACAGGTTGTAACGCCAGCGCCGCAACTCCTTCCGTGACTCTTGAAAACATGCGTGCTGGTTTGGATAACCCGAAGTTCGTGGTGATTGATATTCGCGAACCTAGCGAACACGCTTTAGGTATCGCCAAGGATGTACGCCTTATGCCAATGAGTCAATGGATGGTCAGAGGTTGGCCGACGATAAAACCCTAGTCTGGGCGGCAGAAGGCGTGCCAGCGAGACTGGCCAAATCTACGACGACCGCGAGCGATCTGGACTCTAGACTCTATTTACTTAGCATTGCGAATTCGTCGGGACAGATACCCCACCGTCAGCAATACTATCGGCACCGCGATGCCCACCGCTAGATCGATGTTCAGGGCCACACCCGCAAACTTGACAGCCTTAAATCCGTATCCCAAAAGACTGATCACATAGTAGGATATAGCGGCAATCGACAAGCCTTCAACCGTTTGTTGAAGACGCAATTGCATGCGCTGGCCTTCGGTCAGTTTTTCGAGCAATCGTTGATTTTGCTCCTCGCGCACAATATCAGCCCGCGTTCTAATCATGGCACTTGAGCGTTCGATACGCTCAGACAAATTTTTGAGACGGCGATGGGTTGATTCGACCGTGGCCATCGCTGGCAAAAAGCGCCGATTTAGAAACTCACTAAAGGTCTGTACGCCGACAAGTCGTGATTCCCTAAGCTCGGCGATTCTGGTTTGTACAAGCTGCTGGTAAGCCGTCGTCGCGGCAAACCTAAAGCTGTGAACCGCAGTAGCCCCCTCTACTTGAGATGCCAGTGCAATCAAGCGATGAAGCAGGGCTGAATCCGAATCCGCTCCCGCCTCCAAGGCTTTAGTGATGTCGGCAAGCTGAGCCTCCGACTCCTTCAGTAATGGGGTCAGTAAACGAGCGACAGGCCAGCCTAGGAGCGCCAGCATGCGATAGTTCTCTAACTCAAGAAGACGCGAGGACACCCGCCCAGCGCGTGTCTCCGATAGGGACTCGGCCACGGCGACATATCGACAAAAGCCGTCAGAACGAAGCCGAAAATCAGTGAAGGCCATGGCATAACCTGCGCCAATGCGCGCAGCGACCACCTGCTCAGCACCCAACCATTCGCGCGCGACACTCAGCATCTCTTCGTCACTCAAGACAGGAGTCGCCACCAAGGCCAGTTGCGTTGCAGAAATGGTTTCACCGGGAAGCGAGGCTAGCCAACCTTGAGGCACCGCTAAGCCGAGACTGAGCTTCGGATCACTACAGCCCCAGTGCGCATCTGGAGGCAATGCTTGGGTTAAGGAATAACGCGTGAACTCGCCATGCCGCTCCCATTTCACCATGTAATTAGCGATACGCAAGCGAATAAAATTGCTGGACAGATTTGCCAGACCCAAATTTTCTTGCCCAGGAAGCTTGCGTAGCGCCTCAAGCTCCTGCTCGATCGTGATTTCAGCATTCAGCAGAGACACATTCGTGACCAACGCGGGTAGGCGAATACGAGCATGCGGCCTCGCATGGATTTCGCCATGAAGTTCGACGCGACGGGGATAATTCGGCGGCAGCACAGGTGTTAGAGCCTGAGGGTTAAGTTGTGAAACGTACTTAATCGAAAGAATTTTTAAAGATAACTTGCCTGGGTTTTCATTAGTGGTATATCATAGAATGCTTATATAAACATAATATACATGAGACATATAGATGCAAACAGAGGGGGATGTAGTGTTCGAGCGGGCTGCCGAGCTGTTTAGCCTACTTTCGGCCCCAGTTCGCCTACGCATCTTGAGCGAAATATGCAAGGGTGAAGTGAACGCCACCGAGCTCCTGACGCGCATTGAATGCACCCAGCCCAATCTATCCCAACATCTCGCCTTAATGTATCGCCTAGGCATTTTATGCAAACGCCGCGAAGGCAACCACATTTTCTACCGAATTGAAAACGGCCCTTTAACCGAGATCTGCAGGTCGATTTGCGTCGACATCGCCGGTGGAATGGGCTCTAAACCATAAATACTTATCAAGGAGATACTGTGAGCCAGAGCGCCTCCATTCCGGGCCGATTGAGCCGTGCCCCTGAGAACTTCCTTAGTCCAGAAGGCATCAAGACCGTCTGGTCTGAAGGAAAAACAGGTCGCCGTAGTTTCATTGGCAAATCTTTTGCAGCCGCCTTGGCAAGCGCCGCAGCGCCAGTCGTACTGGCTCAAAGTAATCCCGTCGCTGTCGATGGTGGAGATCCCAACATCTTGAACCTACCGGCCCACTCAACCGGACTGGGCCAGGCCGTCGTGACTGACGGTTACGGGAAGCCTTCGCAGTACGAAGCCAATGTTCAGCGCCGTCGAAGCCCTGGCTTGACTCAATCGACCCAGTCCTCGGTGTCATTCGCGCCGCTTCAATCGATGTTTGGCATTGTGACGCCCAACGGGCTGCATTTCGAACGCCACCACCAGGGCTGGTGGGACATAGACCCCAGCAAGCATCGGCTGATGATCAACGCCTCCTCGCCGGGTATGCTCAAAAAAGAGATGGTCTTCACCATGGACGAGCTGATGCGTCTACCGAGCGTCTCGCGATTCCATTTTATCGAATGCGGTGCCAATACCGGGATGGAGTGGGGAAACGTGGCGGTACCTACTGTGCAATACACCCACGGTATGCTCAGTTGTTGCGAATTTACAGGCGTGCCCCTAAAAATCGTTCTCGATATGTGTGGAACCGACTACAAGCGTTGCCGCTTTATACTCGCTGAGGGCGCCGATGGCTCGTCCATGACCCGTACGATTCCAATGGAAATGGTAGAAAACGGTGAGGTTCTTCTCGCCTACGGTCAAAACGGCGAAATGCTTCGCCCAGAGAATGGCTACCCACTTCGCCTCGTGGTGCCTGGCGTGCAAGGCGTAAGCTGGGTAAAGTACCTACGCCGTATCGAGGTAGGTGACGCGCCCTATGGCTCAAAGGATGAGGCTATCCATTACATTGATTTGATGCCTAATGGCCTTCATCGGCAATACAGCTCCATCCAGGAGGTTAAGAGCGTCGTTACCACCCCCTCTGGTGGCCAAGTGCTGCTTGACAAGGGTTACTACAGTATCAGTGGCTTGGCTTGGACCGGACGCGGCAAGATCAAACACGTCGATATAACAGCCGATGGCGGTCGCAACTGGAAACGCGCTCGACTCCAGACACCCGTGCAGGATAAGTGCCTCACGCGCTTTACGCTCGATTGGGTATGGGACGGTAAACCCGCCCTCATTCAAAGTCGCGCAATGGATGAGTCTGGGCATGTCCAGGCGACTTATGCGAAGGCCAGGGAAGTCCGTGGTCGTCGCTCCATCTATCACAACAACTCCATACACACTTGGCTGGTGTCAGAAAATGGCGAGGTAAAGAATGTCCAGCTTTCTTAAAGTAACTCTGAGCGCAGCGCTTCTATGCGGCTTGTTCGCCAACGCAAGCGCTCAAACCACATATCCAGGCCTTGGACGTGCGGCGACACAGAAGGAAGTTCGCGCCTGGGACATTGATGTACGCCCTGATTTTAAGGGCCTGCCTGCGGGTTCCGGCTCGGTAGCCAAAGGGCAGGATGTCTGGGAAAGTAAATGCGCCAGTTGCCATGGCATTTTCGGCGAATCCAACGAAGTGTTCAGCCCCCTTGTGGGCGGCACAACCAAGGACGATGTACGTACTGGCCGCGCTGCAAGATTATTGGACGACTCCTTCCCAGGTCGCACTACTCTAATGAAAGTATCGTCGCTTTCAACCCTGTGGGACTACATTAATCGCGCCATGCCCTGGACGCAGCCAAAATCACTTACGGTTGAAGAGGTCTATGCCGTGACTGCATTCTTGCTCAACCTGGGCGGTGTTGTTCCAGACAATTATGTGCTCTCGAACAGCAACATCGAACAAACCCAAAAGTTATTGCCCAATCGCAACGGCATGACGCTTGACCACTCCCTGTGGCCTGGCAAGATCAAGGGCACCACGGCTAAGGTCGACTACCAGGGTTCCAGCTGCATGAAGGACTGCAAGACCGAAGCAAAAATCGCATCGTTTTTACCCGACTTTGCGCGTAACGCGCACGGAAACCTTGCTGATCAAAACCGGCTCGTTGGGCCGCAGAAAGGAGCAACGACCTCCGTGCCTAATGTCAATGGTTCACCTGCACCCGCAGCCCCAGCTAAAACGTCGTCCGCATCGTCTTCTGACGTACTCGGCCTACTAAATAAGCACAGTTGCATCGGCTGTCATGGCATGGAAACTAAATTGGTTGGCCCGGGGTTGGCAGAAGTCACTAAAAAATATACGGGGCGCAATGACGCCGCAGATTATCTCGCCATTCGAATTAAAGCGGGCGGCTCAGGAGTTTGGGGCGCAATTCCCATGCCTCCACAAAGTCTCTCGGAAGAAGAGGCAAAAAAGATCGCCCAGTGGCTCGCGACAGGTAGCGGGAAACCTTAATTTTTAGGCCTGGATTCGTAGTAACATTAATCAACCAAGTATGGAGATTCAAAATCATGAAAAGAAGAGAACTGCTGAAACGCAGCTCTGCACTCGCATCTCTGATGTTGACTGCAGGAGTATGGCCCGGGGTAAGTTTTGCTCAGACCAATGCCTATGCCACTGCGGCATTTGAAGCGAAGACCATGGCAGAGCTGAGCAAGGCGCTCGGCATGCAGGCCCCGGTCGCGAGTAAAGACATTAATTTGCAAGCCCCCGATATCGCAGAAAACGGCGCGGTCGTTCCTCTCGGAGTTTCCACTGCACTTCCAGGCGTGAAGCGCATGATGATCCTGATCGAGAAGAATCCAGCCATGCTGACCGCACTTTTTGACTTCACAGAAGGTGTCGAGTCCGCGATTTCTACGCGCGCCAAAATGGGTCAATCATCCAACGTTTTCGCGGTCGCTCTGATGAACGACGGTCGTGCCCTGTATGCGGTCAAAGAAGTCAAGGTCACCCTCGGTGGCTGCGGCGGTTAATTAGGAGAACTCAAATGGCAGATCCAATGCGCATTCGCGCCCAACTCGCTGGCGACAAAGCTACTGTTCGTGTCCTCGTTGGTCATGAAATGGAAACGGGTCAACGCAAAGATTCCGCAGGGAAAATTATTCCTGCTTGGTTTATTCAAGAAGTGATCGCCACTCATAATGGCAAAACCGTGATGACCGCTCAATGGGGGCCTGCGGTCTCCAAAAACCCTTTCATGCAGTTCACAGTGAAGGGCGCAAAAGCGGGAGACAAAATTGGCGTCAGCTGGAAAGACAACAAAGGCGACACCCGTAGTGACGAAGCGGCTGTCACCTAAGCGAAAGAAAACGCAGATCAATCTCAATTTTGAATGGCCCGCAAATTGCGGGCTTTCGGTCTTGTAAATTTGATCATTTTGAATTTATTCTCTTTTGAAATTGCCCAAAGAAGCAAAACGTAAACCAGTACATGTAGGAGACAGAATGAAACTTCGTATTGCCGCAGCCCTCGCAACAGTAGCCGTCGCCGGCACACTTAATGCTCAGCCCAAATCGGCTGCCGATGGCATTAATGAATACCGAAATATGTTGGCGGACGGCAATCCCGCCGAACTCTTCGAAGCCAAAGGCGAAGATCTTTGGAAGCAAAAGCGCGGCCCCAAAGCAGCTACGCTCGAGAAGTGCGATCTTGGCAAAGGTGCAGGAATCGTCAAAG
>JAYUOT010000230.1:0-2912 GCA_043760705.1 Betaproteobacteria bacterium
CCAGGCACACTAGCTGAATCCCCTATGCCAAAATTCGCCGCCAACCTTTCCATGCTTTATCCAGAGATCGACTTTCTGGATCGTTTCGATGCGGCCGCGCGTGATGGCTTTAAAGCGGTCGAGTTCCTGTTCCCTTACGCCTATGACAAAGCCGAGCTGGCCGCGCGACTCAAGAGCACTGGTTTGCAGCAGGTGCTGTTCAATGGCCCACCAGGCGGCAGCGAGCGCTCCACCATCGGGAAAGCTTGGGAGGGAGGCTCTCGGGGCCTGGCCTGTTTGCCGGGTCGCGAAGCCGAGTTTCAAAAGGGCATTGAGCTTGCACTCGATTATTCTGCGGCACTGGCCTGCCCTCGCCTTCACGTGATGGCGGGGCTCGTACCCCAGGGCACGAGCCCTGAAGAACGGCAGACTTTTTACCGTAGCACCTATGTCAAAAACATTCGCTATGCAGCCAAGCTCGCTGAACCTTATGGCGTCAATATTTTGATCGAGCCGATCAATACGCGCGACATCCCTGGCTTTTTTTTGAATCGCCAGGATCACGCTCATGAATTGATTGAGGAGATCGGTCAAGCCAATGTCAAAGTGCAGTTCGATCTCTATCACTGCCAGATTGTGGAAGGCGATGTGGCCATGAAGATTCGACAGTATTTGCCGACTGGACGAGTCGGTCACTTTCAAATCGCCGGAGTCCCCGAACGCCATGAGCCGGATGTGGGCGAGATGAACTATCCTTATCTTTTCAAGGTCATCGACGAGGTATCGACAGAATGCGGATGGGACGGCTGGATAGGCTGCGAATACCGGCCCGCACGTGGCAGTGCGCCGAGCGGCACCCGCCAGGGCCTGGGATGGTTAAATGACGCAAGACGCGACACTGCTCGCAAACCCTAAACCCATCAACGTCGCCGTCATTGGGTGCGGCATCATTGGCGTTTGCTGTGCGCTGGAGCTGCTCCAAGAGGGTTACTCCGTGAGCCTGATCGACGCTGGAGAGCCCGGTGGCGAGCAAGCGGCAAGCTATGGCAATGGTGCCTGGTTGAGCCCGTCCTCGGTGGTGCCCATGTCAACTCCCGGTGTCTTGAAGAAGGTGCCTGGCTACCTTCTTGATCGAACCAGCCCTCTGACCATTCGTTGGCAATATTTGCCGAGCTTAATGCCTTGGCTCATTCGCTTCATTCGGGCCGGGCAAACCATCGCGCAAGTGGAGCACACCGCCAAGGCGCTGAGCTCCATCCTTGGCGATGCACCCATGAGGCATCAAGCCATTGCTCAGTTGATCGGGCGCTTCGAGCTCATTCGCCAAACCGGACTGGTCTATCCTTACCCTTCCCGGTCCGACTTTGAAGCCGAAAGTCTTGCCTGGCGTCTAAGAAAAATGAATGGCATTGTCTGGCAAGAGTTAGAGGCCGACGACCTTGCGCATAAAATTCCCTCGCTTGGGAGTCGCTACCGTTTCGGCGTCGCGGTTCCAGCCGGAGGTCACTGTACAGACCCGGGCGACTATGTGGCCGCCATTGCAGCCTATTGTCAACGGCGCGGGGCCAAGCGATTTAAAGCGGAAGCCTTCGGATTTGAGTTCAAGCGCAGCGACACTGGGAACAGACTCAGCGGCATTCACAGCACCAAAGGTTTGATTCCCTGTGATCGTGCCGTCATCGCCGCAGGTGTTCGCTCGAAATTGTTGTGCGATTCTCTTGGCGAGAGGATCTCGTTAGAAAGCGAACGCGGCTATCACGTGGTTTTCGAGAAGCCCGGCTTCGAACTGTCCTCGCCCTTGATGCCAGGTGACGCCAAGATGGCCATTACTTCAACCCGTGGCGGCCTCAGAGTCTCCGGCCAGGTTGAATTAGCCTCGGTGAGCGCAGCGCCTGATTGGCGGCGAGCGGAGATTCTGCGACGCTTCGCACTTGAGAATTTTCCGAGCCTCAAGAACAACCCTTTGCACCTCCAGCGCGTGGACCAGGCAAGCGTTGTGCCGCAAGGCCTGAAGCGCTGGATGGGCCACCGGCCGTCAACACCAGATGGGCTGCCCATACTCAGTCAATCCACAGTGAGTGACGATATTTTCCATGCCTTTGGTCATGGTCACGTCGGCTTGGCGAGTGGGCCCATCTCGGGTCGAGCGATTGCGGACTTAATCTCGGCACGTGCTTGCGCATTTGATCTTTCACCGTTTTCGGTGCGCCGCTTTTGTTAGGAAATAAGCGATGAACATTACCGGCAAAGTCGCCGAAGTGATCGTGAAGGAAATTATATACCTTACAGGACAAACAAATAGGAGCATTATTCAGTCATACCAAGAGAGAACTGAAAAATGCTTACTGAATTCAACAGCGTCACCCAACTAGAAAAAGCTCTGCCAGACGAAATGGCTTGCATTAACTATTTCCGTGATCTGCGCTGGCCCGAAGGCGTTGTTTGCGTACATGGCTGCTATCAATCCAAGATTTATAACTTAGCCAATGGTGGCTTCAAGTGCGGCGCTTGCTCATCTAAGTTCACGGTTCGTCATGGCACAATCTTCAAAGACTCTAAGTTGCCATTGCGCACCTGGTATCGTGCAATATTCCTCATGATAAGCAATCCCAAGGGCGTATCTTCAATGGAGATTCATCGTCAGCTTGGCATCACTCAAAAATCGGCTTGGTTCGTTGTGCAACGTATCCGCGAGCTACTGCCTCGATTGGCACTCAACCAATAATGACTGGTACGGTTGAAGTTGATGAGACATTCATCGGGGCGGCAAAGAAAAGTGGAAACATGCCAGCAAGAAGGCTCAAGGCGCTCAAGGGCATGGTTCGTACAAGACCAAGACCGGCGTTATCGGCTTGATCTATAATTCTGGCGAGCGTCGCGTAGAGAAAATCGCAGATGGCATTATAAAGACCGCCAAGAAGCACGTTCGCGCC
>JAYUOT010000231.1:0-5822 GCA_043760705.1 Betaproteobacteria bacterium
GGTCGCCGCATCTTTCTTGGCAGCATCCTTCTTGGCAGCATCCTTCTTGGCAGCGTCTTTTTTAGCCCCGTCTTTCTTCAACTCGTCTTTCTTCGGGTCGTCTTTCTTCGGGTCATCTTTCTTCGGGTCATCTTTCTTCGGGTCGTCTTTCTTGGACTCGTCGCGCTTGGACTCAACCGGTTTTGTTTCGATGCGGCTGGGTGTCGGGAACTCTCTGGCCGTATCGCTGGTCGCGGGTTCCAGTGGAACCACAGGCACCACGGGTGGGGTAGTATTGCCCGCCTTGGCCTGAGGAGACACTGGGTCGGACCCCGTCGTGTTCATAGGTTCGCGCGCAGGGACACGGATTAGAACATCACGGGTAATAGGTTTGGGTTCAGAATCCAGGAGAAAAGGAAGCGAAACTCCCACGGTTCCCAAGAAAGCGAGTGCGCCGACTAAGCGTCGACGGGCTTTTTTCTTATGAATGAGTGAGGGATCAAGCTTTTCGTCAGAAGAATCGGTTTTGCGGGCCACGGGGAACCATTTCAGGGGGACCGTTCAATCGCACGGCCCGGCGCCAGAAACTCATGACCTGAGTTTCATCACTTCCGCAACCGTCACAAAAGAACCAAAGACCGCGATTCTATCAGCCTCGCTGAGACGCTTTTGAGCGGAGCCATAAGCCTCGGCGACACTTTCAAAGGTCTCGATGGTTTTCAGTTCAATCGTCTTGACGCCTAAGTTCGAATTATCTTCAATGCCCGCCACTCGGAGGGCCTCAAGCAACTGTGTAAGGCTCGCCGCTCTTGGCCCCGGAAGCGGCACCAAAAGCCAATGATCGACACTGTTTTTCATAGCCTTGGCAATACCCACAAGATCTTTGTCGGCCATAGCGCCAAACAACGCAAAGGTCTGAGGAAAGAAACCCATATTGCTTAGATTGTTCGCCAGATGCGCGGCGGCATGGGGATTGTGAGCCACGTCGAGGATGACGGTTGGTCGTCCCGCAAGCACTTGGAAACGCCCCGCAATGTCCACGGTAGCAAGGCCCGTGCGCACAGCTTGTTGAGACACGTGCAATCGGCTGCCCAGAGCCTCAAGCGCGGCCAGCGCAGCACTAGCATTCAACAATTGATTGGCGCCGCGCAGGGCCGGGTAGGCCATGCTGCGGCGACGCACTGAACGCCCGCCGTAGGACCATTGCTGCTTGTCGCCGGAATAGTTAAAGTCGCGACCGAATAACCAAAGGTCTGCACCAATCTCGCCAGCATAGGCGAGCAAGGAGGCCGGGGCGAGCGGGTCGGCACAGATAGCCGGGCGCCGCGAGCGATAGATGTGGGCTTTCTCCCAGGCAATCTTCTCTCGCGTATCGCCGAGATAGTCTTGATGGTCGATGTCAATCGAGGTGACGATTGCGCAGTCTGCATCCACAATATTGACGGCATCAAGACGCCCGCCAAGCCCTACTTCTAGAATTACCACATCGAGTGGTGCATCCTGAAATAGTTTGAGGCCTGCCAGCGTGGTGAATTCAAAATAAGTCAGAGTGGTTTCCTGTAGATCGGCCTGAGCGGCGCTCGTGCGGCGCTCGGCGCCCACGGGCACTGCTCGCGCCGCTTCAATACGGGCAAAAACATCGATCAAGACTTGATCAGAGACGTTTTCACCATTGAGACGAATACGCTCGTTGAATTGCAGCAGGTGCGGCGACGTGTACAGCCCCACCTGGTAACCGGCTTGCAGCAAAATCGCCTCCAGCAAGGCGCAGGTCGACCCCTTGCCATTGGTGCCGCCCACGGTAATGACGACTTTGTCGCCAAGGTCTATCCCGAGGCGCTTAGCGACCTCGCCAACCCGCTCCAGACCCATATCAATATTCTTGATGTGCAGGCCTTCAATAGCGTGAAGCCAGTCCCCGAGTGAGCGCGGCTCCGCCTGATTAAGCGATGGCATCCAGCGGTTTTTTCTCTAGCAAGGCAATCAGACCGGCAATCTCATCACGCATTTGGCGACGATCCACGATCATGTCGACCGCCCCTTTTTGAATCAAAAACTCAGCGCGCTGGAAGCCTTCTGGCAGCTTTTCACGAACCGTCTGCTCAATCACACGGGGCCCTGCAAATCCAATCAAGGCTTTAGGCTCGGCGATGACCACATCGCCAAGAAAGCAAAAGCTTGCCGACACCCCGCCCATGGTGGGGTCGGTGAGCACTGAAATATAGGGCAGGCCTTTTTGCGCAAGCTGAGTCAGCGCAGCCGTTGTTTTGGCCATTTGCATCAACGAGGCCAGGCCTTCTTGCATGCGCGCGCCACCCGAGGCCGCTACAGAAATAAAGGCACTCTTTTGCTCAATCGCGGCTTGCACACCGCGCGCGAATCTTTCCCCAACGACGGAACCCATCGAGCCGCCCATGAACTGAAATTCAAAGGCCGCCACCACCACCGGCAAGGTCTTGATCGAGCCTCCAATGACCACCAGTGCATCCGTTTCACCGGTATTTTCCATGGCCTCTTGGATACGATCCGTGTACTTGCGGCTGTCTTTAAACTTCAGTGAATCCACGGGGACCACTTCCTGGCCAATTTCAAATCGCCCTTCTTCATCCAGCAGCGCTTCGATACGCTTACGAGCATTGATGCGTAAGTGATGATCGCACTTCGGGCACACACCTAAATTAGCGTCCAGGTCGGCCCCGTAAAGCACGGACGAACAGCTTGGGCATTTGACCCACAGGCCTTCAGGAATTTTTTTGCCGTTAGCGTTCGAGCGCTTGATACGGGGAGGCAGTAATTTCTCTAACCAACTCATCGATGTTTCCTTTAAGGATCCGTCTTAATTCGCTGCGCGCGAGGAATCCATCGCGGCGCGCACTCCAGACACAAACTCCGAAACTCTCCCAATCGCTTGATCGAGTGGTCCATCGCCCAACAACTGAATAATTTTCGTACCAATAATGATCGCGTCGGCCACGCTCGCGATACTCTTGGCACTCTCCGCATCTCGAATACCGAATCCTACGCCCACCGGCAAAGGAAGCATTTTTTTCAAGTGGACCACCTTGGAGAGTACTTCACCCAGGTCCAAATGCCCGGCACCGGTAATGCCACGCATCGACACGTAGTACACATAGCCACTGGCCACCTCGGCGACCATTTTAATACGCTCGTCCATTGAGGTGGGTGCCAGGAAAAAGATCAAGTCCATGGCTTGTTCGCGACACTTCTGTGCCAGCTCCAGAGATTCTTCGGGCGGGGTATCAACCACGACCAGCCCATCCACGCCGCTGGCTTTGGCATCGGTCACGAATCGACCCAGACCATAGCGCTCAACGGGATTGGTATAGCCCATCAACACGATAGGAGTCGTCGAATCGGTTCGGCGAAACTCGCGCACAAAATCGAGAACAACTTTCATGCCGACGCCTTGAGCAAGGGCGACATCACCCGCGGCTTGAATCACCGGACCGTCCGCCATCGGGTCGGAGAACGGAACCCCAAGCTCAATGATGTTCGCACCTGCGGCCACCATCGCATGCATCAAGGGCACCGTGGTCGCACGCTCAGGGTAGCCCGCCGTAATGTAGGGAATAAGCGCTTGGCGGGACTGTTTTGCAAGACTTGCGAAACAAGCCTGGATTCTTGGATTCATTATTGATTTCTAAAGAGACTTGCCGGAACGCTCGGCCACCGTATGCATATCCTTGTCGCCACGCCCCGACAAATTCACAAGGATCAATTTATCCTTGCTTAAATTGGGTGCCAATTGAGTGGCATAGGCAATCGCGTGGGCGGACTCCAGGGCAGGAATAATACCCTCAATCTGGCAGCAGTGATGGAAGGCGGCCAGGGCTTCGTCATCGTTAATCACCACGTACTCGGCACGCTTGGAATCTTTCAGCCAGGCATGTTCCGGACCGACGCCAGGATAGTCGAGCCCCGCAGAGACGGAGTGGGTATCGATCACCTGGCCATTTTCGTCTTGCAAAAGGTAGGTGCGATTGCCATGCAATACACCCGGAAAGCCCGCCGTGAGTGAAGCCGAGTGCCGACCGGTCTCGATGCCGTCGCCTCCCGCCTCCACCCCGATCAAGCGCACGTCGTGGTGATTGATATACGGATAAAAAATGCCAATGGCATTCGACCCACCACCGACGCAGGCCACTACGTAATCGGGCTGGCGACCGGCTCGAATCGGCATTTGTACCAGGCACTCCTCACCAATCACCGACTGAAAATCGCGCACCATCATCGGATAGGGATGAGGGCCCGCGACCGTACCAATAATATAGAACGTGTCCTCGACGTGGGTGGTCCAATGACGCATGGCTTCATTGAGTGCGTCCTTGAGAGTGCGTGAGCCCGACGTGACGGAAACAACCGTGGCACCCAGGAGTTTCATCCGGTAGACGTTTTGCGCCTGGCGCTTGACGTCATCCTCACCCATAAAGACGATGCATTCCATGCCGTAACGCGCACACACGGTGGCCGTAGCGACACCGTGCTGTCCGGCACCAGTTTCTGCAATGATGCGGTGCTTGCCCATGCGCCGCGCCAACAGTGCCTGACCGATCGTGTTGTTGACCTTGTGAGCACCCGTATGGTTGAGGTCTTCACGCTTCAAGTAAATTTGCGCGCCACCGAGTTCTTCCGACCAGCGCTTGGCATGGTAAATCGGACTGGGGCGACCCACAAAATGAGCCAGCTCATCTTTAAACTCTGCGATGAACTCGGGGTCCTTACGGTACTTATCGTAGGCTTGGCGCAACTCTTCCAAGGCGTGAATCAGGGTTTCGGCAACGAAGATGCCGCCATAGGGGCCAAAGTGGCCACGGGCATCCGGGAGGTCATAGGGCTTCATCGACTCACTTTCAAAAAATCTGCTTGCTGCACGGCAGCCATAAACTGCTCCATCCGCTCGGGACTCTTGGCCCGCGCATGCTCAGCCTGAATACCACTCGAGACATCTACTGCGAAGGGGCTTAAGGCCGCAATGCCCTGGGCGACGGAATCCGCATCAAGCCCGCCCGACAAGATCATTCGCTCGGGTGGAAGTGATCTGGCCCGCGACCAATCAAAGCATTGACCCGTTCCACCGAAGGCCTCACTGTAGGCATCTAACAAAAGTGCTTCTGCAGCCCCAAAGGGTGCACTCAATTCTAACAAATCGCTATCCGGCTTCACTCTCAGCGCCCGCCAGAAAGGCGAGGCAAGCTTCAAGCCGGATGAGCTCTTGCCGGAAGGGTTCAAACGGTCGGGATTCGAAATGTTCGGAATTGAGACTGGCGGGTCGGTGCCGAACGTTTCCGGCGCCAAGCACTGGCGAATTTGCGACATGGTTTCGTCACCATGGAACTGAACCACATCCAACCCCAACTTGCTTCGATGCTCGCCCACGACAGCAGGATCAGCATTGACAAACAAGCCCACACAAGCCACATAAGAGGGCAACAAACGCCGCAACGCCTGTGCATCTTCAAGACTTAAGAAACGAGGGCTTTTGGGGTAGAACACCAATCCAATCGCATCCACGCCCAAACGAGCCGAAAAAATGGCATCTTCTGAGCGAACTAAGCCGCAGAATTTAATACGGGTGCGAGAAATTTTGGACGCCTTGATGACAAATGACGAAATCGACTCTGAATCATACCTGCCAAGGCAAGGCAGGCGCTGACCAGGACACTTCGTTTAGAGGGTGATCCATGCCGTAATCTACTCCAGTAAAGTAAAGACCTTCTGCTCCGAAGGTGGGCGCCCCGAGCTTGCGGTCACGCGCCTCCAAAAGCGTCGCTAACCACTCGGAGGTCTGCTTGCCTATGCCAACATAGATCAATGAGCCCATC
>JAYUOT010000232.1:0-5818 GCA_043760705.1 Betaproteobacteria bacterium
GGCCATCATTCGCCACACACCCGGTATCTTTACAAAATACTGGAGGGGGGTCAATGCGTGCGACACGTGGAAACTCTTTGAGCACCGGGAACGAGAACCGTTGATAGTCGGAAAGATAGGCCAAAGTATTCCTCAAACCCGCTTGGATAGGCCGCGGCCAGAGATCAATGAAAACCTGTGCAACAGTCGATTGATGAGTCGTTACTCGCCTGTACAGATTATCAATCACTACAAACAAAAACAAAAAACCCGGCGTCTCGCGAAGCCGGGTTGATTTTGAGGCAGCTTGCGGCCACCCCATACAAGAGTCAGATTACTGCTTCTTGTCGTCTTTTTTGTCGTCTTTCTTTTCGGCCTTAGCAGCAGGCTTGTCGTCCGACTTTTTGCTGTCCTTCTTTGCATCTGCTTTCGCATCGGCCTTAGGTGCATCTTTCTTGGCATCGGCCTTGGCGTCAGCTTTAGGAGCATCTTTCTTGGCATCAGCTTTTGGCTCGGCCTTAGGAGCATCCTTGGCGCCAGCAGCGGCCTTAGGAGCATCTTTCTTGGCATCGGCCTTGGCTTCAGCTTTAGGAGCACCACCGCCACCTACGGCCAAACCCGCAGCAGCCATTTTCTTGACGTTTTCTTCGCCAATGCCTTTGACACGACCCTCAAGGTCTTTCAAGTCCTTGAAGTTGCCTTTCTTGCGCTCTTCAAGAATACGACCGGCCAAGACCGGACCAATACCACTCACCGCTTCAAGTTCAGCCTGAGTTGCTTTGTTCGCATCCACCGCGAAGGCCAGCCCCATCGAGCCAAAGAACAAAGTCACCGCAGTAAACAGGGACAAAAACAATTTTTTCATTTCTCACTCCAAAAAAGGGATTTCTCCAGTAAGCAATGCGCTCACGGTGCAAAGAACGAACCTCAAGCGACAATGGTTGACAGCCGGTCGTCTCATTCGCCAATCTAAAGGCGTCTAGGGGGATAACTATCCCACTGATTGCAGCCCGGGCAGCGCCAAAAGTACTGTTTCGCCTGAAACCCGCAATGTTTGCAGGTGTAGCGCGCCTTAGGTTCAGCATGGGTTGCGACCAGCGACTTGAGCCATGACTGATCGTCTTGACCGGCCTTCAGCATTTGATGCAAAGCTCCCAAGGAAGCTGATTTTTGAACCCAAGGGCGTGCCCATAGGTCAGTTTTGGCTTGTCCATCCTGGCCCACTCTTGCCTCATAAAGTGCCCGAAACACATCGCTTGAGAAATGCGTCGCCAAAGTTTTTTCGAGTGCAGCCATACCCTTTCGGTCTTGAGGGTCAAGCTCCAAATGAGCTTGAATCCAGGGCCCAGCCATCAATCCTAGATACTCTGGGTGAGCGCCAAAAAGCGGCTCCCAAGCCTGAACCGCCGCATGATATCGACCTTGCTTGAAGAGTGCATCACCACGCATCAAGGCCGGGCGGGGGTGCCCAGGCAGAGCTTGTTCTGCGGCATCCAGATCGTTTTGCTCACAACGGAAGTGGCAAAGCTGCTTGGAATAGCTTTCGCCTCCAAGCTTTTGTAACTCTTCCCCAAGTTCAACGGCCTGAGGCCAATCGCTCACCATTTGAGCAATGGACAGTCGATGCCTCAAGGCGGCTCCCGCATAAGAACTGCTCGCAAGTCGATTAAAGGCATCTTCAGCGCGATCAAGCAAACCGGCCTTTAAAAAATCCTGAGCCAACTCATACAGCGCATGGGACTTCTCTTCCGGCTTAATGCTGGCTCTATCAAACAAATTTTGATGAACACGAATGGCTCGATCATATTCGCCTCGGCGTCGAAAAAGATTTCCGAGAGCAAAATGTAGCTCGACTGTTTCCGGTTCAAGGCGAACCACATCCACAAAGGCGTCAATAGCCTTATCGGGCTGCTCGTTCAAGAGAAAATTTAAACCCTTGAAATAGGCCTCGGGAAGTTGCCCTTTCGAGGGCTGCTGATCAGAATTGCGGTCTAGCCGAGAGGCAAACCAACCCAGACCAAAAAAAAGGGGGAGAACAAGTATCCACCAAATTTCAAAATTCATTCAGCGCAGCCCAATTGTGTATGCCCCGCTCTTGAACACCTGAACAATTTCAAAAAGCTGACCTCAGAAACCGCCCATGGGCGGAACGGGCAACACCGCATCAACGGTGGGAGGCGTCGTCGCAAGATTGGCAGCACTGGTTTTGGCAGCCAGCTTGATATCTTTTTTGAGCTTGGCAATTTCACGTCGGCCTCGGAAATAGGCCGGGATCACCGACAACAGACCGACCACGACACCTGCCACAAAAAAGACCAGCAAATAGATGACTAAAGGAAAATTCCAAACATAGTCACCCGTAAATAAAAAGAAACGAAGTTCAGTAGGAGCCGTGTTCTTAATCGCAAAGCCTAAGGCGAGTACGAACAGCAGACCATTAATTATCCAGGTAATTGCGCGCATAAGAGGTCTCCACTATCTAATGAGTAGGGAGTCTACAGCTCACCCACAATGAAGGCTAGACCCGGGGCTAGAGGTCACCCAATTGCAAAGCCTGATCGACGCGTTCGCGCAATTCTTTGCCTGGCTTGAAATGAGGCACCCGCTTGGGGGGCACAACGACCTTGGCACCCGACTTCGGATTACGTCCGACTCGGGAAGGTCGGTGGGAAAGGGCGAAGCTACCAAAACCACGAATCTCGATACGCTGGCCTTCGGCTAAAGCCTTGGACATTGCATCGAGAATAGTTTTGACAGCCTCTTCAGCATCTTTGGCAACCAACTGAGGATAGTGCTCCGCAAGACGGGCAATCAACTGCGAGCGCGTCACCGCGCCACCGCCTTCTTCTTCAGAGGCGTCAATCAATTCGAACCCTGTATCGCTCACACTATCCTCGCAGTATCAAAAGTTACTTACTTGTTATCACCTTCCAACTTGGCACGCAACAAGGCGCCAAGGTTGGTGGTACCCGCACTACCAGCACTCTCAGAAGCAATCTTTTGCATGGCTTCAGCAGTTTCGGCAGTGTCTTTGGCTTTAATCGACAAATTGATCGAACGGTTCTTGCGATCAATATTGATCACCATGACCTCAATCTCATCGCCTTCTTTCAGATTGTTACGAGCATCTTCCACTCGGTCGCGTGAGATTTCGGAAGCACGCAAGTAGCCTGTGAGGTCGGCGGCGAGTTCAATCGTGGCGCCTTTTGCGTCCACCACAGTCACCTTGCCTTTGACCATCGAGCCCTTGTCGTGAGTCGAGGCGTAGTTATCGAATGGATCACCATCCAACTGCTTGATGCCGAGCGAGATACGTTCACGCTCAACGTCAATTGCCAACACCACGGCTTCAACTTCGTCACCCTTCTTGAAATCTCGCACGGCTTCTTCACCAGGCTTGTTCCAGGAGAGGTCGGACAAGTGAACCAGACCATCGATACCACCGGCCAGGCCGATAAACACGCCGAAGTCGGTGATCGATTTGATCGCGCCCTTAACTTTGTCGCCCTTACGGCTGTTGATCGCAAACTCATCCCATGGGTTCGGGCGGCACTGTTTCATACCGAGCGAAATGCGACGACGCTCTTCGTCAATCTCAAGCACCATGACTTCGGTTTCGTCACCGAGGTTCACCGCTTTGGAAGGGTTAATGTTCTTGTTGGTCCAGTCCATCTCGGAGACGTGTACCAAGCCCTCAATACCAGGTTCGATCTCGATGAAGGCGCCGTAGTCGGTAATGTTGGTCACTTTGCCGAACATACGGGTGCTGGTCGGGTAGCGACGAGCAATACCGTTCCATGGGTCATCACCCAATTGCTTGATACCGAGAGACACACGGTTTTTCTCTTGATCAAACTTGAGAACCTTGGCCGTAACTTCTTGACCCACCGTGACCACCTCTGATGGATGACGCACACGACGCCACGCCATATCGGTGATGTGCAACAGGCCATCGATACCACCCAGGTCGACAAAGGCGCCGTAGTCGGTAATGTTCTTGACCGTTCCGGTCACGATGGAGCCTTCTGCTAAGTTCTCCAGCAACTTGGCGCGCTCTTCACCTTGGCTCAGCTCAACCACTGCACGACGAGAAAGCACGACGTTGTTACGCTTGCGATCCAGTTTGATCACGCGGAACTCCATCGTCTTACCTTCGTAAGGCGATGTGTCTTTAATAGGACGCGTATCGATCAAGGAACCGGGCAAGAAAGCGCGGATACCATTGGTCATCACGGTCAAACCGCCCTTCACTTTACCGGTAACCGTACCCGTAACGAGAGTCGCTTGCTCCATGGCAACTTCAAGGTTTACCCAGGCGGACAGGCGCTTGGCGCGGTCACGCGACAGACGGGTTTCACCGTAGCCGTCTTCCAGAGACTCAATCGCAACCGAAATAAAGTCGCCAATGTTGGCTTCGTTAACGCCTTGATCGTTAAAAAATTCTTCAATGGGAATGAAGCTCTCAGACTTCAAGCCGGCGTTCACGACCACGAAGTTGTGATCGATACGGACCACTTCTGCGGTGATCACTTCACCATGACGCATCTCTTTGGTAGAGAGCGATTCTTCGAACATAGCGGCAAAAGTTTCGCCGCCGAGGTTTGCTGCATCAGCAAGATAAGGAGTAGTTGACAATTAAATTTCCAAGAACACGCCCAAGCACTTTGAAGAAGCCTTGATTGGAGGCCGGCCCAAGCGGAGTTAAATAAATACCAGAGCGAAGATGCTCCAGCGCTTTCAAACCTTACGTTGCTGCCAGGCCCACAACACCGTATTGACCACTTCTTCAATAGTCAGGGCGCTGGAATCGACCAACATCGCATCTTCTGCAGGCTTGAGTGGCGCGGTGGCGCGATTCACATCGCGGTCATCGCGTTGCCTAAGGTCTGCGAGGAGAGCCGGGAGATTAGCCGAAAAACCCTTTTCAATCAACTGTTTATAGCGTCTTTGGGCACGAATTTCGGCACTTGCAGTAAGAAAGATTTTTAACGGAGCGTCCGCAAAGACCACGGTACCCATGTCACGGCCGTCTGCCACCAGTCCTGGCAGTCGTAAAAATGAACGCTGAAGACTAAAAAGCGCTTTCCTTAGCGCCGGGAAAACGGCGATTTTTGACGCAATAGTAGCGACATGCTCAGCGCGGATAGCCAAACTAAGGTCTTTTTCGTCCAAGAAGATCTCGTCCGCCAAAAATCTAGGTTTTAATTGAGACGCCATGTGAGCGAGCGCAAACTCCGAATTTAAATCCATACCCTGTTCCAACGCTACAAACGCGGCAATTCGATACAAAGCACCCGAATCCAGGTAGTGCCACGACAGGGCATCCGCCACTCGGTGAGCAATCGCCCCTTTGCCGGAAGCGGTTGGGCCATCTATCGCAATGACCGGTATGGAGCTCATCATTTAACGCTCTTCCAGCGACAATCCCGCTTGTCTCGCCAAACTGACAAAGCCCGGGAAGGATGTGGCGACGTTCTCGGTATCAAGAATTTGGATGGGGCCAGCAGCGCGGAGCGAGGCCATGGCAAAAGCCATGGCCACACGGTGATCGCCATGTGAATTCACGACGCCAGCCTGAAACACCGCTGGCGCTACAGAATTTTGATCACCCGAGCCGCCGACGACACCCTTGCCTTGAATTCTCATGCCATCGGGCTGCGTGGTCAAAGAAATCCCAAGAGCTCGTAGACCCTGCGCCATTACTTCAATGCGATCAGACTCTTTGACCCGCAATTCCTGGGCTCCAGACACGATGGTCTCGCCCTGCGCGCAAGCTGCTGCCACAAACAGTACGGGAAACTCGTCAATTGCCAAAGGCACCAAATGCGCCGGAATAGGC
>JAYUOT010000233.1:0-2902 GCA_043760705.1 Betaproteobacteria bacterium
CGGCGTCGCCCAGTTTTCACTGGCGGGCAGCAACATGCCATCAGCTCTGAGTCGATTTGTTGGCCTGCTGCTAGCGGCTCTGAGTCTTTCGGCGTGCACAGAGGCGCCTTCATTTGCCCCAATTCCTTCAGCATTGATCAGTGAGGCTCAAGTTCCGAAGTTTCCCGGAGTCCGTCAATGGGGCGAAGCGCCCTTGCTCGGAAGCGGAGGCCAGAAAACACCACGTGTCGGCACGACCCTCAAAGACGCTCAAGGACCACTGAATGTGCTTGCGTTTTCCTCCGGAGGGGCAAACGGCGCGTTTGGCGCGGGATTTATGACCGGCTGGACGCAAACCGGTGGGCGACCGCTTTTTCATGTGGTCACAGGCGTGAGCATCGGCGCGCTGTTGGCACCGCTCACATTCCTTGGCCCCCAGTACGACAGCGTTATCAGTCGTATGTTGGGCGACCTGTCGGGAAAGTACCGAGTATCGTTACGGCCGAGATTCGTTGCGGTGCTTGGTTTTTCGCTGGCGTCTTCATTGCCGTTGGAAAAGCTCATTGCCGAATACTTCGATCAGCGAGTGCTCGATGAAATCGCTGTCGAACATCGCGCAGGACGGCGGCTGTATGTGGGCACATCTCATGTCTACGCAGGCCGCCTGACGGTTTGGGATCTGGGTGCCGTCGCTAACAGCGGTCGACCGGAGGCTCTCGCCCTGTTCCGTCGTGTTTTACGTGCATCTGCAGCCGTCCCGACCCTCCTGCCGTCCGTGAGTTTCGAAGTCGAGGCACGCGGTCAGTCCTACCAAGAGCTGCACGTCGACGGTGGCATCATGAGGCAAGTGTTTGTGGCGCCTGGTGGATTTGACTGGAAACACGCCGAAGACCGGCTCGGCACAAATGGCGAAATCAACTTTTACGTGATTCGTAACGGGCGGGTGCGTTCTGAATATATGGTCATGCCGCCTGACGTCATCAGCCTCAGCGAGCATGCCATGCTTCAACTGACTCAATCGGTTGGGATCGGCGATCTATATTTTTTGTATATGCTCGCACAAACCGAGCATGCACATTTTCATGCAGCTTGGATCGACGACACATTCGACGCTCCTTCAAGCGAACTCTATGACGCCAAATATGTGCAGGCCCTGTTCGAACACGGCCGAGCTCAGGCGCTTAGCGCGAGGGCATGGCACCACCAGCCGCCGGGGTTCGCCACTCCATCAATGAAGGCGAACTAGTCTTTCGCCAACTCCTCCAAACCCCCGCCAATCAGGAGCAGTCGCAGGATTTCCAAGAGATTGCCAAACCTTGGCCGTAATCAAAGCCGTTTAAGTATGGGGACTCTTTAACAACGTTTGTTGATTTAGGCCACAACTTCTTGAACACCCATCATCCCCAAGTCTTCGTGCTCTAGAATATAGCAGTGAAACAAACGCCTACCAAGGAAGGTTTGTTGAATGCGAATGCGGATGGTCTCGTTTGGACGCAGATTGACCGTATCCAACCATGCCCGGATACCGGGTGGAGGCACAGTGTCTACTCGGTTACTTTTGACCGCTTGAAACTGAGACCCATGAATGTGAAAAGGGTGGTCCATTCCTGATTGATTCGTGATGACCCATTCTTCAACCTCGTTGATGCGGCTCCGAATGTCGACCCGGTTCATGTCAAAGACCTTCCCATTGATGCGAAACATGGTGTTCATATTGCCCATGTTCTCAGTGAGATTGATGACTTGCGTCGAAGTTGCCTCGGGAAATGCTTGGACAAAACCGAGACGTGCTGGTATGGGTGTCACCGCAACTTGAGAAGAACTGTTGCTTCCGAAAGTCAGTAGTTCCCGGGTAATAATAGTGTTGGTCATCATTGCTCCACGGTCATAGGCAAGCGCTGTCAATTGCAGATCAACGTTCGGCTCGGTGGGCGCAACAACAAGTATTTCCACCCTTTGTGCGGGTGCGAGCAAGGTTTCGGTCGTAGAGTAGCCGCTTTCCACAAGCTGTGAGCCGTGCCCGACCACCGTGAATGCTTTTCCCGACAAACTTAGTCGAAGGTAATGTGCATTCGTCGCATTGATCACGCGCCACCTTTCCATCGTACTTGGTGCGACTCGAATGATGGGTTGCTTGACTCCATTGGTGAGGAGTTGATCACCCTCACGACCGTCCATCATGTCGCTGTCTCTGTTCGCAGCAATCTGATTGTTCGCGTCAAGTCGAAGACTAGTGATGACCATGACCCGTTCAGGAATTCTCGCTAGTGGATCAACTTTCGGGCGAACGATCAGCGCCCCAGCAAGACCCATTTAAACCTGTTGATGAGCAAGTGTATGCGGGTGCGGGTGATACCAATAGGTTCCCGCGGAACCCATGGGAAGATCGAACGAATATACCTTACTTGCGCCGGGCGCAACTGGATCGAACGGCGCGCCGTCCTCGCTCGGCGGTACAGGCAGGCCATGCCAATGTAGCGTTGTCGGTTGGTCTAGCCCGTTTCGTAATGTAATCGTCGCCTTCTCACCCTCAATTAATTCGATCAGAGGTGGGCTGGACATGCCGTTGTAAGTCCAAACAGTCGTGGCACCTCCTTGCGCGATGGCGATTGGCAGAGAGCTAGTGCGAAGATCCCCCACAAATTCGCCTACTTTTCCAGCGTTGTCAAGCTTTGGGAGCGACGCAAAGCTTTTTCCAGTAGGTACGTTCACTCCTGGTGCAGATGCCGTGCTTTCTGTACCACCGCACCCAGCAAATGAAGCCGCCACTATTCCAGAAAGCGCCTTTAGTGCGTACCTACGATTTAGGTCAAATGCGTCTTGTTCAGCTTGACTCATAAAATTACCCCAATACGTTATCTACCTGATCTCTATTGGAATTGGCGACGGATCAGTCTAGTGCAGTACACATGCAGACGACTGA
>JAYUOT010000234.1:0-2901 GCA_043760705.1 Betaproteobacteria bacterium
CGTCATTGGGGCTCAATTGCCCATGTGCCCTTCATGCACTTCGAAGTCGCCTACTATCAATCGATTGAATTTGCGATTGAGCAGGGTTGCCAGGTGATAGAGGGTGGCGCCCAAGGCGAGCACAAAATGGCGCGCGGCTTTATGCCGGTCGAGACCCGTTCCTGGCACTACTTACGTGACCCGCGTTTCGCAGATGCAGTTGAGCGCTTCCTGAGCCGAGAGGGACAGGCCATGGCGGGCTATATTGACGAGCTCAACGAGCGCAACCCGTTTAAGGACGCGCCCTCTGTGCCGTCCTAAATCGGGCCGATGGGCCTTAAAACTTCGGCTTATCGGCGCTGTCTCGGTAAGCCTTCATGCCATCAAGAATCTCTTGTCCAGCCGCAGCAGCATCGCCCCAACCTAATACCTTGACCCATTTACCGGGCTCGAGATCCTTGTAATGCTGAAAGAAATGCTCAATTTGAAACTTTCGCTCGGGCTGAAGGTCATCCAGAGACTTTAAGTTGCGATAGGACGGGAGTACTTTTTCAATCGGCACCGCAAGCAATTTAGAGTCGGCGCCCGCCTCGTCTTGCATATGCAGGACGCCTAGAAGTCGGCATCGAATGACCGCGCCAACGGCGACCGGAAAGGGGGTAATGACCAGCACGTCGACCGGGTCGCCATCGCCTGCAATGGTATTCGGCACGTACCCGTAGTTACAAGGATAGTGCATGGCTGTCATCATGAAGCGATCAACGAACAGGGCACCGGTGGCTTTATCCACTTCGTATTTGATCGGGTCGGCATTCATCGGAATTTCGATGATGACATTGAAATCGTTGGGCACGTCACGGCCGGTGGTGACTCTATCTAAGTTCATCGTTTACTTTTGGAAAAAAGGGAAATTTCGTTTTGACCGTAATTATCTCAGGCTTTAGCACCTCGACAAGGTCTACTCGCATTTACGGCACAATCCTTTTTAAACCCGAGTGTGGCGTGACTCACCGCACTCGCGGCCTGCGAGGTAGGAGATAATCGCATTAAACCATTCACCCTGGCGATCATCTCTTGCAATGATCGCCTCTCGCTTTGCGGAGATCACGATGCTTCAGGTTCCAGAAAAATTCAGTCACTTTATCGACAATGATTTTCAGCCGAGTAGTAGCGGCGAAATGATCGCTGTCATCAACCCCTCTGACGGCAGCATTTTTGCTCATATTCCAAGAGGTAATGCCAGCGATATTGATCGTGCCGTGCAAAGCGCTCGTCGTGCTTTTGACGGTGATGGCTCGGTGCAAGGCCTTTGGGGGCGAACAACGGCGCTTGAGCGCGGTCGTCTGCTCACAAAACTTTCCAATTTGGTCCTACGAGATCAGGAGATTTTGGCCCAGATCGAGGCGAAAGACTGCGGCAAACCCTTGAAGCAGGCGCGTGCCGACTCAGTGGCCCTGGCGCGCTATTTAGAGTTTTATGCAGGTGCCGCCGATAAACTTCATGGCCAAACCCTACCCTATCAAAACGGCTTCACGGTCATGACCCTTCGTGAGCCGCACGGCGTGACCGGGCATATCATTCCCTGGAATTACCCGATGCAAATCTTCGGGCGCTCAGTCGGGGCCAGTCTGGCCGCGGGCAATGCCTGTGTCGTGAAACCCGCGGAGGACGCCTGCCTTTCACTACTTCATTTTGCCAAGCTCGCGGCAGAGGCAGGACTGCCTCCTGGCGCCCTCAATATTGTGACCGGCATCGGCGCCGAGGCTGGCCAAGCCTTGTCCGAACACCCAGGCATCGATCATATTTCCTTCACCGGCTCGACTGAAACAGGGCGCCGGGTGAGTTTGGCAGCGGCCATGCATCATTGTCCAGTCACGATGGAACTGGGCGGCAAATCTCCCCAGTTGGTGTTTGCGGATGCTGATTTGGAGGCGGCAGTACCGACACTCGTCAATGCCATCATCCAAAACGCCGGACAAACTTGCTCGGCCGGTAGCCGTATTTTGGTCGAAGCCAGTATTCATGAGCGCTTGGTCGAGTTACTCGCGGCTCGCTTCGAAGCACTTAAAACCGGCCCCTCCGAGCTTGATCTCGATCTTGGGCCGCTCATTAGTCACAAGCAACAACAGAAAGTTTGGGATTTCCTGAGCGATGCCCAGACCGCAGGCATTGAGTTTGTGGCACAGGGCGAGGTGGTGGAAAGCGCGCCACAAAGCGGTTTCTATCAAGCGCCCGTGCTTTTGAATAATGTTCCGTTTGGGCACCGCTTAGAGCGCGAGGAGGTCTTTGGGCCTGTGCTTGCGGTCAGCCGGTTCAACGACGAAGCGGACGCGCTGCGCATCGCCAATGGCACCGATTACGGTTTAGTAGCGGGCGTATGGACTCGAGACGGCGGCCGCCAGTTCCGCATGGCTCGCGCCTTGCGCGCGGGACAGGTGTTCATCAACAACTACGGCGCGGGCGGTGGCGTAGAACTACCCTTTGGAGGAGTAAAGAAAAGTGGCTATGGTCGCGAAAAGGGTTTTGAGGCGCTTTATGGCTTTACTCAGTTAAAAACCATTGCCCTAAAACACGACTAAATTTGCCAAGCAGTGGGCTTGTCAGTGCTAGGGAAGCGCGGATTTAATCGCGCTCCCCTAGGAGTTTAGGCCGCCTCCGACTCCAAAATCTTGAAACTTAAGCCGGCCTGGGCTTCGAGGCGCTCGATCAAAGTGTCGCCGAAAAGTGAAGCGGGCGTCCAAAACCCACCGCCGTGCTGCGCCCTTGCGCCTCTGTTTGAGGACGACAAGGCAACCTTTTGGGTGCTGAATTGATGACCTGCACGAGGCGCGAATGGCATTTCTTTTTCGCGATCACTCGCCAGGCAAAGGGCAGCTTCGCTGAGCATCTTCGCAGTCGATCCGTAGCCTGGATCGCGATCAC
>JAYUOT010000235.1:0-14454 GCA_043760705.1 Betaproteobacteria bacterium
GCACGGTGCAAACCGGTAAGATCCAGCTCACTCGGCTCACGGGCCTTCAACAAAGTGGTGGCGAAGCTGCCCACCACATACACGAAGCCGCCGCTTCGGGCGCTGTTGCCCACCGCGACGCAGAGGGTGCTACCGTCGGGGTATTGCATCGGGCAGCCCACCGTCTCCACAGTTTGCTGCGCCTTACTTTGATCGGCGAAATCCAAACCAGCATAGGGCAGAATCAAAGGGCGAATCAGATTGGTCGTGGAGGGTTGGGCTGCCTCTGGGTTGAGTAAGGCGAGCTGGCCGGAGGGGTGGCGCAGCTTGGCGACCAGCTCGGCCATGGTCTTTTTGGTGCCCTCACTGTACAGGCGAACACTGCGCTGCTTTTCGTCCTTGAGGACCTCGAGGGCAAGGGTCAGTGTAAAGACAATCAGTAAGACAAAGGCCGCACGAAAGATAATGCGGCGCCGAAACGCGGCAAAGCCGAGCTTGGGGATTTCAAGATCGCCAAGTTTGGGTAACTCCAGGCTCATGATTTAGTCGTCGTCGCCCAACGAAAGCCGCGCATCGGCACGTTTTCAATACCGTCAAAATTCGGGTCCACATCTCGGAAGGCTTCGCGTATGGCGCTCACATGCTTACGCACATTGTCGCGATTGCGGCCACTCTTGACCACTTCGAACAACTCTTCGTACGACACCACTTCGCCCTTGCGCTGAAACAAGGTCGCCAGAATGCGTTGCGCCGTTAAGGGCAGGTTGATGCGCTGATCACGCCAGATTGGGCTACGCTGCCACAGTGGGTCGAGCTGAAGCTCTTTTGACGCGGCGGCGGCTAGCTCGGGCTTGGCGCGCGCAGCATCTTCCACCTTGGCACGTTCGCTTTGCTGGGCCTTGGCTGCTCGCAGTACGTCCAGGAAGGTTTCGATAAATTCCGCTTCATCGAAGCTGGTTTTTTGAAGATAGTCCCAGGCGTCGAGCGCCTTCATGATGCTGCGATAGATGGCGGCCGGCATGGCCGACACCACTAATACGGGAGTGCCTTGGCCGAGTTTGTTGATGGCGTTAATCAGGGCCACCCCTGCGTTTTTCTCGCGACCGAGTTCAATGTCTAGTAGCACCACATCGTATGGTTCGCGGGCCAGAGCGGCTTCGGCTTCGTCGCGGCTAAACCATTGGTCAATTTTGAGCTCAGGCCGGGCTGAGCGGATCCAGCCCACCAGTTGGTTACTGGTCGGCAGATCGTCCTCAATGACAGCGATTCGTGCATTCATGGGCTGGGATTATGAGGCCTGGCGCGAAGCTTGGGTGTGAGTTTTTCTTCCGGGGCCGGAAGATTGCCGCCGCCGCTGTGAGTATCTTAGGCGGGCGAAGTGCTGTTTACTTCCGGGCGAATTCTTAACAATGAACTCCATCGACGCAGCCATGTGGCGGCGTTTAAATCCACGAGCTTTTCATGCTTATTGAAACCGGAGTCGACGATGTTACAGAACCTCAAAACCAACCTGCACAGCAAACTTCAAGCCATGACACTTGCCGTGCGCAAGGCATTAAGTCACCAACCAGATCAGGCCGATACGCAAGGCAAGCCAAGCGAGCGCAAGTTTGCCTGGCCCAAGACCCTGGCGCTTTCCGGCGCGAGCCGCGCCTTGCTAATTAGCGCGGCGGTGTTAGGTGGAATCGGTTACGCCGTCTCCAAATACCCACCGTTTCAGGCGATTGAACCCGGCGACATCGGTATTCGCATGAACCAGATGACCGGTACGACCACGGAATGGCGCGATGGCTCGGTGCTGGTGCTGCCGATGGTTCATGGGCTGCGCAAATTCTCCCTGCGTGACCAAACCTACAAGGCTGAGGCGATGAGCAAGGCCGAAGGCAGCGCTCCGGTGCAATCGGTTGAGGGCTTGTCGGTCGGCATTGATCTGGCGGTGCGCTATGCGCTGGACCCCGCCAAGATCAGCAAGATGCCCTCCAGCATGGCCACCTCGGTGCAGGGTGATGTGGTGGAGCCCGCGGTGCAAGGCATCGTCTACAAGACCTTTGCTCGTTACACCGTGCGCGAAATCTTCTCGACCAAGCGAGCAGAGATTCAACAGCTGATTGAAGTGGAACTGAAAACCAAGCTCGCAGCCGAAGGTGTGTTGCTACGCACGGTGCATGTCGGCAAGGTGGATCTCCCTGCCGATTATCGCCGCGGCATGGATACGCTCCTGGCGGAGGAGTTAGCCACGCAAAAGATGCGCTACACCCTGGAGTTGAAAGACAAGCGAGTGAAGGAAACGGAGTTAGATGCTGAAGCCGACAAGGTCAAGCGAGAAAAGTCAGCCGAGGCAGGCGCACGCGAGCAAATCATCGCCGCGCGAGGCCAGGAAGAAGCCATGAAGCACGTGCTGCCCTTTAAGCAACGCCAGATTGAGCAGCGCCAATTGGAAGCTGAAGCCGAAAAAGTATCTGCGATTCGCCGTGCCGAAGGGAGTGCTCAAGCACGTCGCCTAGAAGCGGCCGGGGAGGCCGATTCGCGTCAGAAATTGGCGGACGCCGAGGTTTATCGCCTCGACAAAGTCGGCAAAACCAATAGCGAGCAAATGTCTCGTGAGGGCGTACTCATCACCAAGCATCCTCTCCTGATTCAAAAAGCCATGGTCGACAAATTGAGCGACAAGGTGCAAGTCATCATCGCACCGCCGGGAACGGATGGCGCCTTCTTGGGTGCTGGACTGATGGGTGGGGTCAAGAGCGCTCGAGCCATCCCCGTGAGTGGCGATGCAGGCGAGTCGGATGGCGACCGCACCGATGCCTCTAACCCAAAGGCCAACTAAGCATGAAATCCAAGTTCGCCATACCTACTATCGTCAAAACCACAATCAACGAAACTGCAAAGAGAGTCTTCACCATGAAAACACTGATCGCCTTTGCTAGCGCCTCACTCTGCTGGATTCTACAAGCCCAAGCGGCCCCAACCGGTGCCAATCCACCGGCTGCAACGTCGTCCGCCGCCGCAACAAGCTCGGCAGTGTCGCCAGCGCCAGCGAGACCCCTTAACCCTGTGACACCTCCAAAAGACCTAGGGTCGGAGGCGCAGTTGAACATCGCCATCGTGCTGCAGGACCCCGTGAGCCTTCGATCAGCACCCCGCGAAGCGGGCCAAGTCCATGCTCAGTTAAGCGCGGGCGACATGATTGAGGTGCGTGGTGAGCGGCTCGACTACCTTCAGGTCTATGACCATCGCCGCGAGCGGGCTGGGTTCGTCAAGGCGAGCCAGGTGAAACGGGTCAGGCTCGCCTCTCATGAAGCCCCTGAGCTCCTTCATGCGATTCGTTTGCTGCGAGAGACTCCAGGCTCAGAGTCCCTCGGCATAGGCTTTGCCGCCGCTTACCTAAAAGTCGCTTCGTCCCTAGATTTGAATGGTGTCAATGGCATAGAAGTTCTCGACGCCTTAGGCAGCATGGCCGACCGACTCGCGGCGCGCGCCTCCAGTACGGTGCCGACGAATAAGGCCAGTGAGATTGCCACGACCTCTCATCTCGATTTGGCCAAGGCTTATGGTCTGAAGTTTAGAAGTTTCGAGCGCGATGCTCGGATGCAGGTGTGCTACGACGGCGAGGCCTTTCGCCAGGTGTTGGCGATGGCCTCGAACAATGAGCAGAAAGCACGTGCTGCCCTGGCCATAACTCGCCAAGAATGTATCGATCCTGCCCTTCAAACCTTGACCCGCTTTCGCCTGGAACAGTGGCGCGCTAAGGTGCTCGAGCAAGTATCGAGCGCACATTTACCTGCCTATCTCGGGAATCGAATTCATGCCCGCCGTGCCTCCGTGTGGAGCAGCATTGCTTATCAACAAGCCCGGATCGAACAAGCCGGTGCCATCGCAATCCTTGGTGATGCAATGAAACCTCTCGAGATCGAGACCTCGACCGCCAGGGCATTGGATGAGTTGGCCAAAGTCAATCGCGCGGAGCTCGCGGACGAAGACTTCGCTTCGTACAACGATGCGGCAATGAGGGTCAGCGCATCGCGCTGGGTCAGTAAGCCTCAGGCTGGGATCGGCATCGAATCAACCAGGCTTGTTGCGCTCAGTCGGCAGGGCATCGCGATTGATACGGCGCAAGGTCAGCCAGGAGAAACTTGTGTCGTCATCACGCAGCTCGGCAAGAGTGCGGCCACTTTCCGTAAATGCACCTATGGCTTGGTGTGGCTCGCCTCAATGAGCGTGAACGCGCAAGGCAACGCCGTCACTTTCGCGGTACAACCCAGCGAGACTTGGAGGGAAATGTGGGTGCTCAGAAAAACCTCAGAAGGCTGGACCACGGATGTACTCCCGCCCAGCATGCAGGGCCCAGAATTGGGTTATGCGGAGTGTGCGGGTTTCACTCCCGACGGCAAGCAAGTGTTGGTGGCCCGCGAGGCCCGCGTTCAAAAGCACTACAAACGCAGCTTTGAGGTGATTCACCTGGACGGCATGGCAACCGACAAGCAGGCCAGCGACCCCAGTTTGCTCGGAGCCTTTCAACGCTGGCAGAGCGCCAGTTGGAGAGCAAGTACGGTGAGTCTTCGCTAAACTAAGCTTTCCGTGAGGCTTTGCCTTTCTCTATGTTGCAGTGCAGCTTCACACCCAAATTTAGATCTGATTTTAGAACTGAAAAGCGAAACTCGCAAGACACCGCTATGATGGCAACAAGGAGATAAAAATATGCCCATCATCACTTACATTCAGCACGACGGCGTCCGCCGTGAAATCGATCTACCCAATGGCGATTCGGTCATGGAAGGTGCTGTCAACAACATGATTCCAGGCATCGACGCCGATTGTGGTGGCCAGTGCATCTGCGCCACATGCCATGTTTTGGTGGAGCCTGCTTGGCTTGAAAAACTCAGCCCAGCCAGCGAGAAAGAGCTCGAGATGATCAATTTTGTGGAATCCGCAAAGGATAACTCGCGTCTGGCCTGCCAGATCAGAATGCATGACGAGCTTGAAGGCTTGGTGGTCTACATGCCAGAAGGCCAGCACTAGACCTTGGTACGCCAGCAACTAATCGATAAGTTCATCCTTGGGGAGCGATCATGAATAAAGCCATTCAACAAGCAGCACGAGCCAAAGCCTATGCCACGCCTTTGGACAAGTTCGACATGAGCGATGGCGCTTTGTTTCAGTCAGACACCGTCTGGCCCTACTTCGAGCGCATGAGGAAGGAAGATCCCGTGCACCTGTGTCGGGACAGCCCGTACGGCGCCTATTGGTCGATCACCAAGTACAAAGACATCATGCATGTCGATTCTAATCACGCCATTTTCTCTTCTCACGGAGCGATCTCGATTCGCGATCCTGAGGCCATATCGGCCTCGCCGGGCTTCATCGCCATGGATCCGCCTAAGCATGACGAGCAGCGCAAAGCGGTCAGCCCGATTGTGGCGCCTGGCAATTTGGCCCATCTTGAGCAGACCATCCGTACTCGGGTGTGCACCATCCTCGACAGCTTGCCGATCGATGAGCCCTTTGAATGGGTCGACAAAGTCTCGATTGCTCTCACTACCCAGATGCTCGCCACACTCTTTGACTTTCCCTGGGAAGATCGCCACCTGCTCACCTATTGGTCCGACGTCGCCACCGTGGACTTCAATTCGGGAGGGCCGATCAACACCCAGGAAAAGCGCATGGCGGAGCTTGGCAAGTGCTTGGCGTACTTCACGAAACTGTGGAATGAACGCGTCAATAAAGATCCAGGCAGCGACCTGATCTCCATGCTGGCCCACAATCCGGCCACCCGCAATATGCCGCCTATTGAGTATTTGGGTAATCTCATTTTATTGATCGTAGGCGGCAACGACACCACCCGTAACTCGATAACCGGTGGTCTTAATTTCTTGAACCAAAACCCCGCCGAATACCAAAAGCTGCGCGACAGTCCTGGGCTCATCCCCAATATGGTGTCGGAGATCATTCGCTATCAGACGCCTTTGTCGCACATGCGTCGCAATGCCACCATAGATACGGAGCTAGGTGGCAAGCAGATTAAGAAAGGGGACAAGGTCATCATGTGGTACCTCTCCGGCAACCGCGATGAGGAGGCGATTGAGAACGCCAATAGCTTCATTATTGATCGACCTAAGGCACGACAACATTTAGCCTTTGGCTTCGGCATCCATCGCTGCGTAGGCAACCGCTTGGCAGAAATGCAACTCAAAATTATGTGGGAAGAGATTTTGAAGCGCTACTCACAGATTGATGTGATGGGCGAGCCAAAGCTGGTGTTCTCCAACTTTGTGCATGGCTATACCTCCTTGCCGGTGATCATCAAGGGCAACAACGTGGTTCGTAAAGCCCACTAACTTTCTGACCCGCGAACTTTACAACCCATTACCTTAGGGGCCCTCCGAAGGCTCTCCTGATTCCAACCGACACCTTCTCCTCAAGCGATGCACCCGTATATTCACGCCAAGACCCATCCAGATCAACCCGCCTACATTATGGCTGCCAGCGGCGTCACTGTCAGCTATCGCCAGCTCAATGAGCGCTCTAACCAAGTCGCTCATTTGTTGCGGGGCCTGGGCCTCAAGCCCGGCGATCACATTGCCATCCTACTTGAGAATCATCCGAGGTTTTACGAGATCTGTTGGGGGGCGCAGCGCTCGGGCATTATTTACACCGCGATGAGTACTCGGCTCACGGTGGGTGAGGCCGCCTATGTCGTGGCGAATTGCGAGGCAAAAGTGCTCTTTACCTCGCACGCCATGGCGAAGCTGGCCGGTGAGTTGCAGGCGCTAATGCCTACAAGCGTTGTGGGCCTCATGATGGACGGCGCATCACCCGGCTTTGAGGCTCTTGAAGCGCGCCTTGAGCGCCTGCCAAACACGCCCATCGCGGATCAAACCGCCGGCGTTGACATGCTGTACTCCTCAGGGACCACGGGCAAACCCAAGGGAGTTTTTGTACCTCCTGAGCACCCTGAAATTGATGTACCGAGTTCACTGATTCACATCAGCCAGAGCATCTATGGCATGGGGCCGAACACCGTGTATCTCTCTCCCGCGCCGCTTTACCACGCCGCGCCGCTGCGCTTTAACATGAGCGTGATGCGTTTGGGTGGCACCAGTATCATCATGGAGCATTTTGACCCGGAGACTTATCTGCAACTAGTGCAGAAATATCACGTCACCCACACCCAGTTGGTACCAACGATGTTTGTGCGCATGCTCAAGCTCGCGCCTGAAGTGCGTAACCATTACGACTTGTCTACTTTGAAGTTTGCGATTCACGCGGCCGCGCCTTGCCCCATCGCCATCAAGGAACAAATGATCGATTGGTGGGGCCAAGTCATCTGGGAGTACTACGCGGGTACGGAGGGCAATGGCATGACCATGGTCCATTCCATGGACTGGCTGGCCCATAAGGGGACGGTGGGCAAGGCGGTGATCGGCAAGCTGCGCATCTGCGGTGAGGACGGCCAGGAACTTCCACAGGGCGCAACCGGCACAATTTATTTTGCGGAAGGCAAGCAATTCAAGTATCACGATGACCCAGTGAAAACCCAGGAGTCCACCAATGCTCAAGGCTGGACCACCTTAGGCGATGTCGGCTATGTCGATGCCGAGGGCTATCTCTATCTCACCGACCGCAAGTCCTACATGATCATCTCGGGGGGTGTAAACATCTATCCGCAAGAAGCCGAGAACCTATTGGTGTTGCATCCCAAAGTAATGGATGTCGCGGTCATTGGGGTGCCCAACGAGGAATTTGGGGAAGAAGTGAAGGCCGTGGTTCAGCCGCGCGACATGGCGAACGCGGGTAAGGCGCTCGAGGCCGAATTGATTGCCTATTGTCGCGAGAATTTGTCGCCGATTAAGTGCCCTAAGTCTGTCGATTTTGAGGCGGAGTTGCCGCGGCATCCTACGGGCAAGCTTTACAAGCGCTTGCTGCGGGATCGCTATTGGGCGGGGCGCGTGAGTAAGTTGGTGTAAGCAAGGTCGCCGTGTTGAAGAAATATGGCCAGACTCCGACCAATGCCACTTTAAGGGGCAAAGTTTATGCGTGTTTTTAGCGGCTCTTTAGCCACCGAGACCAATACCTTTGCGCCCATGCCGACCGGTCTCGCCTCTTTTAAGGATCGCGGTTACTACAAGGCCGGCCAGCATCCCGATCACCTGAGCTTTTTCGCCGCTCCTTTATGGGCCGCGCGCTTGCGTGCAAAACAACAGCCTGAGAAAAACTGGGTGCTGATCGAAGGCATGGTGGCCGGTGCCCAGCCGAGCGGCGTCACGACCCGCTATGCCTTTGAGACCTTACGCGATGAGCTGCTCGCGGATCTGAAAGCTGCCTTGCCTGTCGACATTGTCCTGCTGGGTTTGCACGGGGCGATGGTCGCGGACGGCTACGACGATTGCGAAGGTGACCTCCTGGCCCGTGTCCGCACTTTGGTCGGCCCTAGCGTCGTGGTCGGTGCTGAGCTTGATTTGCACAATCACTTGAGCGCAGACATGGTCAAGCATACCGACATCCTGGTGTCCTTCAAGGAGTATCCGCATACCGACGTACTTGAGCGGGGCTTTGAGCTGGTCGATCTGTGTGTGGCTACCTGGGAAGGGAAAATACGGCCCATCCCGGCGGTGGTGGATTGCAACATGATTTGCACCATTCATACTTCACGCGAACCCGCGCGCAGTTTCGTGGATCGCCTTCGGGCCCTGGAGGGGCAAGAGGGCGTGCTGACTATCTCTGTCACTCATGGCTTTGCCTGGGGGGACGTGCCGGATATGGGTACTAAGGTTCTGGTCTATGTCGATAGTTTGGCGCGAAAGCACGCAGCGAGCCAGGCCGAGGAGCTTGCCAGAAAGCTCGCCGACGAGTTGATCAGCCTGCGTGCCCATTTGGAGGCTCACCACCCCGATGTCGACCAGGCGCTCGATGAGGCGCTCGCGTTCAATGCAGGGCCGGTCGTCATTTCAGACGGCGCCGACAATCCTGGCGGTGGGGCCGCGGGTGACTCCACCTTTTTTTTACGCCGGATGGTCGAGCGTCAAATCAGTCACGCGGCGCTCGGGCCGCTTTGGGACCCTGGTGCGGTGCGCATTGCCTTGGATGCAGGCGTAGGTGCCACCTTGATGATGCGCCTGGGCGGTAAGGTTAGCCCACAGTCCGGCAACCCGATCGATCTGCGATGTACCGTCAAAGCCGTGCGGGCCGACATGATCATGACCGGCTTGTCGAATGCTCCTGTGGCCATGGGAGACTCGGCCTTGATTGAAACCCAAGGGATCGAGATCGTACTCATCACCTTGCGTAATCAGGCTATGGGTAGCGACATGTTCACCCAGTTGGGATGCGATTTGAAGAGCAAGAAAATAATCGTGGTGAAATCTTCTCAGCATTTTTATGCCTCGTTCATGAAGGTGGGAAGACATGTCATCTACGCTGCCGCACCTGGGGCGGTGACCATTGACTTGAACATGCTTCGGTATCGAAACATTATGCTGCCCAAGTGGCCGCTCATTGCTCCACTAAACTCTAGGGAAGCCTCCATTGACATGCCCTAACAAACAATGCCCTAACAAAACCGGTGCACGCGCATCGGGTCGATCGCGCTGAACTTATTGAGGCTTCGGCACCAGCTTAGGTCGCACGAACAATTTGAGGCGTGCAAGTGACGCCAGCGATTATTCAATCAGCATTAGATCTTCATCAAACACGAAGCTTGTCGTTCTACGAGGCGATGATTTTGCAGGCGGCCATTACAAGTGGTTGCGACAGGCTCTACAGCGAAGACATGAACGCTGGTGAGATCGTTAATGGAGTGAAGATCATTAATCCGTTTTCGGCTTAGGCAGGCATCAGACTCATTGATCATGTCAACGACCTCCTGGGCGAAGACATAATAACTCCATGCCACTGGGAGCACGTCTTCGAGTTGCAGCGTCCTATTTCTCGATATTTGCTTACGAAGCTCCAACCCAGGACGTGATCTCTTTGTCGGCAAAATGTAAGTCCATGCCCATGAATACCCCGGTCAAAGATGATAGAGTCAAAAACAGAGTACCCAAGCAACTCAGCCCATTCCGCCAGTAAGTACGTGGTGTGGACGGGTAGGGGCGATGCGTTCATCCTCGCCTGTGACGGACATCACCACGCGTAACGGGTGTAGGATCTAACACCCGATCATCTTGACCGGCATTCGCCTGAGCGTCGATCACGATGGCGTGTTCTAATATTGGCATTCAAGGTGGACAAAAAAATGAGAAAGGGGCACGGATGTTTAGGACCGTGCCCCTTGAGCCACGAGTGGTGGCTGTGATGCTGTACTCCCACTGTGTTCAGACAGTTCCCCGAAACGTTTCGGGACGGGTGAACCTCCTCAGGTTTTTGCCAATAAGAGCCAGCAAGTTCAATGTACGCCTGTGAAATCAACGCGTCAATAGGGGATAGAAAAATGTTATCGTATTGCCATGAAACCATCTGAAAAAACTGTTGATCTTCAGCCCCCGGTATCCGCCTGCACGCAGGCCAAGCCAGACAAGATCCCATACGCCTTGCCGCAACCTTGGGGCATGGCCCCCGACATGATGGAGGCCAACATCCTCGCAGAAGACGATGAACGTCTATGGGCGCCGATTGCCCCGGATATTTGGTCGCGACCCATTCACCTCAATGCGGTCGGTGGGTTTTATGTTCATCTGCTCAAGGTCAAAAAGTCCGGCGTGCTTCAGCGACATCGTCACTCTGGTCAAGTGCATGCTTATGTCATGAAGGGCTCTTGGTATTATCTCGAGCATGACTGGGTGGCCACTGCAGGAAGTTATGTATTCGAGCCGCCGGGTGAAACTCATACCTTGACCGTGCCCGATGACTGTACCGAAATGATCACCTTGTTCACTGTACATGGTGCTCTGATGTACGTCGACCCCATGGGTGTTGCCTTGGGTTATGACGATGTGTTTACCCGTATTGAAAAGTACCGGGCGCATTTTGAAAATGTCGGCCTGGGCGCTGATTATGTGAAGCGGTTCATGCGATAGATCCGGCTGAGTGCCTTGAGCGGGTCTCACTTAGGGTCATTCACCGACTCTTTCACGTCGATCTCACTGGTTTTCTTCGGGCTGTATTTACTGGCCGGTGCCTTTGTCGGTTTTTTAGCGGGCCTGCTCGGCATTGGCGGGGGCATGATGCTGGTGCCGATGCTCTCAGCCATCTTCACGGCCCAGCACTTCGCGCCAGACCATATCGTTCACTTGGCACTGGCCACCGGCATGGCCTCGGTGATCTTTACTTCAAGCTCCTCGGTGCGCTCCCACAACGCCAAAGGGGCGGTCGACTGGAGTATCGTGAAACGAATGGTGCTGCCCATGACCTTAGGCACCTTAAGCTCCTCGTTTGCCAGCGGATGGATCGAGCAAAAGACGCTTGCGATAGGTTTCGTTGTGATTGTCTATGGCGGGGCCTACCAGATCTATTCCGGGAAGAAACCTGCAGCGGGGAAAATCATGCCCAGCACGCCGTGGTTGTGGATGTTTGGTTTGCCGATCGGCTTTATTTGCGGCTTGGTTTCCGCGGGCGGCACCTTCTTGACCGTGCCCCTGATGCTTTACTTTGGCGTACCCATGCGCACCGCCGTCGGCACCGGTGCAGCGCTGGGTGTCCCGGTCGCGGTGATGGGGACGATCGGCTTTGTTTTAAGCGGTTGGAAGATTCCTGGCTTGCCGGATCCCCATCTGGGTTTTGTATTTATTCCAGCCTTGTGCGCATTGGTGGTGGTCAGTGTCCTGACCGCACCCATGGGTGCGAATCTCGCGCATCGCCTGCCGACACAAACGCTTAAGAAAGTCTTTGCATTAAGCCTGTTCTTGGTCGCAACAAGAATGCTCGTGAAATACTGGTAGCGAGCGCCCAGGCTTGCGATCATTTGGTTTCAGCGGGACAAACTTGGCAACAGTGATTCCAAATCTGCCAAACTACGCGACCAAGAACCTAAATTTTTCTTAGGTTCACCTCATTTTGTTTGGAGTGCAGTGTTGGATAAGTCTATGCGTTTAATCGACCACGGTAGCGGTGGTGATGCTTCGGTTCTGAAACTTTCTCAGGGGCCGATTCCTCAGCCAAAACCTAATGAAGTGCTGATCAAGGCCGCTTACGTCGGGATCAACCGCCCCGACGTCTTGCAGCGTAGCGGTAAGTACCCTCCGCCGCCGGGTGCCTCTCCCACCCTTGGTCTTGAGGTGTCGGGTGAAGTGGTCGCAATGGGAGCCGAGGCCGCAGCATACTGCCAAGCGGGGGTCGCTCTGGGCGCGCAAGTGTGTGCTTTGACCAATGGCGGAGCCTACGCCGAGTATGTGTGCGCGCCCGTTGGCCAAGTCCTGCCCGTCCCTGCTGGCTTGAGCATGCTGCAAGCGGCGGCGCTCCCGGAGAATTACTTCACCGTGTGGACCAATGTTATCGAGCGGGGTCGTCTCGAAGCCGGGGAAACGCTCCTGATTCACGGAGGCTCCTCAGGCATTGGGATCACCGCCATTCAAATGGCCAAGGCCTGGGGTGCCAAGGTGATCGTGACGGTCGGTAGCGCAGACAAGGCGGCGGCCTGCCTCAAACTCGGTGCGGACTATGCCATCAACTACCGCGAAAAAGACTTCGTCACCGAAGTCGCAGAGCTGACCAACAAACTTGGGCCTCAGCTAATTTTGGACATGGTGGGTGGCGACTATGTGGCCCGTAATTTGAAAACCGTCGCCTTGGAAGGCCGTATTGTGCAGATCGCCTTCTTGCAGCCTTCCAAGATGGAAATCGATTTAATGCCCGTGATGCTTAAGCGCTTGACTTTCACTGGGTCTACCTTGCGTCCCCGTACGGACTCCGAAAAAGCGCGCATCGCTGCGGCCTTGCGTACCCATATTTGGCCAAGACTTGAACGCCAGCAAATGTTGCCGGTGATTTACAAAGTGTTTGATTTGCCAGACGCGGCACAAGGTCACGCCTTGATGGAGAGCTCGAGCCACATTGGCAAGATCATGCTTAAGGTCTAAAGACTGCCGACGCACTGGGTGGAAGGTAGGCGAACGGCGCACTTTAAATCGCCGGGAGCTTCGCCTTTCGGAGTGAGGGATTGCACTTAATTATTGGGTCTGAAGAGAGCTTTGCGGCCCGCTTGGTTTAGAATGCGGGCATCAAGGGGAGTAGCGATTCCCATCCGAAGACAGCTTCGTCAGCACGATTGATAGGGCCAAGGTGTAAGAGTAATCGATCACCTACGTTGGCTTGAATAGTCCGGAGTTGTCAACAAACACGTCGATTGCCCTACGCGTCGCCGAGCTTGTCCGCGAGACCTTGATTCATTTTTGAGTCACCCCTTTTTGGGCGTTCACCCCTTTAGGTCCTCCCCTTTTTTCTGGAATCTTATGGAAATGCTGTCGTCTCCGCAGTTCTGGTCAGCGCTTGGCGCGATCATGCTGCTTAATCTCGTGCTGTCAGGCGATAACGCCATTGTCATTGCCATGGCGGCGCGAAACCTGCCGGCCGTTCACCAGAAGAAGGCCATTCTTTGGGGAACTTTAGGGGCCATCGTCATGCGCATCATCATGACGCTCATCGTGGTCTGGCTACTCAAGATCCCGGGCCTCAAGCTCCTAGGTGGGCTGGCCCTGATTTGGATTGCAGTTCAATTGGTGAATGCCGGCGATGAAGAAGATGATCACGGCAAAGCGGGCTCCACGTTCTGGGATGCAATGAAGACCATCATTATTGCGGACGCTGTGATGGGCCTGGATAATGTTCTCGCGGTGGCAGCGGCTGCCAATGGTGACTTGATGCTGATCTTTATCGGTCTGATCTTGAGCATTCCCATTGTTGTGTTTGGAAGCACCATCGTTTTGAAGATTATGACCCGGTTTCCAATCGTTATTTGGATCGGTGTGGCCTTGTTAGGATGGACCGCTGGCCTGATGATTTGGGACGAAAACGTGCTCACACCGTTTCTTGCCGCATTTAAGTCGATGGAGTACCCTTTCTTAATCGCTGTCACTCTCTTGACGCTGGGTATCGCCTACCTAATGTACAAGAGGAGCCTAAAAGCGGAAACAGCAGCTTAAACTGTTTGAGGCGGTCCTTAAAGAACTCCAAGGCGCGCCTAGCCCCCGTTTTCAAGACATCATGGCCAAGCGCGGTCATTCACCTGCACGCCTTTGTTCGAGATGCCAAACTGACGGAGCTGGAGTTTCAACAGGCTTGTGCCGTCATCGCGAACCTTGGGCAAGCGACTCATGAATCTCACAATGAGGTGGTGCTCGCTGCCGGGCCCCTGGGTGTTTCAGCCCTGGTGTGTTTGCTGAACCCTGGAAGCGGGCTTGTCGGTCATGCCCAAGGCGCCGATTACGGGTAAAGCACTAACGGCTCGCCCGGCACTAGAAATACTAGAGCGACGGCCTCGTCAAGACTGATCTAGTGGGGTGAGTCACAAATTCGTGACACTAGGGAAGCGCAGATTTAATCGCG
>JAYUOT010000236.1:0-5799 GCA_043760705.1 Betaproteobacteria bacterium
CAATATCAGATCTTCCAGGCGGATTTGGTGCGGGGCTATAACTCTTGGAAAGGTCGCCGACCCATTGCTGCTCCAATGCATGATGCTGCGGGCCGCAACCCGCCCAATCTAAACGGGCAGCAGGGCAGCGTCAGTATCGCAAGCGATGGATCGACTGCGGCTTTCGTACCCACCAAACGAGCTCTGACTTGGCAAACTGCCGATGCAAGCGGTACCGCGATTGTTCGTGAGCGTAACTGGATCACCTTTCAACCAGGGGAAATCCGCTCTTGCCCAGCCTGTCATGGTGTCAACAAGACGGATCAAGCTGGCAAGGCTTCCCCACAAAACGAGCCTGAGGCGCTGCGCCAGTTGTTGAAGTGGTGGAAAACCCAGCCGAAGTAATGTAGCCCCAAGGCGCTGGCGGATCAAGTGATTACACTAGCCAGTCGTCTTGACTTCATTCTTGGGTCGGTGAGGGGTTTCGCACAGTCTCGATCAGGGCTTGGGGTATATTTATACAGATGAGCTCGAATTCTCCACAGGCTTCTACGCCTAAAACGCTAATACCGATGCAGGGTTCCTCCCGAATTGCCTTGATTGCGACCTCGCTGCTGGTGCTAGGGCTCGTTGGTCTTTATAGTCCTGCGGCTTTGCACTTGGTGCGAGCCTGGGCAAATTCTGCAGACTTCTCTCATGGCTGGCTAATTCTGCCGGTGAGCCTCTATCTTATCTGGATGAACCGCAGTAAGTGGCTTGGCGAGAGGCTGCGTCCCTCGTGGATAGGGGTTCTCGTTCTTTGTGCGGGAGGCTTTATTTGGCTAGCTGGAGAACTTGCCAATGTCCACGTCGTCCGGGGTTACGGTTTTGTGACGATGCTGTTGGGGGTGATTGTTCTGGTTTGGGGTTTGAAGTTTTTCTGGATCAATTTCTTTCCTATGGTTTTTTTATACTTCATGGTGCCAGCTGGGGAGTGGCTCAATCCCCTGATGATGGAGCACACTGCCTCGGTGATCGTATGGCTGCTGAACCTGAGCGGCCTGCCCATCTTCAGGGAAGGGCTTCACTTTACCCTGCCCACGGGCAGGTGGTCTGTGGTCGAGGCCTGCAGCGGGTTTCGGTATTTGCTTTCGGCGCTTATTTTGTCGCTGTTGTTCGCATACTTACAGTTCGTCAAGTTTAGCCATCGATTGTTATTTGTCGTGGTCGCGCTAATGACCGCAATTGTTGCGAACTGGATGCGGGCGTACACCATCGTGCTGGTTGGGCATTTCTCGAATATGAAGTATGGAACGGGGGATGACCATGTTTGGTACGGTTGGATCATCTTTGGCGTCGTGATGGCGATTGTGTTCTGGCTGGGAGCGAAATTTGCGACCGTACCACTCTCGGCGGCGAAATTGACTGAGCTAAAACCGTCGCTCAACCTGGTAGGGCCGCCGGGCGATTCCTCGTCCGCCCTTAAGCCAGGTTCATTGGCTGCGCTCGTCGTGGCGGGGCTGGTTTCAATCGGTATTTGGAGCGCTCTTCCTTCCCGAATTCAGACTTTTGAAGCTCATAAGGGTTTGACAAGCTTTTTGGCAAAGTCGTTTGCGCCGGTTGCTGACATTGAACTGCCGCTGGTTCCAGGTTTTGCCGATCCCTCGGAACGGGTAACGGTCAAGGACGGAAACCACTTGGCCCAAATTGCCTATTTTGCTGAACAACATCAGCGAAAAGACATGTTGGGCATGGGGCAACGCGCGATTCTGGAAAGCGATGCCTTGACTCGTATCGTCTCTCGCACTCCTGGAAGTCTTCTGCTAGACGCTCAAAAGATCAAATCCACCAAGTACTATTTTCGTAGCGGCGACAAGTCCTACGTCATGTGGCACTGGTTTGTGATTGGCAATCACTCAACCAACAGCCCCTATCTAGCCAAGGCCTATCGCCTACTGAATTTATTTCGCGGCCGCGGTGATCATTCTGCCAGCATCGTGATCGTCACCGATGTTCCCGATGCGAGCAAGCCGCTTACCGACGAAGAGCTCGGGGTATTGCCGTTTGCATTCAAGCTTGACGGTCAAATTCGCCAGTTCTTGCAGCCTTAACGACTTTATCGTAGATCGCTAAAATGCTCCGATGTTTTGTTTTTCGCTGTACGATCTGCGCGGATAAAGGGTTAGTTTTCCGCCCGACATAGGCGCAACGGTCGGCGGGAAAAATTCTAGATTCAAGATGGGCTTCGGTATTTCATAGCCCGCTGGCATTCTTGAAAGCGGCGCGCCTTTATTCACCAAGTTTGGACTGGCGTGTAGTTTGGAGAGATCCAGTTGGCCGTTCGCGGTATTGAGAACTTGTTCCTCACCGACGCTGTTCGCAATCCAGTCCGACGATGCGCCCGGTGCAAATGACAGGTTACGAGGGAAAAAATTGTTGTTTCCGGTCAGCTTAATGACACCACTGGACCATTTCCCGTCTTTGGATATGCCATCGCGAAAGAGGGTGAGCGGCTTTTGGGATGCAGCAATCCTGAGTATCGCGTTGTTGACAAGATAGACCGAGTCAATTTCCTGAAACAGTCGAATGATATAACTCTTGTCAAACTCATCCCCGACGAGAACCGTGTTGTTCGCGACGCGCACATGGCCTTTCGAGGTACCCGTGCCGTCGCCCCCGAACCTCATGCCGTAGATGCCCCGGTGAATCAGCACGTTTCCAACCACATCAGAATTGAGTGGTTCGATTGTCTGATACTCTTCAAAACCGAAGAGCTCGATGCTGTAGAACGCGCGCGGATGATGAATCGCATCGATCCAGTTGTAAAGGACTTCCGTACGCTCGGAGCGGCTTTTGATACTGGTACCGAAATTGTCATGCAGGTAGGAATGTTGCACTCTGAAGACCGACCGGGGGAAGGCGTCGCGATCTGTCGCAACATAGATGACATGTTTCCCGTCGATTTGCGCCTGATTAATGTTGGTAAGTTCCACCCGATCCACAATCAAGGTGCCGGAGTCCAAGTCGGCTCCAAGAATCCCGTGCTTTTGGCAATCGTGAATAAAAAGGTTCCTTAGCGTCAAATTGTGGGCCATCGTGCGTACACAGATTTCTGTGCCGCCTTCGATTTCGAAGTTCTCGAAGACGAGATTATTCGAGTAGCTGAAGGAGACGACTCTTTCATCAAGCTTGCCATTTTGCGAGCCTTTGATCTTGGGTCGTGTCGCCCCCACACCGCGAATGATGATCGGCGCATCCGAGGTGCCAGATCGCTTGAAGTCAACGGGAGGGTAGGTGCCGGGCTCAACCTCCACGATATCACCGGCGGAGAGCTGGCCAACCACCATAGACAGGTCCGTTAGTTTTTGGCCTGGGCCGACGCGCCAGAGAGTCGCAGCTCGGCCCTTGTTCGCGGTTCTCACTGAAAATTTGCCGAGATATCGATTACCGTCAAACATGGCGTAGCCCACGGCTACAGCATCTGGCTTGTTTGGGGCGATCAGCTTTGCCACGACTTGATCACCTTCAGAGACTCGCTGTATTGCGTCGGAAAAGGCACCGCCATTTACCGATAGCTGCATACCATCCCTGGAGCCCTGGACGGTCTTCAGTCCCGCGACCCCAGTCAAGATATAGCAGGACGAAACTACGCTTTGACCCGGGGCCGCATCGAGCGAGCTCGGCCAAGCAAAGCTGGATCGATACCCGTCCGTTCTGTCTGCGGAAGTCCCGACATAACGCCTTGGACAGGACTTCTTATCGATGGTCGATGGCGATATGGCTTCGGGCGCCGCGCGGCTGGGGGGCGTCTGAGCTTTGGCTTCGATTCCGGAAGCGAACACCGACAGGGCGAGAAGGCCGCCATAGACTAGTTGCATGCTCCGCGCACGGAGACGCATCAAAACGACCCTGAAGATTCGAAGTGCCATAGTTGTTCCGAAAAATCATTGGAGGACGAGCAAAATTTTTGTGAGAATCACGAAGAAAACGATGGAACTGGCGGATGCAAAGAAGCATGTTCGCCAATAACTTCGCATGTAAATCACCTTAGTTTCCGGGATTTTTCTCAGAATGAAGTGGTAATAGGCCCCGATTAAACCTAAGAGCATGTAGGTGATCGTCGCGTAACTGCGCGACAAAAAGAAGATGCAGACCAGGGCTCCGATGTACGCATAAGTGATCGAAAGACCCAGGCTCTGGAAATCCTTGAGTTCCTTCAAGTTGGCATCAGTTGCCGACTTTTGCTTCAAGCGAACGATCTTAAGGCAGTGATAGAGCTGCGCGGCGGAAACCAGGAATAAGGCGAACCAAAAGAAATAACCAATAAACCCAATCTCCGAGTACGCCAATACAAACGAGTTATGGGCGGTGATGTGGTTGTAATCTTTGAATTGATCACGCCCGACACCAAAAAATGGGTGAGCTTTGAACATTTGCCAACCCTCGAACCAAGCTTCCACGCGCTCTCGCGATGAGTCGTCGTCGATCGTTTCCATCCGGCTTGGAGCCACCGCAAGCATCAGGGCGATGATGGCTGGGCCCATAAGGATGGCTGCGATGCGACCATATTTCAAATAGCCGATCAAGAAGATGACGGCCGCCACGCTGAGAAAAGTGCCCCGAGAGTTTGTCAAGAAGACGCCGTAAAGTATGACGCCGGCGCAAGTCAGCCCGACGAACTTGGAAAAAACTCCTGCTTGCTTACGATAGAAGTAAGTGGACAAGCCAAAAGCAACCGCAAAGGCCATTCCGAGATCGTTCGGGTCGTTAAATGCACCGACGTAGCGGATGCGGTTGAGAACCGGACTCACACCGGTCCAAGCAATACCGTCGCTAATCTGAACATATCCATGGAAAACAAAAATTAAGGCACAAACGATCACCAGACCGAAGAAAATCTTGAACCGCTTTATCGAGTCCACGACATGGACAATGAGTGCAAAGTAGGCGATTACCTGGAAGAAATCACCGGTGAGCTTGAACGCACCCCCCGTCCATCCTGTAAACAGTAGGGACATGAAGATTGAAAAAGCCAGGCCGATCAAAAGCAGAAACTGCGGCAGTACAAAGCGCTTTTTAGGAACAAGAATCCAAAAAAGTACGGCCGTCCATAAGCAAATCACGAGAGGTGACCATTCGCTCAGCCCCGCAATATAGTCCTGCGGACGAATGAAGAACAAGCTCGTGTAAAGCAAGATTAATATGAACGCGACGCCCGATGCCATTGAAACTCGCTGACTAGTGTGAGCTAGGCATTGCGATCAATGACTAGCTCGATAGAGGTAAGGAGACAGATGCTGCCAGATTGAAGAAAGGCAGCCCAGGAAATTATTGACATTTTGGCGATCTAAGAGAATGACTCGTAGCGAATTTAAACGGCCAAAGGCAAAAAGACGTCGTCAACTCGGATTCCGCGCTGGATTTAACGACAAACTTGCCTCGTCAACTCCTCAGCGAAATATTCACTGGCTCCTGCCAACGAGTCACCAAGATGCTTTGCTACAAAAGCACCGGTGGTCCGGTTCTTGGAGATGTCGCTGGCCAAGCTGGAATAATTGAACTTCATTGACGCAGTGATTTTTGGTAATTTCGCCGACGAGATCTGACTCCATTCGTTTGCGGTTAGTGCGTACTGGAAGTTCACCTTGTCGTTTGCGTTGGAAAAGCTGATCAGCTCAAGTGTCAAAATCACATCGGGTTGCTCGAGCTGGCGCACAGGGTAGGGAAGCACTCGGCTACCCGCGAGCCGTTCGCTCAGCCCAATCGCGAAGAGACGGGCCATTTCCTTTGACAAGGGGGCGGCCCAAAGGTGCTGGGCGCTCACTTTGACGAGATTGTCCT
>JAYUOT010000237.1:0-2895 GCA_043760705.1 Betaproteobacteria bacterium
GCGACGTTCAGCATTTAATGATTCCGCATCAGGTGTGTCTTGAGCGTTTGTCGGAGGAGCGCGCCCGGACGCGGCGGATTTGGACAGCCGTTCAAAATCAATGGCCCGGCGTCAACGAAGACGCTTCGCACGCTCACTTCTCCATCAAATACTGTTTGCGGTTTTCCGCCAGATCGGTTGCGGCGCCCTTCAAACTGGCGACCAGCCCGAATTCGCAGGCAAGTTCGTATGACGTCTTGCGTGTCTTGGCAGCACCGGACAAATGCTCGTTCAACAACTCGGTGATGACATGGGTCTTGGTGAGCCGGCGCGCCTTGCAATAACTATCGAGCTGCTGGCGCAGGTGCGGTGACAGTCGGACGGAAAGTGTCATGGAGGCATTGGTTAGGGATCACCAATGCGCGAGTGCCAATAACCCGGCTGTTTTTGGTCAGGGCGTATTACGTACACGACGACTTCGTTTGGTTCTTCACGAAAAACACCTGAGAAAGAGAATCCCGTGACGCGAAGCCGACGGCATGCTTCCTCGTCCGGTTTGCCTGCTTGCGGATTGCGCCTGATCTGGGCAAAGATCGACTTGATCTCGGCAACAAATTTCTTGCCATACCCGGGACGCGCCCGTTCCAGATACTGTGACTCGTGAAGAAGCTCCGCACGCGCGTCATGTTGATGTAATCGGGCTTCTTTGGAGGCCCGATTTTTTGAGCGTCATGGGACTGTTCGTAGGTCGCGCAGGCGCGATCGGCACCCTTGGACAAGTCTCTATCGGCTTAGCTAGGGGACGAGTTCCTCGGCTTTCTCATACTGTTTAAAATTTAAGGTAGGCGGAGGCAGTGACGCGTTCAGAGCTTGGTTGAAACTTTCCAGTGCATCCAGGAAGGCGGGCGCATTGGGCCCATAAACCATGACCTTCACAAACTTTCCATACATGTCCGCATAGGCTGGGCTCGTCCCAGCAACGCCCATGGCCCTTGTCAGTTGACCCACAGGGTCGGATAAAAAATCCGGGAATTGCCGCGAGAAATCCTTGGCGTCTTTATCCATCACTTTTTCAATCAATGGACCCAACTCCAAGGGATCATTGATCTGAGGGTTGTTGACCATGATCTGGTGGACATCGAAGAGGTGCCGCACTAGCGTCTGGTCAAACTGATGTTTTGCTGGATTTGTAAGATGGAGCGCCAAGCGCCTCGGGAAGGCCACCAATTTTTCCGCGAGAGCTTCGCGGATATCGATGCAAGGCATTTCCAATGGGTTTTCTTCGTCGATCAGGGCAAATTGATTGAACAATAGACCCATCGAACGGTTGGCGCTGGGCAGGCTTAGCGCAGTTAAATTAAGCTCGATCTTCATTTTGGCGCGCATCGCTGGATCGAATTCGAAATGACTCGAATATTGCGCATCGAAGACGACGTATGAATTCCCGTCGAGCGCGGAGGCGGCAACATCATCCTCGTCGAAGCCGGCCGCGACAAGGGCATCTTTGACGGCCACTTTAAGGGACCGAATAGCTGTGCGCTGCTGGCCTTTGGACAGATTCACACTTGGCTTTGGCACCACCTTGATATCCACATCCTCCGAGATGCGCTCCAAAAGTCCGTAGGCCTTTGAAAGGCAGGTGCCGCCGCAAAATACAAGATTAAATTTTTCGTGGCGGACTTTTGAAAGCGCGCGCAGGACATCCATGACAATGAAGTCCTTTTCCAAAGCGAATTCAGATATTGTCAGCCCATTGGCTGTTATCAAGTCACTGATCTTGTCCCGAAACGAGACGTCAACTTTTTTCATAGACGACTTGCCTCTTGCCTACTGATATCTTTCTTGATACCCGCGCCTTGCCAACATTGATGACTGGAAGCATGGGGACTTGCGTGCTCCGCCCTTCTCTAAGGGCTTTGGCGTCGTTTCCAATTTCGGCAACGACGCCCATTTTTTTCATGGCCTCGAGGCCAATATTCAACAAAGGCTCGGTCGGAACGGGCGCGCCGTTGATTGTCGAGGGGCGCGCTCGCGCGTAGAGGCCATAGCCCACCCGGACGATCATGCCGCTTTCAGCGACCTCCCTGACAGCGCGACTTACTTGGCGATAATCGCCCAATCGGTCAAATTCGCTACGCAAGAAGACGGGCGCCGATGATTTTCTGATCTTGGCGACAACCTTTTCCCTAACTGTCGACTGAGGCATGGCAATTCTCCGAGGTATTTTAGCTCACAAACATAGGACATTTATGTCCTATAATTGCATAAAAATACGGGTGAAGCAAGAGGCTATTGCAAGCTCTTCATTACGCAGTCCGGCGTCTTGCAGAAATTGACCTGGATGCCCTCGAAAGCGGCTGGAATGCGGGCCCGCTCGCGAGCGGCAAGCTCCTCGTCGTGAAGGTCGCCGAGCGCGATGAAAGTGGCTTCCGACTGATCCATCCCGGCCGTGGCCTCTGGGGAAGATTTCTTGGTCAGGTATCTGCCTAGAAAAAAGGGGTGTATGCCGCTGATTGCAGGCTACACCCCTTTTTATTTCAACAGATTAAGGAAACGGCTCGCCAAATTCCACAGCTTGTCATTGCGGACTTGATCCGCAATCCAGAGCACCTGGCGGCATGGATGCCGGACAAGAGTCCGGCATGACAAGGGTACTTTTGTAATTCCCATCTCGCTTAGTGATTGGTTCGCTTTGACAGGCGCGGATGGCTTGAGTTGGCGGAACGCCGATTCGCCTGTCAGCGCGTTTTGTCCAATAACGCAGTCAGTGTCGGCCTGACTGCGTTAAATAGTGCAATCACTGTTGCGGCCAGATAAACGTCATACCCCGGCTTTCCAAAGGCGTTGTCGAACGCACTCTTCTTGATGAATCGCTGCATTTGCGCTTTGAAGGCGCTCCCTGCCGCGATGTCCGGA
>JAYUOT010000238.1:0-5797 GCA_043760705.1 Betaproteobacteria bacterium
GCCATTCGTTTTGCAATCGACAGCCCCAGGCCGTAGCCCTTTTTTCGATCACGCTCGGGATTGTCTAGCTGGATGAAGGCATCGATGACCCGTGCACGCAGAGCCTCGGGGATACCCGGCCCAAAATCGCGCACGGACAAATACTTGGTGGAGGACTCTTCAAAGATCGAGACAATGACGGGGTGACCTCCCGCATACTTAATGGCATTATCCAGCGCATTACGGATGATGCGCGCCAACATTCTGGGGTCGGAGAACAGGTGGAGTACAGGCACAAGCATTTGAATGCGAGTCCCGTTGGCTTCGCTCTGGCCTTCAAACTCCCCCATCAGCTCTTGAACAAGTTCGCGCAACTCAAAGACTTCAGGTCGCGCTGAAAAACCTCCTGTTTCCAGAGAGGTGAGATCCGACAATGAGCCCACAATGACGTCCAAGGTCGCAAGGTTTCGATCAACTTTTTCAATCAAATCTTTAATTTCCGCGTCGTCACCAATTCTTCGCTTCAGTTTTCTTTGCAATACCCCCACAAACAGCGAGATTGCAGAAATGGGCTGACGCAAATCGTGATTGGCCGCGCCGAATGAGCGCAACTTCTCAAGATTTACCCGCTTAAGATTCGCCAAGGCCTCTTCGAGGCCACGCGCGGCGCCTTCAGCTCTGAGACGTGCCTCGTCCCTTTCGATTTGTAAGCTCAAGGCCTTTCTAAGCACCCGACCAAAGTTGAGGGTCACGATAAAGAGAAACCCGAAGAAGACTATGGTCAAAAAGGCCATGGGCCATTTGAAATCATAGTGCGTACTGATCCAGTAGGTCGATACCGAGACACAATTGATGAGACAAAATGAAAGCACTGATAGCGGGAACACGCTATGCATGACGGCGAAGAGCAGACAGTAGCCAATGATAATAAGCGTAATCAGAAGCTCCGCATAGGCCGTCATTGCAGTGCCAATCACCCACGGCATCAGGCCCAATATGAGCGCCTGCAAAGTCAGTAAGGCAAAGCTGCGCAAGAACGTTTGATGCACTCGTTCGACACCAGGATCGTCCAAGATTGCGCGCTCGACACGGCGCGCGTTGAGTAACGAGATGCCCAGGTAGGCGCAGGCCGCAACACCAAGCCAAGCAAGGTGGGGCTTGCCTAAATTTAAGACAGCAAACGCAGCAAAGACAAACCAGGCGGCGACAAATGAATGGCGAATCGCCGTCGCCAGGCTCAGGAGCAACTCGCGCCCGAGCGGCTGGGAATCCGGTAAAAGCAGACCTCTTAGGCGGTTGATGAGATCAACACTAACGAAGCGGATGGCGAGGTTCAAAAGATTGCTTTTTGTCCGGCCACATGCCATTGAAATAACTCGACCCGATTACGGCATTGGGTACGGCTATAAATGACCTTGATGTGGGTTTTGACGGTGGCCTCTGAGATGGTGAGCGCCGCGCCGATCTCACGCGTGGTGCCGCCCTCCAAAAGTAGGCGCAGCACATCGTTTTGCCGTGACGACAAGACCACCTTGTGCTGGTTGCGCAAGTCGTCCGGCCGGTGGATAAAGCGCGCCAACAGGCGTTCCACCACCTCGTAAAGTGCGTCGCGATTGCCGCTTTTCGTGACAAAGTCGGACGCACCCGCCCGCAGGCAGGCGCTTCGCACCGATGCATGTTCTTGACCGGTGTAGACCACAATGGGCACGTTGGGAACTTCTTTGTGAAGCAAAGCCAAACCGTCGGTATGACTACTATCGGGCAAATTGAGGTCGAGCAAGATCAAGCAGATATTAGCCGTGTCACGACAGCAACCCATGGCATGAAGCAGGGTACGCGACTGCAAAATTTCGACCTCCGGTGCAATCTCATGCACCATCGCCTCGACCGCGTGAATGATCATTGGATGATCGTCAACGACTAAAACCTTTGCCTTCAATGGGGCTCCTCAGACATTCCAGTTAAACAAAGATTAGCGTTGCATACTTTGACGGCTTTGTCACCCACCGAAAGGGTGAACCCGGCCGCCGGGGCGGTCTAACAATTGACCTAGGCACCCTCCACTTTGCCTTTCGGAGCCAGCAGTCCTGCGGCCGTTTCTGTGTACAGGGCCTCCACCAAGGCGGCACGATGCTGTAGCACCGCGCGCTGGTTAATCGAGCCCTTATCCGTCACTTCGCCATGGTCAATCGATGGCGCTTCACGCAAAATAACGGCCCGAGCGACCCGGCTTGCACTGCCAGTGCCTTGCGCCCAGAGCTGATCCATTAGTGTCTGGAAATGCGTGGCGACTTTAGGGTGGTTCAGCACATCAGCCAAGGAAGCCGCGCGACCCAAACCGGCCAGGCCGCGACATTCGTCCAGCCGGGGCAGGATCAACAGGCCTACATCGTCGCGATTGAGGCCTGTCACCACCGCATCTTGAACCAGGGGCGCTCCCAGGGCAATCACCTTCGCCCGCAGTGGGCCAACGCTCACAAAAGTGCCGGTGGAGAGCTTGAAATCCTCAGCAATGCGTCCATCAAAGAACAAGCCTTTTTGAGGATCCTGAGAATCGATCCACCGGACCGCATCGCCGCTCCGATAGAAACCCTCTTCATCAAAGGCTTCAGCACTTTGCTCGGGGTTACGCCAATAGGCGTTCATGACATTAGGACCACGGAAGCGAATTTCGGTTTTTCCCTCCACGGGCACGAGCTTCGCCTCCACCCCCGGATTGGGCAGACCAATATCACCGGAGCGCACCTCGGAACCCACCGCGAACAAATTGGCCGGTGCAGTTTCGGTCATGCCAAGGCCGGTGAGCATCTGAATTCGCTCGCCCACGGTTCGCTCGGCCAGGCTATGGAGGCGATCCCAAACCACCTGGGACAGACCCGCACCGGCAAACATAAAGGCCTTGACGCGTTTGAAAAAGCGCTGCGCCAAAGCCTCGTCTTTTTCCATGGCGGCGACGATTTCTTCAAAACCCTTGGGCACGTTAAAGTAAACCGTAGGCGATATTTCGCGCAAATTACGCAGCGTCCCCGCGATGCCTTGCGGCGTGGGCTTGCCGTCGTCAATGTACAACGTTCCCCCGTTATAGAGCACGATCCCGACATTATGATTGCCCCCAAAGACATGATTCCAAGGCAGCCAATCCACCAGGACCGGAGGCTCGGTTTTCATGAAACCCATGACCTGCAAAATCATTTGCTGGTTGGCACACCACATGCGCTGGGTGATCGGCACACCCTTGGGCGCCTTGGTCGAGCCTGAAGTAAACATAAATTTACTGATGGTCTCGGCGTGAACACTCGCGTGGGCCACTTCGAGCGCTGCGGTGGGTTGGGTCTCGAGCAAGGTCACAAAGTGGGTGAAGGTTCGGCCCGGTAGAGCGGCGCCCAAGTCCGCGCTAGAGACCCATTCGAGGTCGGGAGGGACGGCCGCTGCGACCGCCTTGACATAGGCCGCATTCGCGGCAAACACTAACCCGGGGGTGAGCGTGACCACAATATGCTTGAGCTTGGCGAAATCGCTCGAAATGAGCGAGTACGCGGGTGATATGGAACAATAAGGAATGCCCACCCAATTGGCCGCCAAGCCGAGACTCAAATGTTCTAAATCATTGTCCGAAAGAATTACCAGGGGGCGTTCAGCGGACAAGTGACGATCCAGCAAGGCTTGCCCAAGAGCGCGCACACGCACCATCATCTGGCCGTAGGTGATCGTTTCCCAGACGCCTTCTCCATTGCGTTGCGCCACCAAGGTGGTGTCGGGCTTCGTGCTGGCCCAATGCCGGAAGCGCTCATTCATCGACTCAGGAAAGGGCTCCAAGGCCTCGTTGGCACGCATGATGGTCGTACCATCCGCGCGCACCTCAAGCGTCGTGGTCAGGCAGCCACCCAGCGATATCTCGCGGTACTTGGGTCGAGAGGATTGAGAGGCGGGGGAAGTTGAATCAGTCATGGTCGACATTTATCTTTCTACCTTGGAGGCACGCTTGGAGAGAAACGCCTGGAGGCGATCACGGGCATCGTCCGTGCTTTGCGAAATAGCCGCCATCAGCGACTCCGTCAACATCCCTTCCGACATCGATTGATCCGCAATTCTAGGCAAGGCCTGCATGATCGCAAAGTTGCTCATGGGTGAATTTCCCGCGACACGCTCAGCCAGTTGCAAGGCCTTCTCCAAGCCCTCCCCGTCCGCCACCTGGTATTGCGTCAATCCGACACTTTGAGCTTCAGTGGCACCATAGACTCGACCGGTGAGCATCATGTCCGTCATGCGGGCCACGCCAATGAGGCGAGGAATACGAACCGAACCGCCACCGCCCACGAACAAACCTCGTGTGCCCTCGGGCAAAGCAAAAAAGGCGGAGGCTTCCGCAATCCGGATATGGCTCGCTGAGGCGAGCTCCAGCCCTCCTCCCACCACAGCGCCATGCAATACTGAAATCACCGGAACCGGACCAAACTGAATCGCGTCAAAGGCCCTGTGCCAACCCAAGGAATGCCACATGCCATGTTCCGCACCGCTTTTGCCGACTTCCCCAAGATCCAGGCCTGCGCAGAAGTGCTCGCCCTCGCCGCTCAGCACCACGACCTTCGTCTGCGCGGGTAAATTAATAAAGGCAGTATGCAATTGCTGCACCAAGAGATCGCTGATGGCGTTGCGCTTGGCCGGTCGGTTAAGCCGAATGTGCAGGACCGGACCTGCTGTTTCGACTTTGAGCTGATCTAATCCGGCGAGTAGGTCGGTACTTGGGGAAAAACGGGTCATGGCGATGCCTACTGGGAGAAAAACGGTGGGCCGGCATCACTCACTGATGCAGCCGAAACTAGTTCATTATCTTAACTATATAATTCTGGCAATGCAATTGGTGATTACAATTGCGGATCAACTGACCGCCGACTAATTTCCGGGATCCCCGAAGGAGCGCCTATGGACATCGACAAACTCATTGCCATCGACATTCACACCCATGCCGAAGTGTCTTGCCGAAACCCCTTTGATGCTTACGGCGAGGAATACGATCGTGCAGCGGACAAGTACTTTGGCTCCAACCGTCGCCCCACCATCGACGAAACGGTAACCTACTACCGCGAGCAAAAGATTGGATTGGTGATGTTCACCGTCGACTCCGAATCCCAGCTCGGACGACGCCGCATTCCCAATGAAGAGATCAGCGACACCGCCGCCAAGAATAGCGACATGATGATTGCCTTTGGCTCGATTGATCCGCACAAGGGCAAGATGGGGGCGCGCGAGGCGCGTCGCCTCATTGAAGAACATGGCGTCAAAGGCTTCAAGTTTCACCCGACGGTGCAGGGCTTCTTGCCCTACGACCGCATGGCTTGGCCCATCTATGAAGTGATTGCTGAATACAAATTGCCAGCGATTTTTCATAGTGGCCATTCGGGTATTGGCTCCGGCATGCGTTGCGGAGGTGGTTTGCGCTTGCAAAACAGCAACCCGATGCTGTTGGAGGATGTGGCGATTGATTTCCCCGACATACAAATCGTCATCGCCCACCCCAGTTGGCCCTGGCAGGACGAGGCGCTTTCCCTGGCCCTGCATAAGCCTAATGTTTGGATTGACCTGTCCGGCTGGAGTCCAAAATACTTCCCGGCTCAGCTCATTCAGTACGCCAACACCTTGCTCAAGGATCGTATGCTGTTTGGTAGCGACTTCCCGCTCATTACGCCGGAGCGCTGGATGAAGGACTTTGATGAAGCAGGCTTCAAACCCCATGTCAAGCAGGGCATTCTCAAAGACAATGCGGTGCGCTTACTGGGTTTGGGTAAAAAGACCTAAGCGGCTTGGCAAAGGCGAACGG
>JAYUOT010000239.1:0-5771 GCA_043760705.1 Betaproteobacteria bacterium
GCTTCGTCGCGGTGCCAAAGTATTGCTCGATAGCGCGTCGGTGGGTATCAACCCTGGCGAGAAAGTCGGCTTGGTGGGTAGGAATGGAGCGGGGAAATCCTCATTATTCGCGCTCTTAAACGGCAGCCTGCATGAGGACAGCGGCGAATATTCAATCCCCTCGCAGTGGCGTATGGCTCAGGTCGCCCAGGACATGCCGGAAACCGACCAGAGTGCCACCAGCTTCGTGGTCGAAGGCGATATCGTGCTGCGAGCGGCTCAGCTCGAGGTGGAGTCGGCAGAAGCCAGCGGCGACGGCGAGCGCCTGGGCCATGCCTATATGGAGCTGTACGATGCCGGTGGCCATGATGCCGACGCACGAGCACAGGCATTGATTTTGGGCTTAGGCTTCAAGGTAAGCGAGCTGAACAATCCGGTGAACAGCTTTTCAGGTGGCTGGCGCATGCGGCTACAATTGGCGCGGGCCCTGATCTGCCCCTCCGAACTATTATTGTTGGACGAGCCAACCAACCACCTGGACTTAGACGCTCTGGTCTGGCTGGAAGCCTGGTTACAGCGCTATCAAGGCACGATGCTGGTCATCAGCCACGACCGTGAGTTCCTGGATGCCGTCACCGACGTGACCGTCCATATCGAAAGCGCCAAGCTCACCCGCTACGGTGGCAACTACAGCAAATTCGAAGACCTGCGCTCCGAGCAGATGGCGCTGCAGCAAAGCGCCTTCTCCAAGCAGCAAGAAAAAATCGCACATCTTAAAAAATTTATTGATCGCTTTAAAGCCAAAGCCAGTAAAGCCAAGCAGGCGCAGAGCCGGGTCAAGGCTTTGGATCGGATGGAAAAGATTGCCCCCCTGCTGGCCGAAGCCGACTTCACTTTTGAATTCAAAGAGCCCGCAAACCTGCCGAATCCAATGTTGTCCATGCAAAACGTATCGTTTGGCTATCCTGCGCCCGAGGAGGCGCCCGCCGGTACACCGCCGACGATCATTGTCAACAACGTCAGCAAATCAGTGTTGGCGGGCCAGCGCATCGGTATCCTGGGCGCCAACGGTCAGGGCAAATCGACGGTCGTGAAGACCATCGCTCAAGCCTTGGCACCGATTGGTGGCGAAATGACGGAAGGCAAGGGCCTGAACATCGGCTATTTTGCCCAGCAAGAACTGGACGTCCTGCGCCCTGAAGACAATCCGATGGAGCACATGATTCAGTTGGTGAAAGATCTCACGCTCGCCGGAAAATTGGGTAGCCAACCCACTCGCGATCAAGACTTGCGCGCTTTTCTTGGTATGTTCAACTTCGGTGGTGACATGGTCAAGCAAGCGGTCGGCAGCATGAGCGGTGGCGAAAAAGCACGCCTGGTGCTGTGCATGATCGTGTGGCAGCGCCCTAACCTGTTGTTATTGGACGAGCCTACCAACCATCTGGACTTGGCAACCCGCGAAGCTTTGTCCATGGCGCTTAATGAGTTTGAAGGCACGGTGATGCTGGTCAGCCATGATCGCGCCTTGTTACGGGCGGTGTGCGACGAATTTTGGATGGTCTCTCAGGGCGGTGTCTCGCCCTTCGATGGCGACCTGGACGACTACCAGAAATACCTGCTCGATTACGCCAAGAAGCAGCGTGAAGACGCCAAGCAAGACTCCAAAAACGCGGCCAAGCAAACACCGACTGCAAGCAGCCCTTTGGCAGCCAGCTCGCACTTGGCCACGGAATATGTCGCCAGCGGTGTTATTGCGAAGAAAACCAACGGACCCAAACCTTCACGCAAGGTTTTGGACAAGCTGGAAGCTGACATTGCCAATCTCACCACCGAGAAGGGTGGGCTGCAAGCTAAGTTGTGCGAACCCCTTGGCTCGAGCGAAATCGCCCAGGCGGGCAAGCGACTGAAGGAAATAGAGGCGAGCTTGGAGCCGCTGGAAGAGCAATGGCTGGAGCTATCGGAGCAACTCGAGGCTTGAAACGGTCAATCTCTGGATTCCATCCAGTGACGGCGGTGGAGTGGTTCAAATCCTGCGGACCGGGCTCGAGCGGGTCGCAAGACTGAGCCTATAATATTTTATGGAATCGTTTTGCGGTCCAAACTGCTTGGCGACTTGGATCTATTTCGACCACACTCGGGGTACTCATCATGATCACTGTTTTACATGAACAGCGCGAGACGACACTGCCAGGGGCGCAGGCCCACAGCGGTTCCCTTTGGCTTGATCGCGCAAGCATAGAACAGGCCACAGGCTGGACCTGGAAGCCTGAAGGGCTTTGCCAAGGCGACACCTGTGTACCCCTGCCCCGCACCCAGACAAGCATCGTGCGCGATGGCCTGCTCGATATGGCCGAGATGTGGCGATACATGGGTCATCCCGTCGCCCATGATGCGGGCTCGAACGCTTGGGTTCTGGGCACCGGTTCAGCGGCTCGCTCGAACGTGCTCAGCACCCTTGAAGCCCCCGATTTTGCGTTGCCGGACCTTGCCGGTCGCATGCACCAATTGTCCGACTATCGAGGCAAAAAGGTACTATTGGCGACCTGGGCATCCTGGTGAGGCTGTCGAGCCGACCTGTCCGTGTGGCAGGCATTGTTCGACGAATTAAAGGATTCTGGCTTTGTAATTTTGGCAGTCGCCATGGATCAACCCGAGGCTGCCAAGCCGTGGATTGATGCGGCCACCCCAAAGTATCCCTGCCTGATTGATCGCGACCATCACCTGGCCGATCTTTACAATCTGGTAAACGTACCGCAGGCGGTGTGGATTGATGAGTCCGGCCGTATCGTGCGTCCCCCTGAAACGGCTGGATCCAATGATGGATTTCGTCAAATGGATCGAAGCAAATTCACCATGCCGGACGCTGCATTGGCCGAACGCAATCGCTTGAAGAATTTGTATTTGAACGCAGTCCGCGATTGGGTCGAGAAAGGCCCGAGTAGTATTCACGCCTTAAGCGCTCAACAAATTGCCGCTCGCTTAACCCAACCCGACCCAGCCATTGCTCAGGCCCATGCACTTTTTCGGCTGGGTCAGTATTTGCTGCGCGCGGGCCAAAGCGAAGAGGCGGCGACCCATTTCGCAGCCGCGATTCGCCTGCATCCTGACTCTTGGAACATGTTCCGTCAGACGGCCGGCAAAGACCCTCGCGGCCTGGCCTCTGGTCCCGAGTTTTGGGCACGTGTGGATGCCCTCGGCGAGCGACCTTACTACGCGCCGATTCAAATTGCGGGAGCCTAGGCCGCGCACTTTGTTTCGAGGCAATGCCCCGATGCTTGCGCTGTTTACTTGGTTTGTATCAGCGCGCTAGCATTGCCGTTAATTTGCGTCACACTCGTTGTCTTGGTAGCTGCAACGAGTGCGGCCTCGGTCTGCCGAAGCTTGATGAGTCCTTCCGTCACACTTTCCGCGATAATTCGATTGGCGGCGGCCTCGCCCTCGGCCTCCACTTTGCGTCGTTCGGCCTCTTTACGAGCCAATTCAATTTGCTTTTGTTTTGCGGCGATCTGCTGATCGACGGCGGCTCGTTCTTGAATGGACTTCTCCAGAGCAGAGTCCGTCACCAAGTTTCGAACGTTGACGGTGGTCACCACGAAAGCACCGGGATCGGAAGCTTCAAGGCCTTTTTGCAGTTCTTTTTGAATGGCCTCTGAAAGCTCTGCGCGGCGATTATGCATGGTGGTTGCGTCGAACTTGGAAACGGCGATGTACACGGCCTCGCGCGCTTCTCTTTGCACTCGGCTAGCGGCCGCAATCATGTCGCCATTTTTGTCCTTGGCGACATCACCCTGATACTTAATAAATAAAGCTGGAATCTGCGCCGCGACGGTGCGATAGTAAACATCAATATCCACGTCTTGCATGGTCAGGTTATCGCTTGACTTCGGGCGCATATTATCGATGGGTATCGCAATCTCTTTGGCGGTAAATTCGTCCACAGTTTTTGTCAAAGTTTGGTAGACACCGGGCGGTAACGCCACTTGCTTGACGTTTCCAAGAGTTCGCTCGACACCGACGTTACCCGTATCGATTTGGTTGCAGCCCGTGGCCATAAAACCCAGCGCAAGAATGAATGATTTCATAGCAGTTTCAAAGGCCCAAAGTGATAGGTCATAAGAACAATGAGGGCAGCAACGCCCAGGCCGATTGCCAAACGAATTGAATAAGGTTTGATGGCTCTGACAATGCGAGCCCAGGGTAGGAAGGCCAGAACAACACAAATCAACACCAGTAGAACCCATCTCATGGGGTGTTCCTTTTCTAGTTTCCCGCCATTAAATTACGGCGAAACTGGACAGGCTACTGGTATTCGGTCAACGGCTCTTTTTCGAGGTCGACCGGCCTGGCCGGTGCATCTCCGGTTCAGGTAAACGTAAAACCCTGATTTTTCAACGGTAAATCCCGCACTGGTTTGCCCGTGGCGGCAAAGATCGCATTCATCACGGCAGGCGCCACCACGCAAATGGTAGGCTCGCCAACCCCACCCCAGAAGTCGAACGACGGAACGATGACGGTTTCAACCTTGGGCATACCGGCCAGTTTAAGCACACGATAGGTGTCGAAATTAAGCTCCTTCATGCGGCCATTTTCAACCGTCATCTCACCAAAGAAGGTGGCACTCAAACCATAGGCCACGGAGCCCTCCACTTGTGCCGCAATTTGCTCTGGATTCACGGCATGCCCACAATCTAGCGCCAAGACCATTTTGTGAACCTTCACCTCACCTTGCGGCCCGACAGATACTTCCGCGGTAGCCGCCGAGTAACTGCCATAGCCCATAAACTGGGCGATACCGCGATGCACCCCCGCAGGCAATGGCTTACCCCAATTTCCGGCCTTCGCCGCGGCATTCAGCACGGCCAAATGTTTGGGGTGATTCTTCATCAAAGCACGTCGAAACTCCACCGAATCTTTTCCTGCGGCGCGCGCCAACTCTTCCATGAAGCATTCGAGATACACACCGTTTTGATTGGTATTCACACCGCGCCACGGGCCGACGGGCACCTGGGTGTTTCGCATCGTGTATTCCACCAATAAATTGGGGATGGTGTAACCCATTTGGGCATCGCCCTCAAGCGTCTTCCACAAGCCCTGAACTTGCCGCTCGTCCTTGCTGCCATTGATGGCGCGCAGGTTCAATGTAGCGTTGATGGACTGTCCGGAAATTCGTACCGCAAGCCCTGTGAGGTTGCCACTCGCGTCGAGCCCACCGCTCAGTTTGCACTGGGAAATGGGTCGGTAGAAATCATGCGCCTGATCTTCTTCGCGCGACCACAGCAATTTCACAGGAGTATCGGGAAAATGCTTGGCAATCGCGACCGCCTGATGCACATAGTCTTGCGTGCCGCCACGGCGACCAAAGCCACCACCCAAGTCCATCTTGTAGACCTCACACTTATCGAGAGGCAAGCCTGCCGCTTCGGAAAGTGCTGCATGAGACGCTTCACCATTTTGGGTAGGTACCCAAACTTCGGCGCGATTGGCGCTGAGCTTGACGGTGCAGTTCATGGGCTCCATCGTGGCATGCGACAGAAAAGGCGTGCTGTAAGTGGCCTCAAGTTTTTTAGCGGCACTGGCGATTGCACCGCGAGCGTCGCCTTCATCACGCCCCGCAAAGTCATCCTTGACCGAGCCGGGCATGGTTAACCCTACTTTTAGATGCTCCGCAATGCTGGCACTCGAGACTTTGGCATGACTGCCCTCATCCCAAACAATCGGCAATTTATCGAGTGCATTTTTGGCCCGCCACCAGTTGTCGGCCACAACGGCAACCGTCGAAGCATTGACCTTGA
>JAYUOT010000240.1:0-2882 GCA_043760705.1 Betaproteobacteria bacterium
CTCGATACCTTGCGCCTGATGAAAGAGGAGGGTGCAGAACAAGCGGGCGGGGTATTACACTGCTTTACCGAGGATTGGGAAACAGCCAGCGCGGCCTTGGATATGGGTTTCTATATCTCGTTTTCTGGGATATTAACCTTCAAGAACGCCAGCGACTTGCGAGACGTGGCGCAAAAAGTACCCTTGGATCGGCTACTCATCGAGACGGACTCACCCTATCTCGCACCCGTTCCTAAGCGTGGGAAAACCAATGAACCGGCCTTCGTTCGTCACGTAGGCGAGTTTTTAGCTACGCTGAGAGGATTGACCCACGATCAAATTGCCGAAATTACGACAAACAATTTTTATAGATTATTCAGTGGCTTAGGATGTACTTATGAAGCTAAATATCAAGAACAAGTTGAATCTCAAGAAGCTCCCCAAAGGCCTCGCATGGCTTGCTCCTGCCGACGTTGCCTTCCCATCTAGGTTACTGGCGGGCCTGCTCGGGTTCGCGCTGATCGCCTCGATCCCCCTGACCTTGAGTCCCTCCAGCGCTTGGGCTCAATCGGACCCGAGAATTGAGCTTCTTGAAGCGGCAAGGCTAGGTAACGATGCGGCGACCCTGAGACTCTTGCTGCGTGGAGTCGATCCCAATATTCGGGAAAAAGATGCGGGCCCAGTAATCGTGTTTGCCGCAAGAGAAAAATCCTTCGGGGTCGTACGTACTTTGGCGCTTGATTCTCGTACCTTGATCGATGCCCCTAACGCTCAGAAGGAAACTGCCCTCATGTTCGCCGCTCTGCATGGCGACCTAGAGACGGTCAAGGTGCTGATTCAAAAAGGAGCAGAAGTCAATCGCGAAGGATGGTCACCCTTGCATTACGCAGCAAGCTCAGGACACACCCAGGTGATCAAATTCTTGCTCGAAAACCACGCCTATATCGATGCGGCATCGCCGGGTAATGTCACGCCCTTAATGTTGACCGCCCGCCATACCCATACCTCCGCCTCGCGTTTGTTGGTAGAAGAGGGTGCAGATCCCTCTCTGAAAAGTGATCAGGGCTTGACGGCTGCCGACTATTGGAAACGTGCCAAGGACCCCCTGGAAGAAGCCTGGATGCGCCAGAAAGCAGAAGAGTTCGTCAAAAAATATGGCACCAAGGAAGCCCCAGTGGTGGCGAAACCGGCGGAATAGTCGGTTCATGAACGGCTTACATGATGATGACCAAACGGCAAGTAGGCTGAGGCCTCCGAAGCTGGTTATTTTTGATTGTGATGGCGTTTTGGTCGATAGCGAGGTCATCGCCAATCAAGTGTTTCTGGACAAACTTCTAGCACTCGGCCTCAAGCTCGAACTGGCGGATTTATTCGAGAAGTTCGTCGGGCGAACCATGGCGGATTGCATGGCTCAAGTGGAAGTGATGCTTGGCAAGTCCGCCCCAGCTCAATTCGTCAGTGAGCTGGATCACGCGACCTTTCTAGCTTTTGAATCCGACCTCAAGGCTGTGGACGGGATCGCCCTGGTGCTAGACGCTTTGGACGCCGCCAAAATTGCGTATTGCGTCGCATCGAGCGGGAGTCACCTTAAAATGAACAAGACACTGGGCTTGACCGGCCTCTTGCCACGCCTGGAAGGGCGTATTTACAGTGCCTCGGAAGTGGCGCGTCCTAAGCCTTTTCCAGATATTTATCTGTACGCTGCGAGTCAAATGCAAACATCACCGCAAGATTGTGTTGTCATTGAAGACAGCCCGACAGGCGCAAAAGCAGGACGGGCTGCGGGTATGAAGGTCTTGGGGTACGGCACTGTGACTCACTTGCATGGCCCGCTAAAGGAGGCCGGTGCCGAGGTGTTTGACGACATGCGTCGTCTTCCAGCCTTGCTTGGCTTAGGCTGATTGGGCCCCAGTCACGCCAAGCTTAGGCCGTCAATCCGCTGGGTTTGCTGCCCGTGAAATCTGGAAACACGCGGTTGAGTTGCTTGTCTCTCAGTTGAAAATCTCTCTTTAAGAGATCGCTGATGACTTGCCGGAAATCGGTGGTCACCGCCAAATCGCGTGCTTCGTGCAATGCCGCACTTTCCAGACCCGGCCAGGCACCGTGAACTTTACCGCCTTGAACCCCGGCCCCAAAGGCCCACAAGACATTGCCGTGGCCATGATCGGTTCCCTGGTTACCGTTTTGACGCACCGTCCGGCCAAACTCCGACAGGACGACCACGGTAGTCTCCTGGAAGCGATGTCCCAAGCCCTTGATCAGTGCATCAATGGCCTCGCCCAGCAACAGCAGGCGATTGGCTAATTGACCTTTACCCCCGCCTTGATTCACATGAGTGTCCCATCCGCCCACGGGCACAAACGCCAGTCGTACCCTGGCGTCGCGCAGCATTAATTGTCCAAGCCGAGCGGTATCCACCGCCAAGCCGCGCAAAGACAAGGAACCTTGATCAGCCTTTGGATCATCGCTCGCCAAGGAGCTCATGATCTCGCGCCGTGTTGCGCTCGCTTCTCGTACGGTCTTCGACAACTTGTCGTCGCCCGCATAGAGCTTGGCAAAAGCATCCGCGACGGCCTCACGATCTAGGACGCCTCTGGCCAGTGCCGAGTTGCCTTGAGCCAAAGAGGCCACCGGTGCAGCCCCCGCAAAGATTCGCGGCATGACGGGTCCGAGGTTGACCGCCTGGAGTCGCAAGGCTGAATCACCTGGGCTCCCTGAAACGGTCGCCGCCAAACGGTTCATCCAGCCGTCCTGGGTTGACTTACGCCCGGGCGTGCCGGACTCCATGTAGTCTTGAGCATCGAAATGGGAACGGGTAAGATCGGGCGAACCACTTGCATGCACAAAGCCTAATTCACCGCGCTCCCAGTAGGGCATCAGCAGTGCAAGAGCCGGATGCAGAC
>JAYUOT010000241.1:0-14345 GCA_043760705.1 Betaproteobacteria bacterium
CGGTCCACGATTTTTTCCACAATCTTGGGAGGCGTGGCCTCGAGACGGGCAATGGTCTGACGGAAACCGGCGATGGTGGCAACTTCGGTTTCGAGAGACCTGATACGACTCAGGTGCACAGGGTTGTCGACCAGTTTCTCGACCACGCGATCTACGGGGCGATCTACAATTTTTTCGACGATCTTCTCAACAGGACGATCAACGATTTTCTCAACGATCTTGGTGACCGGGCGATCCACGATCTTCTCGACGATTCGATCAACAGGCCGGTCGACGATTTTCTCAACGATTTTCTCGACTGGACGGTCCACGATCTTTTCTACGATGCGATCAACAGGCCGATCAATGATTTTTTCAACGATCCGATCTACAGGCCGGTCGACAATCTTTTCAATAATCTTGGGCGGAGCGGCCTCGAGGCGTGAAATGGTTGAGCGTAGGCCCGCGATAAGAGCCACCTCCATCTCGAGTGTTCTGACTCGGGCAAGGTGGGCGGGATTGTCGACCATTTTCTCGACGACGCGGTCGACTGGCCGATCCACAATCTTCTCAACGATACGGTCCACAGGCCGGTCGATAATTTTTTCGACGATCTTCGGTGGAGTGGCTTCAAGGCGTGAAATACTGGAACGTAGTCCTGCGATCAGGGCCACTTCACCTTCAAGCGAAGCAATGCGGTTCAAATGAGATGGATTGTCAACAAGCTTTTCGATGACGCGGTCAACAGGTTTTTCGACGATTTTTTCGACGATCTTATCAACGGGGCGATCAACAATTTTTTCAACAATGCGATCCACCGGGCGATCAACAATTTTTTCTACGACAACAGGCTTTCTACGGCCGAACAGCCAGCTTGCCAGCCAGCCCAAGAGACCGCCGAGCAGACACCACCACAAGATACATCCAAAGCTTCCCATTATTCCTCCTCAGGTTAGTGATCGCAGAACTTTCACTAAAACCGGCCAGCAAAAGCTCGCGAGATGGTCTTCGGTATAGACTTGTTTTTGAAGACGCTGAGGGATCGTACACTTCGCTAAGGAGATGCGCTAGCGGAATTCCAGAAGCAAGTGTGAAAAATAATGTCGGCTATTAAGAGCTTGGTGGAGCTGTTTTTTTGTTTTGCTCTTGACGAGCTTATGGCATCGCACAAGGCAGGCGATGCCGCTGTTCGTCAGAGAACGTATCGAGAGAGATCTTCTCGCTCTGCAATTTCGCCCAATCGCTCTTCTACAAAGGCCTGGGTCACGCGCACTGTTTGTCCTGAATATTTTGTCGCTGCGAAAGAGACTTCTTCGAGAAGTTTTTCCATCACGGTTTGCAAACGGCGTGCGCCGATATTTTCAGTACGCTCATTGACTGAAAATGCAATTTCTGCGAGTCGCTCGATGCCCTTGGGTTCGAACTCCACAGTGACGTTTTCCGTGGCCATAAGGGCCTGATACTGTTTGATCAGGCTCGCATCGGTGTCGCCCAAGATGCGCACAAAATCTTCCACCCGCAAAGAATCCAGTTCCACCCGTATCGGTAATCGACCTTGCAGTTCAGGGATGAGATCGCTCGGTTTACTCAAGTGAAATGCGCCCGAAGCGATGAACAGAATGTGATCGGTTTTGATGACACCGTACCGTGTACTGACGGATGTGCCTTCAACCAAGGGCAGCAAATCGCGCTGCACGCCTTGACGAGAAACGTCAGCACCTCCCATCTCTGAGCGTGTTGCTATTTTGTCAATTTCGTCCAAAAAGACAATGCCGTTTTGCTCGGCGTTTTGAACGGCCTTGGTCTTGACTTCGTCTTCGTTGATGATCTTGCCGGCCTCCTCGTCGGTCAATAACCTCAAGGCTTCCTTGATCGTTACTTTGCGCTGCGCTTTCTTGCCGGGCAGGTTGGAGAAGAGTGATTGGAGCTGCTGTGTCATTTCCTCCATGCCCGCTGGCCCCATCACTTCGAGGTGCTTCGACGTTTCCGCGACATCAATCTCGATCTCTTTGTCGTCAAGATCGCCTTCCCGTAATTTTTTGCGAAATTTCTGGCGCGTGCTTGAATCAGGTTCCGAGGCTGGGACTAAAACATCCAGTACACGATCCTCGGCAGCATCCATGGCACGTTGCCGTACCTTGGCGGTTTCTTGCTCACGGGTTTGTTTGATGGAAATTTCAACGAGGTCGCGAATGATGGTGTCGACATCGCGGCCGACGTAGCCCACCTCGGTGAACTTTGTGGCTTCCACTTTGATGAACGGTGCGTTGGCCAACTTGGCGAGGCGACGTGCAATTTCGGTTTTACCGACTCCGGTGGGTCCGATCATCAAAATATTTTTAGGGGTGATCTCACTGCGTAGGGGCTCATCCACCTGTTGACGACGCCAGCGGTTGCGCAGTGCGATGGCCACGGCTCGCTTGGCGCGCTGTTGACCAACAATATTCTTGTCCAGTTCGGAAACAATTTCCTCGGGGGTCATGCTGCTCATTCGAGTGTCTCAATCAAGTGCTGTTGGTTGGTGTAGATGCAGATGTCGCCTGCGATGCTGAGCGCTTTGCTGACAATCGCTTTGGGGTCCAGCTCAGTACAATCGAGCAAGGCCTTGGCGGCCGATTGGGCATAGGGACCGCCACTACCAATAGCAATCAGGCCGTGCTCGGGTTCCAGCACGTCACCGTTGCCCGTAATGATTAAGGAGTGATTAATGTCGGCCACGGCCAGCATGGCCTCCAGGCGACGCAGGGCGCGGTCAGAGCGCCAATCTTTGGCAAGCTCGACGGCCGCTCTGAGCAGGTGGCCGGAGTGCTTGTCGAGTTTGGACTCAAAACGTTCGAACAAGGTAAAGGCGTCCGCCGTGCCACCGGCAAAGCCCGCCAATACTTTGTCCTGATGCAAGCGCCGGATTTTGCGAGCGCCCGCTTTGATGATGATATTACCGAGTGTGACCTGGCCGTCGCCCCCGAGGGCGACCTTGTTGCCACGCCGCACCGAGAGAATAGTCGTGCCGTGAAATTGTTCCATGAGCGGGAGTTTGGGGCGGGCCCCAGTTATTCAAGATTGGGGACGCAAGCCTAGCAGGTCTAGCCAATGGGCATTAGGCACGCACAGTTTCAGTCGCGGCAGACGGGCGTCGAATCCGAGATTTTCTAGCCTTTACGGGTGCGAATCTCGGCAACCTCGTGCAAGCCCATGACCATCATCAGCGTGTAAACGAGGTAATTCGGCTCGACAAAAAGCACACCCTTATTGGTGTTGCGCATATTCACCACTTCATTGAGCAGTTCACCGGCCGCAGTGAAATCCATGCGCTTCAGTTTTCGGCAATCGACGGTGAGTTCCCGTCGATTTTGCACGAACTCTTTGAGCGCCTGGCGCTCTTGGCTGATATTGCCCACCAGTTCACCGCGCATGACGAAGGAATTGCCGCCGGCGTCCTGAGCCGCCGTTCCGGAAATCAAAGTACTGTCCTCGGCATCACCGCGCACCCAGACAGGCATCGGCTCCCATGAGGGGGGCGACACTTCGTAGGTGACGCAAAAATCAATGCTCAAATCGTCAAAAGCTTGGTGTTGACCCAGCAGGCGAAGGGTCATCAGACTGAGTTGCCAAATACTGTCGCGCTCGTCTCGGGTGCCTGCCTCAATATATTTCAAGGCAGCCTGGCGAAGTTTGTCGGCGTGTAAGACAATTAACGGACGCTCAGCGGTCGTGAAGAACTTGAAGAAGGCGACCAAATGCTGTGCGGCATCATGGTCTAGTTCTTTAATCGTTCCAAAGTCAATTTTCACCTCACGCTTATTGGTTGCGGCCTTCAGAAGTGTTTGCAGGGAGCTTTTGACTTTGTCGTCAAGGTGAGCGGGCGCTATGAAACTTGCAGTATTGGTGGCGGCCTGGGCAGCAGGCTGATCGATGATGTCATCTTTCCAACCGGGCGGGGAAGCTTCGAATCTGGCTGCGTAGTCCATCGCCAGACTGTCGAAGGCTGCCCGATTATGGGTCAACTGCAAGAAGTCAAAGAGCATGAGCCAGGCGAGCGAGGCATAGCCGGTAGGCAGGGTGTCTTGGATTGCCGCTTCTAAAGTGAGCTTGGCAGGTTCGTATTGGGCGTTGGAAAAGAGTATGGCGGCCTCCTCCAGTATGCCGGGAAGGGTTGAGCCGACGACGTCAATCGCATTGGCATTGGCCGAGTCGCCGAGCACAATCGAGGTACTGCGGGTCAGAGAGTCGTGTGGCTCGGACGCGGGGGCGCTGGAGGCGGGCTTCTGAACAGTAATGGGTTTTGCGTTAGTGGCGGGGATCGCGCTGGCCGGAAGGGGCTTGGGCATATTGGCCGTCAGCGAGGTGGCACTGATCATCTCCGATTCGATTCGATCAATCTTTTCCGAGGTCTTTCGGGCGGCCTCTTTCAAGGCTTCCAGGCTCGGTCGGCTGCTCGGTCGGGTGGTGCTGGAGTCAGATGCTCGTGGCTCGGCTCTTTTTGGGCCAGGCTGACTAGGCAGTCCGACCGTAGGTTCGTTCACTGCTGACCGAGCGCGCACGATGTCGCGCTCAGGGAGCTTTTTATTTTCGGGTTTTTTAGAAAAAATTGAGAAAACCACGGACGTTTCTGCCTCTTTTATTACCTGCGGAGCGCGGCAATGTCATTAGAGAGCAGTGTACAAACTATGGCCGTGATTTAAAACACATGACACCGCCGCGAATCGGTCTTACCAGACCTTACGTCTGAATCGGCGGTCTTGTGATCAATCCCCGTACAGTTTTTGACGAAGTTCGCGCCTTTGCTGGGCTTCCAAAGACAATGTCGCCGTCGGTCTAGCGATCAAACGACGCACGCCAATCGGGTCGCCTGTCTCTTCGCAATAGCCATAATCGGAGTTTTCGATCAAGGTGAGGCACTGCTGGACCTTTTTGAGCAATTTGCGCTCACGATCACGGGTGCGAAGTTCAAGCGCATGTTCTTCTTCGATGGTGGCTCGATCCGCCGGATCAGGTACCACGACGGTTTCCCGCAAATGCTCGGTAGTTTCCCCAGCATTATTAAGAATGTCTTTTTCCATCTTCTGTAGCAAGTGCTTATAGAACGTGAGTTGCTCAGCGTTCATATAGTCGTCCTCACCCATTTTGAGGATTTCTGCCTCGGTGAGGAGTTTCGGTTCTTTTGTAACGGCCATGGTGTTCAACCTAGTTTTGCATCACAGAGCTTAGGCTAAGCACTGTTGTAATCCCTTGATAAAAGTCTCTTTCGGTAGATTTCGACCGATAAAAACCATCTTACTTGAGCGTTTTTCGCCAGCTTCCCAACGTTTGCCCAAATCTGCGCCCATCATCATGTGGACCCCTTGGAACACCGTTCGGCGCTCCGACCCTTTCATGGAAAGCACGCCTTTATACCTTAACAAGTCCGGTCCGTAAACCTGAACGATGCCGGAAAGGAAATCTTCCAGTTTGGCAGGGTCGAAAGGTTTGTCGTTTTTGAAGACAAATGACTGAATTTCGTCTGAATGTTCGTGGCTGTCGTCCTCAAGGAAGCTTGGGTCTATTTCCAGAATGGCATTCAGGTTGAAGCCCCGAATATCCAGAACTTCCTGAATGGGGACCTCACCAAATTTTACGCCCTGGATCGGTGCGCGCGGGTTAATTCGCTTCAGGCGCTCTTTAAGACTGTTCTGGTCCGCCTCCGAGGCGACGTCAATTTTCGACATCAAGATGCGATCAGCGAAGCCAACCTGCTCCTGGGCTTCTTTGTGTTCATCCAGTTGTTTTTGACCATGAACCGCATCGACCACCGTAATGACCGCATCGAGCAGGTAATTGTCGGCAATTTCATCATCCACAAAGAATGTTTGGGCAACCGGACCCGGGTCAGCCATTCCGGTGGTTTCGATGACCACATGGTCAAACTTGATTTCACCTTTTTTGCGTCGCTCATGGAGCTCGCCCAAGATTCGGATCAAGTCGCCACGCACGGTGCAGCAAATGCAACCGTTGTTCATCTCAACGATTTGCTCCGTACTGTCTTGTGTGAGGAGGTCGTTGTCGATGCCTTCTTCGCCAAATTCATTCTCAATCACGGCGATTTTCAGGCCATGATCCTCTTTGAGAATGCGGTTGAGAAGCGTAGTCTTCCCGCTGCCGAGAAAGCCAGTGAGGATTGTGACGGGAATATGGGAGTCGCTCATGTTCTAAACAAATTCAAATCAAAAAGGGTTTCAAAGTCAGGATTTGCAGTGCGTTGCGTTTTGGCTCAGGCCGAGACGATCTCGCTACATGCGGCGTAGTAGCAAACCTTTCAAGTACTCACCCTCAGGATGAGTCATTGACATGGGGTGATCGGTACCGGCCGCGAGACGTTTCAGCATTTGGGCGTCAATTCCGGCATCGAAGACCGCACCGGCCACGATTTTTTGAAAAAGATCGACCGAGACGGCGCCCGAGCAAGAAAACGTCAATAGTAAACCGTTTGGCTTGAGAAGCTGCAAAGCTTTGAGGTTCAGTTCTTTGTAGGCTCGGCTGGCTTTGTCAAGATGATGTGCGGACGGGGCGAATTTTGGGGGGTCGAGAATGATCAAATCAAAAACCCGCTGTTCTTTTTGCGCTTGTTTCAAGTAATCGAAAACATTTTGATCGAGCCATTCCTGGGTGGCTGGCGAGGTGTGGGTAGCCGCGCCCACGTCCGTCGGCCCGGCGCTGGATTCACCTGTGGGGGCGGCCAGGTTCAGTGCCCAGTTCTTTTGGCCTTGCAGAAGAGCCTCGCCGCTTGAATCGACTGAAATCACCTCGTCGGCGCCTGCCTTGAGTGCCGCCAGTGAAAAGCCGCCGGTATAACAAAAGCAGTTGAGAACCTGGATAGATTCTAGTGTGTCAGCGACCACTCTCCTTTTGGATCTCTGTATTTCGAGATCTTTCACCAATTCAAAGACTAAACGACGATTGTCTCTTTGATCGATATAAAAGCCCGTTTTGTGACCTTCGAGGACATTGACCCCGTAAAGAATCTCGTCCTCCATGATGGCAATCGATGATGCTGGTGGCGTGCCTCTGAGCACACCTGCACGCGGCTCGAGGCCGTCACGCTTACGGGCTACGGCGTCGGAGCGCTCATAAATATTCCTGCAGCCGGTTGTGAGCACGAGAGCATCGGCAATGGTTTCCCGCCAAAAATCCGCGCCCCCGGACATGCACTGCATGACCAATTGGTCGCCATAGCGGTCCACCACCAGACCTGGCAGGCCATCGGCCTCGCCGAAAATCAGCCGCACCGCGGTGGTTCGGGTGCTCAAGCCGACGCGACGTTGGCAGGCCGCGGCGACCCTGGCCTTAAAAAATGCCTGATCGATCACGTCGTCTTCTTTAAAGCTCCAGACCCGAATCCGCAATTGAGACGCCTCGGTATAGGCACCCCAAGCCAGAAACTTCCCCTGGGCATCGAGCATGCGAACCGTTTCGCCAGGTGTGGGTGGACCGGTGAGGCCACGGACGTGAGCAATTGCACCCGGGTAAACCCAGGGATGGCGGCGTTGAAAGGCTCTCTCCTTTCCTGCTTTGATATGGGCTACGAGCATGTTCGTCTAGCTTTCTTGGGTTTTCTTGGCGCGGGGATGGGCGGCATCGTACACCGCCGCCAGCCTTTGAAAGTCCAAGGAGGTATAGATCTGGGTGCTCGTAATGTTGCTATGGCCCAGCATCTCTTGAACGGCTCGCAAATCGCCGCTGGATTGCAACACATGGCTGGCGAAGGAGTGGCGAAGAACGTGCGGATGTACGCGACTGTTGATGCCCTGCAAAAGCCCCAGACGGGCGACCCGGGCTTGAATGCTGCGTACACTCAAACGGCGCCTTGCGAGGGTGCAAAACAATGCGTGCCGATCTTTTGCGGGCAAGGCTTCAAGCGCCAGGGAATTCGCCTCGCGGTCGCGAAAGGCTAGCCAGTTTGCAATTGCCTCGAGAGCCGCACCTCCAACCGGCACCATGCGCCGCTTCGATCCTTTGCCGAGTACCGTGACCTGGGCCGCTTCGGCATCAAGCCAACTGGAGCTTTGATATTTTTCGGGTCCGGTGATGCTTGCAAATTGTCGATCAAGTGAGTGCAGCTCCGACACCCTCAGGCCGCTCGAATAGAGCAACTCAATCATGGCCTTGTCACGCATGGACTCGAACACCGCTTCTGGCGCATGATTCGCGAGGCTCATGGCCTGATCCGGCGCAAGGGACTTGGGTAGGCGCTTGGCGGCTCTGGGGGCCTTTACGGCACGCACCGGGTTGGTTTGAAGTTGTCCGAGGCGGGCTAACCAGTCAAAATAGCCTCTCCAGCACGACAGACGACGGGCCTGGGTTCGTGGGGATATTTTGGCCTTGGCGGTTGCAGCAACCCAACGCCGAACGTCGACTTCCTTGACTTCTGAAGGAGAGAGGTTCATGGCCACTAGAGCCCGTGCAAGCCCGCTCAGGTCGTCCGAATAGGCCTTAAGCGTCTGGCTCGAATAACTCCGCTCCGATCTTAGATGCTCAAGGTAGGCAACGATGTCGCTCAGGCCTGAGTTTGCGTCCGCGCCGGGGCCTGCACTGTAGCCTGGAGTGGGCGCCACACTCGCTACTCGACGAGTCGGCTCAGTGCGGCGCTAGCGATTTCTGAAATACTAGAGAGATAGGCCGTCTGCATGCTGGACTTAAAACGTTCGGGATCAGGTGAGCCGAGAACCATTAAGCCAAAGGATTGAGGGTCGGCACCGACTCTTAGGGGCAGCAACGCGAGCGAGCGCGCCTGATGACCCTTTTCGGGCAGCCAGGTCGCGGCCTGAAAATCACTGTTCATACCGCAGTAGGGCGACATCATGCTATTGGCAAGGGTGATGGTCTCAACCGGCACCGCGGCCGCGACCGGTAAATGCGCGAACTCCGATTTCACACTCCAAAGACGCAAAGCTGTCAAAGGCACGTTGAACTGGCTGCTCAAGCTGCTGAGAATGACGTCGGGCAACTTGTTATTGTCCTGTGCAATCAGCAACTGACGGGTCCAGTGGTGCATCTTGTCGACAATCGCGTCATTGTCGCGAGCGATATGGATGAGCTCGGCCAGTTTGGCTTCGAGCATCTTGTGCTTTTCACGCATCACCTCCATTTGCCGCTCTTGCAAGGAGATTGCCCGCCCACCATGCGAGGATTGCATGCGAATCGAACCGAGCAAACTGGCCTGGCGTTCGAAAAAATCGGGATGCTCGTGCAGATAACTCAGGATGTGGTTATCGTCTAATTCAATCGTTTTTGCTTCTTGACTCATTTCTATTCCGAAATCTCGATCTCGCCCTCAAACACCGTGGTGGCCGGGCCCGTGAGATAGACTCGCCCGCCCTCCCAAGCAATGGTGAGCTCGCCGCCACGGGTGGCAACATTCACCGGGGAATGTAACAGGCCACGTTGAATACCCGCAACAACGGCCGCACAGGCGCCGGTGCCGCAGGCCAAAGTTTCACCAGAACCACGCTCCCACACCCGTAGCGCAATTTGATGGGCGTTCTTAATTTCCATGAATCCTGCATTGACGCGGCGAGGAAAGTTCAGGCCGGCTTCAATCAGCGGGCCTTCGATGGTGACCGGTGCAGACTCCACATGGGGCACCACTTGTACTGCATGAGGATTGCCCATGGACAAGACGGAGAGCAAGCGAGCATGGCCATTCACCAGCAAGGTCCAGGCCTTATCGTTGCCGATGTTGATGCTCTGCAAACCGTGGGAATCGAAGGGCACTTTGTGCACATCAAAAATAGGTTCCCCCATGTCGACCTTCACCCGCCCGTCGTCATTCAAGATCAATTCCAGGCGGCCATTCAACGTTTGCACCGTAATCGTCGATTTGTCGGTCAGCCCCTGGTCGCGCACAAATTTTACGAAGCAGCGAGCGCCATTGCCACAATGCTCCACTTCGCCACCATCAGCATTAAAAATGCGATAGTTAAAATCGACATCGGGGCTCGAAGGCGGTTCAACCAAGAGTATTTGATCAGCCCCGACACCGAGATGCCGGTCGGCCAAGGCGCGCCATTGCCGCGTGCTCAATTGAATCGCTTGTCGAATCCCATCGAGCACCAAGAAATCGTTGCCCGCACCCTGCATTTTTGTAAACTTAATCCGCATGTTCAATTATCGCTCATTTGGGTACAAAGAGGGCGCGCCCGGAGGGCGAGTTTTGAAGCGGCGGTGGCTCCACAGGTATTGCTCGGGGTGTTGAAGTACGGCTTGTTCGATGAAGGCGTTCATGCGACGGGTGTCGGCGACCGCGTCAGTGGAAGGAAAGTTCTCCCAGACGGGCTCAAAGCGCACCACATAGCCGTTGGCGGTCAAAAGTGTGATGCAGGGCAGAATCTGCGCCCCAGTCATGGCGGCGAGACGGTGCAAGGTCGTCACAGTGGCTGCAGGAACATTAAAAAAATCTACGAAGACCGCATCTCCTGGGCCAAGGTCCATGTCGGGGCACACGTAAAAAGGAAGATTTTGTTGAATCCTCTTCAGCGCCGGACGCATGCCACCGGTACGCAACAGCATCTCGGTGTGGTTAAATCGTTGTCTGCCTTCAGTCATGGCTTGGGTCAAGCTCGCACTGCGCTGGCGCGCGTACATGCCAAACACTCGAGTTTCCATTTGCACCCGCAAGCCGCCAGCATCCATGCCCACGAAGTGGGGAGCGAAAATCAACAAGGGTTTGCCGAGAGCAGCCTGAAGATGCTCAGCGCCTTCGATACGACAAATGCTTCGGATCCGGGCTTCACTGCCGTACCAAAAAATGAACCGATCCAAAAAAGTTTGAGTGAAGGCGCGAAAGTGCTCCTTGGCGACCCGAACTCTTCTTGTTTCGTCCCAGCCCGGGAAACATAGATGCAAATTGGTGAGAGTGATCTTGCGCCTGGGCGTTGCGAGTCTGTAAAGCAACCAAGCTAAACCGGTGCCCAGGCGGCGCAAGATCGGATAGGGCAAGCGACTGAGGCCGCGCAAGAGCGCCAGCCCGAACTTTATCGAGAGTTCAAGCATCCGACGATCCACTGGGCGTTCGAAAAGTCGGCGCTGGCGCCTCGGGTGCACCGGTGGGGCGCTTATACCGGTTGTAGCCCCAAAGGTAGAGTTCTGGGCGATTCAAAATAATCGTCTCAAACATTTTGTTAATGTTCTCGGGACTGGGCGTGTCATGCATCTCTTCCAGCTCGAAGCGCCAATAGGCTTTTCCGATGGGATGATTCTCGATGGGGGTCCCCACCACAATGACCACCCGCGCCTTGGTGGCCTGAGCCAGTCTTTCAGGTAAGGTCATCGTGTACGCGGCGCGGGAAAAAAACGGTACCCATCGCCCCTCACCTGCACTTGGCACTTGATCTGGAAGGATCCCGATCGCTCGGCCAGCCTTCAAGGCCTTCAGCAGAGTCTTGACTCCCCCTAAATTCGCAGGAACCGCCGATAGGTTTTCAGTACTACGAATTTTGGCCATAAATGCTTTTAAGCCAACGGCGTCTGGTTCTTTGTAAAGCACGGTGATGTGTAAATAGGCCGCTAAAAATCTTGCGCTCATCTCGAAGGAGCCCAAATGCGGGGTCAAGAACATGACGGGTCTCGGACCTTTCGCCAACTCCTTGAGCAAGTCGGTTTGCTCACAAATGATCCATTGCTTTAACTGGGCAGGTGTATAGCCCCACACCCACGGCGCCTCAGCCAAACCAGCGCCTACTCCCGCGATCGCGGCATTTCGAACCTTTAGAGAGGTTTGCCCGGCAATGCACAGGTTTTCTTGGATGCGGCTTCGATAGCGCTTGTCCAGGCTATGGATTGCCCAACCTAGCAGACGCCCGAATTGCCGTACCCAGGGCAGGGGAATGCGGGAATAAAGTTTGACGAGGCGAGTGAGCATCTAATTGTTATGGAACCAATGGGTCTTACAGACTGCGGAGTCGTTCTAAGCAGCACAGCGACGCTGGGCCGCAGAGGTCGGATTTGCGGAAATAGTTGGCAGTGTTCTGATTAGAAAGTTTGTTCAGTCTTGAGCCGCCACGTATAATCTCATGAAGGCCGCTGAGTTAAGACAACTTGCGGAGCGGCCCCAAAGTGTCGTTCACATTCTGGATTGCACTTATCTTCCGCTAAAGCGTCGCCTCTTCTTGTGAGTTGGCTGCGCCTCAACTTTTACAGGATTAAGCGATGGCTAAAGAATTTTATTTCACTTCCGAATCGGTCTCTGAGGGACATCCCGACAAAGTCTCCGATCAAATCTCCGACGCTATTTTAGACGCGATCTTCGAGCAAGATAAGTATTCACGCGTGGCTGCCGAAACTCTTTGTAACACGGGCTTGGTCGTTTTGGCCGGTGAAATCACGACCGGTGCCAATGTCGACTACATCCAAGTGGCTCGCGATACGATCAAGCGAATTGGCTACGACACCACCGAGTACGGCATCGACTACAAGGGCTGTGCGGTCATGGTTTGCTACGACAAGCAAAGCCAAGACATCGCCCAAGGAGTCGACGAAGGTCGTGGTTTGAACCTCGAGCAAGGTGCAGGCGATCAGGGCCTGATGTTCGGTTATGCCTGTGACGAAACCTCGGTTTTGATGCCTGCGGCGATCCATTACAGCCATCGTCTCGTCGAACGTCAAGCGCAGTTGCGTCGTGATGGTCGCCTACCTTGGCTGCGCCCTGATGCCAAGTCGCAAATCACGATCAAGTATGTGGACGGCCGCCCGTATTGTATCGACACTGTGGTGCTTTCCACTCAACATGCACCCGAGATTGAGCATGCGATGCTGCAAGAAGCCGTGATTGAAGAAATCATCAAGCCTGTGCTCCCCAAAGAGCTCATCAAGGGCGACATTAAGTACTTGGTGAACCCTACCGGTCGTTTCGTTGTGGGTGGCCCGCAAGGTGATTGCGGCTTGACTGGCCGAAAGATCATTGTCGACACCTACGGCGGTGCGGCTCCTCATGGGGGTGGCGCATTCTCAGGCAAGGACCCTTCAAAGGTTGACCGCTCTGCAGCCTATGCCGCTCGCTATGTGGCCAAAAACGTGGTCGCGGCCGGTCTCGCCAGCAAGTGCCTGGTGCAGATCTCCTACGCGATTGGAGTTGCCAAGCCCACCTCGGTGATGATCACGACCGAAGGCACGGGCAAGATCAGCGACGAGAAATTGTCGGCCTTGGTGCAAAAGCATTTCGACTTGCGTCCGAAGGGTATTGTGCTGATGTTGGATCTGTTGCGTCCGATCTATCAGAAAACTGCGGCCTACGGTCACTTCGGTCGCGAAGAGCCCGAGTTCACTTGGGAGAGAACTGACAAAGCGGCTGCGCTACGCGCAGACGCCGGGCTGTAAGCCCGTTCGGGCGATGCCCGAAGGGTCAGTTCTTCGACGCAGGCTAACTTTGCGAAAAGCAAAGTTAAGGAATCGACGTCCGTCGGTTCCGGCCGGAGCCAAAAGCTGATCACTGGTGTGTGAAGGGGCATATTTATTTTGCCTGACAGGCGAGTTGCATACTGAGCTGGCCGATGGCCGAAAATTCACCCTGACTGCTGGGGCCAGTGACCAGGTGGCGGACAGCGCCGAGCCTCATCGCTCTCATACCGAGCAAGGTGCGACGTTGTTTATTGTCGACTCGCGCGCACTTATCGTGCCAGCGCATCACCCGGGCTCCAATCTAGTGGGAGTACTCGGTGTTCTTAGCCGAAACGTGAGGCTCGTGGTCTGTTACTCTTCAGTGTTTTCGGTTTGAGGCCATCCTTGTCTTTTCTGCCTTAGCTACCTTTGAAAGGGCCCGCATGCCACATAACGTTAAACGTCGTAGTCTCCGCCTTCAACAACAAGTCGCAGAAATGACTTGGGCCGTACCCCAAGTGGTCAATGAACGCGTGACACGCATGATGCTGTCAGGAGCTCGGCCAAGCGCAACAGATCAGCTCGAGTTTCAAGAAATGAGCACCGAAAAAGTGGCTGCATTTTGTGAATCTTGGATGGCTCTGGGCCAACAAATGCTGCATGCTCAACAAGAAATGTCGACGGCGTGGGCAAGCAGCATGACTCAATTTCCGACGGACCAGTGGCCTGCGAATCGGATGGCTCAGGCCGTTCAATCCGCCGCCTTAGGGATCCTCGGCGCGGGCCTCGCACCGGTGCATAGCCGGGCGCTCAACAATGCTCATCGCCTCGGCAAAAGGTGATTCGTGAGTCCGTTGCCATTCCGTTTGTAGGAAGCCCTGCGTCCCTGGGGAACAAGTGGCCGAGCATCTGGGCGCGCAGGCTCTAGGGAAGCGCGGATTTAATCGCGCGGCGCCTGGCTCCTTGAATCGGGCGGTCTACTTCGTTGAATTTTTAGCCAATAGCAAGTGCTATTGGCC